>NZ_JAHBDD010000086.1:0-223633 GCF_019956155.1 Pseudomonas sp. BF-RE-22 | reverse complement strand
GAACGATAACGCGGACATTCAGACAGACCGCGTTATCGTTCTTCGCGGGCAAGCCTCGCTCCTACAGGGGCGTCGTTAGCCGTTAGATGTTGGCGCGCAGCACGGTCGCTGGAAGCGGCTCGCCGCGCTCGACACTCGCTGCCACCGCCGCCATCAACCCACTCAACTCATACCCCTGCGCCTTGAGCCAGGCCTGATCGTAATAACTGGTCTCATAGCGCTCGCCGCCATCGCACAGAATCGCCACGATCGACCCCGTTTCCCCCGCCGCCACCATCTGTTGCGCCGCCATCAACGCACCAATCAGATTGGTCCCGCTCGACCCGCCCACCCGACGTCCCAAACGCTGCGCCAGGTAATGCATGGCCGCCAGTGACAGATCGTCCGGCACCTTGACCATCGCATCGATCACCTTTGGCAGAAACGACGCCTCGACCCGTGGCCGACCGATGCCTTCGATCCGCGAACCGTGATCCAGGCGAAGACTGGCATCGCCAGTCAGGTAGTAATCGAAAAACACCGAGCGCTCGGCATCGGCACACAGCACACGAGTGCAATGCTGGCGATAACGCACGTATCGCCCGAGGGTCGCCGTGGTGCCGCCGGTGCCGGGGCTGGAAATCAGCCAGCTCGGCTCCGGGTGCTGTTCAAAACGCATCTGATGGAAGATCGATTCGGCGATGTTGTTGTTCGCCCGCCAGTCGGTGGCGCGTTCGGCGTAGGTGAACTGATCGATAAAGTGCCCGTCGTGCTCGCGCGCCAGGCGCTCGGATTCGGCATAGATCTGCGTCGGATCATCCACCAAATGGCTCTTGCCACCGTAGAACTCGATCTGCGCGATCTTCTCTTTGGAGGTGGTGGCCGGCATCACTGCAATAAACGGCAGGCCGAGCAAACGGGCGAAGTACGCCTCGGAAATCGCCGTCGAACCGCTGGACGCTTCGATCACCGGCGCGCCGGGTTTAAGCCAGCCGTTACACAGCGCATAGAGGAACAACGAACGCGCCAGGCGATGTTTCAGGCTGCCGGTGGGATGGCTCGACTCATCCTTGAAATACAACTCGATGCCCGGCAACCCCGGCAGCGGCAAGGGGATCAGGTGGGTGTCGGCGCTGCGCTGGAAGTCCGCTTCGATGATCCGGATGGCTTCCCGGGCCCACTGTCGGTTGTCGCTCATGATGGTTTTCTCGTTGAGTCGGCCTTGGCACAAGGCTCAGCCCACAAGCTTAGGAAAAATCCGACATCGCGCACAGATACAGCTGAGCTTCAATACGTCCGGCAACTGCTAGGCTCAGGTCCGTGTCGCCTTTCGCGCTGTAACGGCATATAACAAAAAAGAATATAACTTTTGTTTTAACAACTAACGGTACGGGTTAGGGTGTGCCACCTTTTTGATTATTCGATGGAGAGCGACCTTGCCTCTGCGTAGCACTTTCACGCGTTTCTTTCAGTTGGAAGCTGCCAGCGGTCTGTTGTTGATCGCCGCAGCAGCCCTGGCTTTGATCATCAACAACTCCCCGTTGTCGTGGCTCTACAGCAGCTTTCTGGACACCCCGGTGGTGGCTCAGGTCGGCGCGCTGCAAATCGCCAAACCGGCACTGCTGTGGATCAACGACGGCCTGATGGCCCTGTTCTTCCTGCTGATCGGCCTGGAAGTAAAGCGCGAAGTCCTCGACGGTCAGCTGTCGAAGCCTTCACAGGTGGTCCTGCCCGGAGCTGCGGCGATTGGCGGCATGGTCGTGCCGGCGTTGGTCTACTGGTTCTTCAACCGTGACAACCCCGCTGCGCTCGGTGGCTGGGCCATTCCGATGGCGACCGACATCGCCTTCGCCCTCGGCGTCCTCGCCCTGCTGGGCAAGCGTGTGCCGGTGTCGCTGAAACTGTTCCTGATGACCCTGGCGATCATCGACGACCTCGGCGCGATCATCGTCATTGCGATCTTCTATTCCGGCGCGCTGTCGACCCTGTCCCTGGCGTTGGCCGCGGCCTGCATCGTCGCGCTGATCGCGATGAACCGGCTCGGCGTGGTCAAGCTCGGGCCGTACATGATCATCGGTTTGATCCTGTGGGTGTGCGTACTCAAAAGCGGTGTCCACGCCACGCTGGCCGGCGTAACCCTGGCCTTCTGCATTCCACTGCGCACCAAAAACGCCGAGCCGTCGCCGCTGCTGACGCTGGAACACGCCCTGCACCCGTGGGTCGCCTACGGCATCCTGCCGCTGTTCGCCTTCGCCAACGCCGGCCTGTCCCTGAGCGGCGTGACCGTCGAAAGCTTCACCCATCACGTGCCGATGGGCATCGCGATCGGCCTGCTGCTGGGCAAGACACTCGGCGTGTTCGGCCTGACCTGGCTCGCGGTAAAAACCGGCATCGCCGCCCTGCCCCAAGGCGCCAATTGGGGCCAGGTGCTGGGGGTTGCGATCCTCTGCGGGATTGGTTTCACCATGAGTTTGTTTGTCGGTTCCCTGGCGTTTGAACCGGGCGTCAGTGAGTACGCCGGGATGGACCGGATGGGGATTTTGACCGGGTCGATATTGGCAGCGTTGATTGGATATGCGGTGACGGCGGCGGCAAGTCGCAAGCAAGGCGAGCGCTAATCCTGAATGGTTGTGGTGGCATCGCTCGCACATTAACCCTGTAGGAGCCGGCTTGCTGGCGATGGCGATGGCGGTGGCGGTGGCGGTGGCGGTGGGTCAATCAACCTGTTTATTGACTGGACGGACGCCATCGCCGGCTAGCCGGCTCCTACAGGAAATCGCCATACGCTTTTGCTTTTCACCACTCAGCAGGCCGAGCGTTAGCTCGCCTTCAGCTTTTGATCTGAGCGCCCCCTCGAGAGGCCGAGCGCAGGTTCTGCGCAGTGGGCAACCCGGCATGGATGCCGGGTTAGCCGCGCACGGCCAAGGATGGCCGATCGCGGCGGGCCCACGGAGCAGGACCGGAGCGAGGGCATGGCGAGCATTAGCGAGCCACCGAACGAAAGGGGCAAAAGCGCTTGGTTACTTGGCGCTTCTCCAAGTGACTCGCCGTAAGGGCGAAACCGATGGAAGCCGTTACCGCAGAAACGGATATCCCCCCAATCCAAAACCCCGCCTCAAAAAAAACCCCAACCAGCTCACGCTGATCGGGGTTTTCTTTTACCCGCTTTCCCGCTTAGTGCGTAACGCGGCTCGTACCATCTACAGTAGCAATCCGCACCCGCTCACCCACACGGAACACTTCATTCTCCTGAACCTGCTGCACATAGGCACGCATGCTGCCGTCGTCTTCACGAACGGTGATTTCCACACCTTGGGTACGGGTCAGGCCTTCTTCAGTGGCCGAGCCGATCAGCCCGCCAGCCACGGCGCCGATGACTGCAGCGACGATGCTGCCTTTACCACCGCCGATGGCGCTGCCGCCAACACCACCGACCGCCGCGCCGGCGAGGCCGCCGATCGGAGTCTTGGTGCCTTCGATTTTCACCGGACGCAGGGATTCGATGGTGCCCATGCGAACGGTCTGCACACGACGCGCTTCGTCACGGGAATAGGAGTCACCGGTCAAGCTCGATTGGCAGCCAGTGAGCAACATTGCCATCGTGGAAAAGGAAGCAACCAGCAGAACAGACTTACGCATAACATCAACTCCAAAGGACAGGTAACCATTAAACTCCGCAGCTTGACGTGTGTCACGACGTCGCCCCGATAATATTGGTTTGATTCAGGCCCGGTACAGGGACCTCCACGAACTCATCAAACAGTAGCGGCAAATGACGAGATCTGCGCCGCTGCCCCAAGGATTTTCATGGATTACTTCATCATTGTCGTCACCACGGTCGCCGGCCTGTACTTCCATGGGTGGTTGTACGTACGGATCAAACGCTGGATGGACCGCGATATGGCGCTAGCCCTGGCGGGGAGCGATGAGCAGAAAAGAGCCTACATGCTCCAGCAACTGGCGAACGCTCAAGCGCAGAAAATCAAGCGTCGGGACCTGCCGCAGTGGCTGGAGGCCGCTGCCGCAGGCTATCCCGGTCGGTAGACTGCTCAGGGCGCCAGACGTTCAAGAATCCAGTCGGCGCCTTGCAAACGATAGTTGAGGCGATCGTGCAGGCGGCTCGAACGGCCCTGCCAGAATTCGATGCGCTCAGGCAGCAGACGATAACCGCCCCAGTGCTCAGGGCAATGAGGCTGCGTATCGCTGAAACGTTGCTCGGTGTTCTTGAGCAACGCTTCCAGCTCGGCGCGATCGGCGATCACGCGGCTTTGCGGCGAAGCCCAGGCACCAAGGCGACTGCCCAGCGGCCGGACCTGGAAGTAGGCATCGGACTCCTCAGGCGTGACCTTCACCACCCGACCTTCTACACGGACCTGACGCTCAAGGGCCGGCCAGAAAAACGTCATGGCCGCGAACGGGTTCGCGGTCAGATGCTGGCCCTTGGCGCTGTCGTAGTTGGTGAAGAAGGTGAAGCCCTGCGCATCCAGGCCCTTGAGCAGCAAAATGCGGCAATGCGGCCGACCGTCCTGGTCGACGGTGGCCAGGGTCATGGCGTTGGCTTCCACCGGCGGCTGCTCGGTTTTCACCGCGTCGGCAAACCACTGATGGAACAGCGCGAACGGCTCGGCCGGGGCTTGTGCCTCGGTCAGGCCGTCTCGGGTGTAGTCGCGACGCATATCAGCCAGGCCCTGGGTCATGGCGCATTCCTTTTGGTTAACGAATCACTTTTTCACAGGATCGGCGACAACGACTTTTTTGTCAGCTGCCGCGGCTTTGGCCGGCGTGGTCTTTTTGGCCGGCGTCGCGGTTTTAGCCGGAGCCTTCTTGGCGGCGGCTTTCTTGGCCGGCGCTTTTTTCGTGGCAGGTACAGCGGCTTTCTTCGCGGCCGGTGCCGGGGTGACCGGCTTGGCCACTGGCTTGACGTCCTGGGCAGCGACCAGTTTCACCGGTGCAGGAGCTGGCATGTTGTACTTGCTCAACAGCGCAACCATGGTGTTTTGCGGAGTCACCAGCAGTTCGACACGACGGTTCAAGGCACGGCCTTCAACGCTGTCGTTAGCCGCACGCGGGGCTTCGCCGCCCATGCCGCGCAGCATCAGGCGATCACGCTGCAGACCGCTGAGGCGGAAAATCGCCGCCACGGCTTGTGCGCGTTCCTGGCTCAGTTTCACGTTGGCCGGTGCGGCGCCCGAGGTGTCGCTGTGACCCAATACCAGCACGGCGGTCTTCGGATCGACTTCAAGGATTTTCGCAACGCGAGTGAACGGGCCGAGAGTCACCGGCAGCAACATGGCCGGACGGTCCGGGTTGAACGAACCTTCTACTGGCGCGGTGACCACCAGCACGTTTTCACGGCGCTCGAGTTGCAGGTTGCTGTCCTTGATCGCGGTGCGCAGGCGCGGTTCGTAATCGTCGAGCCAGGCCTGAGTGACTTTAGGGTCAGGCATCGGCACGACTTTGGCCGTGCTCTGCTCTTTGCCGCCGAACGGCCACCACCATTTGCCACCGGCGTCGGCTTCAACCTTGGCAACCGGGGCCACCTCGGCAGGCTTCACAGGTGCCGGCGCGGGAGCCGGCTCTTTCGCCGCGACTTTGTCGGAGGAACCGAACGGCCACCAGCTGCTGCCATCCGAATCATTTTTTGGTGTCTGCGCACAACCGGTAACAGCGACACACAGGGCCAAAGCGAGGGTGGTTTTATTGAGTGACATTGGAAATCCACAAAAAAGAAGTCATAAAAATTCAGGCCGGCATGACCCGGATAAACAGACGGTTGGAAAACATAAAGGCTTTCGGGTTCCGGCCCTGGAACCCTTCAGCGCGTTTTACAGACAAGTGGCCAGTACCCGCGCGAGCTTTTGCGCGCGCGGATCCATCAAGACGTAAGGCCCCAGTGTATTTGTCACAAAACCGAAGGCGACATCGTGTTCAGGGTCAGCAAAACCGATGGAGCCGCCAGCGCCCGGGTGACCGAACGCACGTGGGCCGAGACCGTATGTGGCGTTCGGGACATCCGGTTGATCGAGCATGCAACCCAGACCGAAACGGGTCCGGGTCAGTAAAGTCTTGTCTTCGCCGAGGCTGTGTTCGCGGGTCAGCTCATCGAGCATCTCGCTTTCCAGCAGGCTGCCGTCGAGCAGCCCGGCGTAGAACCCGGCCAGGCTGCGGGCATTGCCGTGGCCGTTGGCCGCCGGTTGTTGCATGCGCCGCCATTCCGGTTTGTTGGTGCTGGTCAGGACCGACGGCGGGTTAGTAAAGGCCCGCGTGGTCATGGCCGTCGGTTCACGCATCGTCACTTGCAGCAGACGCTGGGCCGCGGCATCGCCGACGTTGCCCTTGCCACGGGCGATGTGCGCCACGCGATGGAATTCTTCATCCGCCAGACCGACGTGAAAATCCAGGCCCAACGGTTTGGCCACGCGGGCCACAATGGACTCGCCCGGCCCACGGCCGTCGGCACGGCGCAGTAACTCGCCGACCAGCCAGCCATAGGTGATCGCGGCATAACCGTGACCGGTGCCCGGCGTCCACCAAGGCGATTCGGCGGCCAGCGCATCGACCATGGTTTGCCAGTCGTAAAGCGCTTCCGGAGCCAGCAACTCGCGCAACGCCGGCAAACCAGCCTGATGGCAGAGCAGTTGACGCAAGGTGACGGATTCCTTGCCGGCGGCAGCGAATTCGGGCCAATAGCGGGCAACCGGGGCATCCAGTTGCAGCTTGCCTTCGGCGACCAGTTGCAGGGCGGTGACGGCGGTGAAGGTCTTGGTGCAGGAAAACAGGTTGGCGATGGTGTCGCTGTGCCAGGCCTCATGGCCATCCTTGTCGGCGGTGCCGGACCAGAGGTCGAGAACGGTTTCGCCGCCGACCTGGATGCACAACGCTGCGCCACGCTCCTGGGGATCGTCGAACAACGCCGCGAACGCTTCGCGAACCGCTTCGAACTTAAGCTCGTAATGACCCTGAATCTGCACCCGCTACTCCCTCGGACAAACGTTCTACAAAGTGGCCGGCATTGTTCCAGCCATTGATGGTTTTGGGAACAGGGTTGGGCCGGGCGGTCGGATTGCCGATCTATTGGATCTGGAATTCATGGTGTTTTTGAGGACGCCTTCGCGGGCAAGCCTCGCTCCTACAGGAGCACCACCGAACCTGTAGGAGCGAGGCTTGCCCGCGAAGAACGATAACGCAGTAGATCAGGCCTTAATGACCATTCCCCGAATGCCCACCCGCCTGCCCGGCGCCCTTCCCCGGGCCCTTGCCGGCTTCAGCTTTTCGCCCGCCTTCGGCATCGTGGCTGGCTTTATCCGCTTCAGCCTTGGCCTTCTCGGCCTCTTTGCCCAACTGATCAACGGCCGCCAGGTTGCTCTTGCGCACGCTTTCGACGAAGCCCTGAAACGGCAGATCGGTAATGCCGACCAAACCAAAGTGCCCGTTTTCACCGTCCAGCAGACGACCGGTCACCGGTTGATCGAGGTACTGGAACCAGTGCGCGCCGACAATCGACGGCTCGCTCAGTGCCTGTTTCAGGAAGTTGGCGTAAGCCGGGCCACGATCCTCTTCCTTCGCCAGTTGCGTCACGCCGCCCCAGAACGGGCCGCGATCGGCCGAGCCGAAGTTGAATTCGGTGATCAGCACCGGTTTGTCCAGGCTGCGCAATTTGGCGAAGTCGTAACCGTCTTGCGGTTGCAGGGTGTACATGTTGAAGCTCAGCACATCGCAATACTGCGCACAGGATTCCACGGCTTCCGGGGTGCTGATGGCGAAACGGCCGCCCAGCAGCAGCTGATTCGGTGCGTGCCACTTGAGCGAGTCGGAAATGGTTTTGAAGTACGTGTCAGCGAAGACCTTCTGGAAGTATTTGAAGTCGGCTTCGATTTCCGGGTACTCAGCACTTGGCAGCGGCGGCACGAAGCCCGGGTCTTCCATCAATTCCCAAGCCGGCAAGTCGATGCCCCAGGCTTTGGACAGGCCTGCCTGATTGCGGTACTTGTCGCGCAGTTGCTTGAGGAACGCGCGTTTGGCCGGCACGTCGGTGGTCATTTTCAAGGTGCCGTAGGCCAGCGCGTAGCGGGCTTTCGGGTCGTCACCAGGACCGGCCCAGGCCAGTTCGTTGTCGGCGAAGTAACCGATCAGCCAAGGGTCGTCTCGATGATCGCGGGCGGCGATGGCCACGGCGCGCTCGGTGGCCATGGCGAAACGCGGGTCGAACGGGTCAGGCATGCCGCCCCACCAGTCGGTGCCGGTGCTGATGCTGGCGTAATCGCCGACGATCGACAGCGGCAAGGTGTAGGGCACGCGGTCCGCGTTGCCCAGCTCCGGGGCGCTCCAGTTGCCGATGGTGTTGAAGCCCCAGGCTTGCAGGCGATCCAGGGTGTGGCTGGCCCAGCGTTGTTCATCAATCACGGCGGTGCAAGGTTCGGCGGGTTTCTGCTCGACCGCTTTCGCGACGGTCGCGTCCTCTGCGCCGGCCTTGGCGGCTTCGGCAACACCGGCTTCGGCCGTGGAAGGAACGACGGGTTGTTCAGCGGTCTTCTCGACCGTCGCCTCAACCGCGTCGGCCTTGGCCGCTTCGGCAACACCGGCCTTGGTGTCGCTGCCCGGTGTGCAAGGGGCGCCATACAGACGCTGCAGGTTCGCGCCATAGAAATCGTACCAGCGCCCGGCGTTGTAGCCTCGGCCCTGATCGACGCCATTGCCACCCCGGTTGTCGCCTTCGCCAAAGTGACTGGCCAGCGGTTCTTCGGGTTTAGGCAGCGATTCGAACATCCACTCGCGACCGGCGATGTAAGTCTGGTTGACGTCCGGCGCAACGGTGTTGACCCCGAGCGAATAAAAAGGATGGCCTTCCGGGGTCACCAGATACCAGCGACCGTCACGTTTCTCGCTGCGGAAAAAACCGCTGGCCTTGAACGTCGGGCCTTTTATCCAGCCCCCGAATTTGTCCAGCGACGACTTCTCGCGCTCGGCCAGCCAGGTTTTGGTTTGTTGCTGTTCCTTGGCGGCGGCGCTTTTCAGTTGCTCGTCGCTGCCGACCTTCTCCGGCCACTTGGTCCGGGTCGACTGACCGAAAGCGTCCACCAGGCCGCCATAAACGGCTTGGGTGACCGCCTCGCCTTCCTGCACGCCAAAGCGTTCCAGCAGGATACTTTGCGCGACTTTCGGCTGATCCATCGACAACGTCACCGACACCACCTGGCTGCGATCCAGCTCACCGGCGCTGCTGGCCAACAGGATGCGTTGACCGTCGACAGTCATCGGCATCGGCGGACCGGCCTTCATGCCCAGGCTCAGCGGCGAGCTCGGCTGCAACGGCACCAGCAGCGTCTGCGCAGGGCCGGCCGGCAGATCGACGCGGCTGATCAGCGTCTTGCCGTCGTTGCTCTGGATTTTCACGTAGAGGGTCACGGCCCAGTTCATTGCGCTTTGAATACGCAGGCTCATCACGCCGGACTGCGACCAGTCCCAGGCCCCGGTTTGCGGGGTCAGGCGCAGGGTTGGCTGGGCCACCGGGTTGAACGTCACCCGGCGCAGCACTTCGCCTTCGGCCGTTTGCTCTGCATTGGATTGCGGCAGGCTGGCGTCCTGAGTCGCCACCTGGACCACGTCGGCGGGGCGCACAAAGTTGAACAGCGTCTGCTGGCCTGCGGGAGCGGCGAGCAAAGGCGTGGTGAACAACAAGGCAAAAACAGCAGGCAACGAACGGCGAATCATGAGAACGAAAATCTCCCTAACGACCAACAATGGCCAGTGGAAAAGCGATGGCAGAGAGATAGACAACGCGGTGGGCAGATTTGCCCACCGTCGTATCAGGAAATTTCTCGACGGAATGGCGGCAACGCATTGAGGATCGCTTTGCCGTAACGCTGGGTGACCAGACGCCGGTCGAGCAAGGTGATGGTGCCGCGGTCTTCTTCGGTTCGCAGCAAGCGACCGCAGGCCTGGACCAGTTTCAGCGAGGCGTCCGGTACGGAGATCTCCATGAATGGATTGCCGCCCCGCGCTTCGATCCACTCGGCCAGTGCCGCTTCGACCGGATCATCGGGCACCGAGAATGGAATCTTCGCGATCACCACGTGCTCGCAGTACGCACCGGGCAAGTCGACCCCTTCGGCGAAACTCGCCAGGCCGAACAGCACGCTGGAATCGCCGCCATCGACGCGCGCCTTGTGCTTGTTCAGGGTTTCCTGTTTCGACAGGTTGCCTTGAATGAACACTTGCTTGCGCCAGTCGCGGTCGAGACCGTCGAATACGTCCTGCATCTGTTTACGCGAGGAGAACAGCACCAGCGTGCCGCGCGAACCTTCAACCAGTTGCGGCAGGTCACGAATGATCGCCGCGGTGTGGGCCGCTGCATCACGTGGATCGGCTTTCAGGTCCGGCACCCGCAGCACGCCGGCATCGGCGTGATGGAACGGGCTCGGGACCACGGCGGTCACGGCTTTTTTCGGCAGCCCGGCACGCATGCGGAAGCGGTCGAAGGTGCCGAGTGCAGTCAGGGTCGCCGAAGTCACCAGCGCGCCGTAAGCCACGTTCCACAGATTACGCCGGAGCATTTCCGCCGCGAGGATCGGGCTGGCGTTGACTTCGATGTCGAACAGCGAGCCGCTTTCGGCCAGGGTCAGCCAGCGCGCCATGGGCGGGTTGTCTTCCGGGTCTTCGGCGGTGAATGCGACCCACAACTCCCAGTTGCCCGAAGAGCGCGACAACAGGCTGCCGAACAGCGGATACCACTCTTCGGCCTGGTTGCTGGCGATGCCGATGTTGACCTCGCCGTCCATGCCTTCCTTGAGCAACTCGGTAAGCCGGGTAAACAGGTCTGTGAGACGGGCAAACCCCTTTTTCAGCTCGATGCCCATTTCACGCATGTGCTCGGGAATCACCCCGCCGACGAAGCGGTGACGTGGCCGTTCGCGACCTTCGACGTCTTCGCCGGGTTTGAAATCGGCAGCCTGTTCGCAGGCGGTAAACATGAATTGCTGCTGGGTCTTGATCTCACGGGCCAGTTCCGGCACCTGCTCGATCAACTTGCCCAGATCGCCCGGCAGCGGATGCTGGGCGAGCAACTTGGTGAGGTTCTTGGCGGTGGTTTCCAGCCAGTCGGCGGTGGAGCGCAGGCGCGTGTAATGGGCGAAGTGGCCGATGGCCTTGTCCGGCAGGTGGTGACCTTCGTCGAACACGTAGATGGTGTCGCGCGGATCGGGCAAAACGGCGCCGCCGCCAAGGGCCAGGTCCGCCAGGACCATGTCGTGGTTGGTGACGATCACGTCAACCTTGCCCATGCCTTCGCGGGCCTTGTAGAAGGCGCACTGGCCGAAGTTCGGGCAATGGCGGTTGGTGCACTGGCTGTGATCGGTGGTCAGGCGCGCCCAATCGGCGTCTTCCAGGGCGGTGGACCAACTGTCGCGGTCGCCGTCCCACTTATTGCCGGCGAGCTTCTCGATCATGCTGGTGAACAGCTTCTGACTGGCCTCATCGACCTCGATCTTGAAGCCTTCTTCTTCGAACAACTGCGCGGTAGCGGTTTGTGCGTGACCTTCCTGGAGCAACATGTCGAGCTTGGACAGGCACATGTAGCGCCCCCGGCCCTTGGCCAGGGCAAAGCTGAAATTCAGCCCGCTGTTGCGCATCAGGTCGGGCAGATCCTTGTAGACGATCTGTTCTTGCAGGGCCACGGTGGCCGTGGCGATCACCAGGCGTTTACCGGCGGCTTTCGCAGTCGGGATCGCCGCAAGGCTGTAGGCCACGGTCTTGCCGGTACCGGTGCCGGCTTCCACCGCGACAATCGCGGGGTCGCCACTGCGCCGGCCTTCGTCGTCGGTGTCGATGTCACCGAGGACCTTGGCAATTTCGGCGATCATCAGGCGTTGGCCGTAGCGCGGCTTGAGGCTCTTGGCTTCGAGAAAACGCGAGTAGGCGCCCTGGATCGTGGTTTTGAGTTCAGTGCTGATCATGGATTGTCGGGCGCAAAAAACGCTGGATAAATTTTCAGTGGTTCGGTTCGGCGGCTATCATACCGCGCTAATTAATCCCGCGCAGAACGGAGTACCCCAATGACACCTTTTGGCATCGTTTACACCCTGCATGTCCTGTCCGCCCTGGTGTGGGTCGGCGGCATGTTTTTCGCCTGGATGGTCTTGCGTCCGGCCGCGATGAAGGCGCTGGAAGGCCCGGCCCGGTTGAAGCTGTGGGTAGAAGTGTTTCAAGGTTTTTTCCGCTGGGTCTGGATCGCGGTGGTGCTGTTGCCGGTCAGCGGTGTCGGCATGATTCATTTGCAGTACAGCGGTTTCGAGGCCGCGCCACGTTATGTGCAGGTGATGATGGGCTTGTTCGTGGTGATGACCGCGCTGTTTATCCGGATTCAGGCGTTGCTGTTGCCGGAATTGCGCACGGCGGTGACGGCGCAGGATTGGCCGACGGGGGCTGCGGTGCTGGGGAGGATTCGCCGGTTGGTGGGGATTAATCTGATTGTGGGGTTGGTGCTGGTGGCCATCGCCTCGGCTCGGCCGATGTTCTAAAAGCTAAAAGCTTCGCGGGCAAGTCGGATCGCCGCACCGCTCGCTCCTACAATGGACAGCGTGATCCCTGTAGGAGCGAGCGGTGCGGCGATCCGACTTGCCCGCGAAGGCAATCGTTCAGACGACGAAATTGTCCGAAACCACTTACAACCTTTGAACCGTCACCGAACCCGCCGCGCCTGCAGGCCCCGGCTGGCCGTCAACGCCAGGCTTGCCGCTCTTGCCGCCATCGGCCTTGTAGACGAAGCACCCCTTGGCCTTGCCACCCGCCCCCGGCTTACCGCCAGGACCGGCCAGACCACCCGCACCGCCGGCGACCTGAACCTTGATCTGCTCCGCCGGATAATCACGCGGCACTTCCAGCCTGACCAGCGCACCCGGCGCACCCGGCTGACCGTCGCTGCCATCGCTGCCATCGGCCCCGCGACCGGCCTGGCCCCAGGTGCAACCCGGTGCCTGACCATTGGCGCCGTCGAGGCCGACAAACCCCGGTGCACCTGCGCCGCCGCGAGCATCAACCACCAACTGCGGTGCATTCAGTGCCTTGATCTGCACATTCAGGTTACGTCCCGAGCGAGCCGCCTTGAGGTAAGTACCCGGTGCACCGCGAGCGGTAATCTGGCTGCCTTCGGACAATTGGGCGCGGCTGACCTTCAACTCCAGCGCCGTTTCGCCGGGCACGATGGCGATCCGCGCTTCACGCCCCAGGCGCAATTCGCCGACGCTGACTTCGGTCACGTTCGAGGGAATCAGCAACGTGCCGTAATCGGCCACTTCCAGGCGTTCCAGCTGCAAGGTGCTGGTGGTATTGGGCAAGCGCATCAGCGAGTTGGTTTCGACGCTGACCACCTGGGCGCAGGCGAATGGGCTGACGAGTGCGGCGAGCAGACAGAGTTTACGCATGGGAAGCCTTCGGTACGGCAGGAGCCGGAATGGTTTGCAGGTGGAAAACACCGAAAAAGACAATCTTCAAGCGATCACGCCAAGGGTGGGCGCGGCCCCGGAGACTGCGGAAACAGAACACCGCCTCAAGAAGATGAAGGAACGCCAGCAGGCCGCCGGCCAGATTGACCAACAGGTGCAGCGGATTGACAAAGGGCATCAGCAGATTGACCAACACCACCAGCCAGAACAGCAGGGTCAACAGCTTACCCAGCCCCCAAAACACCTTCATACGCCCCCCCGTTGAGAATTATTCTTTGCACGCACAGTAACGGCTTCCACGCGGGATAAGCCAGAGGGCAACGGAAAATTCTTCATGAAGGCCGCCGAATGGCCGTCGGCGCCACTGCAATCATTGGCCGACGGCTCTATCACGGGGCTCAGCGATTGATGTGCAATTCCACGCGACGGTTTTTCGCGCGGCCTTCTTCTGTTTCGTTATCGGCCACCGGCGCGCTTTCGCCCCGGCCTTCGCTGGTGAGTTTGCCGGGCGCCAGGCCCATGCCCAGCAAGTAAGCGGCCACGCTGCTGGCGCGTCGCTCCGAGAGTGCCTGGTTATAGGCGTCGTCACCCACGCTGTCGGTGTGGCCGATCACTTTGATGCTGACCACATCGGCGCTTTGCAGTTTGGGTATGAACGAGTCCAGCTGACTTTGCGCCGAGGGTGTCAGGTCGGATTTGTTGAACGCAAACAACACATCGCCCGCATCGCTCAGGGTGATGACTTCAGATTGTGCAGGTTCAGCGGGATTCACACTGGCCGGGTATTGCGGCAGCGGACAACCGTGATGTTCGACCGGAGTATTGGCCGGCGTATCCGGGCAGCGATCGCGTCGATCGAAGACACCATCGCCATCTTCGTCGCCATCCTGCGCGTAGCAGATCAGGCCACCGGTCAAGATACCAAGCGCCGCTCCGCCGGCCGCCCAACCGCCACTTTCGATAGCGCCCAGGCCACCACCGACCAGGCCACCGATAACGCTGCAGATCGGCCAGGTACGTTGATTGAGGGGGGCAGTGCCATCGCTGTGAGTAGCGCAACCGGTCAACAGGCTGCCAAGCAGCACAACCGGCCAGACGGTCCGTGTGAGAAGGCTCATGGTGAAAGCTCCTGTGTTACCGGCCGACGCCGGTTACACAGGAGTAAAGACCCGCATCCGTGACTGCACAAGCCACGGATGCGAGGGATCTAGCGTTGGATTTTGATTTCGGTGCGACGGTTCTGTGCACGGCCGTCGGCGGTTTTGTTATCGGCCACCGGCTGACTTTCACCGGCACCGGAAACAGACACGAAGTTGCTGCGCGGCACGCCTTCCTGAATGAGGTACTCAACCACCGAGTGAGCGCGTTTATCCGACAGTTTCTGGTTGTAGGTATCACTGCCCACGCTGTCAGTATGGCCAGTAACGGTCAACTGAGCAGTAGGGGCTTCAGCTTTCAAACGAGTGGCGATCTTATCGAGCACCTGTTTGTCAGAAGGGGTGAGTGTGGCTTTGTCGAACTGGAAGTGAACATCGCGGATGACGATGGTTTCTTCCTTGACCACAACCGCCTCTTCAACCACTGGCGCAGGGACTGGTGGTGGGCAACCGTCGGCATCGACCTTCACGCCTCTAGGCGTGCCCGGGCACTTGTCGCGGCTGTCCGGCACGCCATCGCCGTCTTCGTCGCCATCACCGTGAACCCAGCAATAGGCAGCGGCCGTACCGCCAACCAGCAGAGCGCCGTACCCTGCCCATGCCGAGCTCTCGGTCGCGCCGAGACCCGCACCGATTACACCGCCGACTGCCGCACAGGTCGGCCAGTCGGTTTTCTGCAAACCTGCGCAACCAGTCAACACACTGGTTAGCAGAACCAAGGGTAATGCTGTCCGAACTATGCTCATCTAGTTTTCTCCTGAGGGATCGGCTTAGAACCGATTCAGGTAGTAAAGACCCGAGCTTTAATCTCCGCCAGCAATAGGCCATTGCAGTTTTATCCAGTGTTCACGGCTGATCGACACTTTTAGCGCGACGGCGCTCTATATCTGGACCTTCGGGCAGGCTAGTCTTGGCGCTCTGATTGAGGAACTTCGATGATTTCAGGTATTTCTTCGCGCACGCCCCAGCAGGCGCTGGCCGCTTTGCTGGATCGTTATGCCCCGCTCCGCCTGTTGCTGATCGGCGCGAGCGAATTCCCCGCGCTGGAAGCATTCAAGCTGGCGCACCCGGACACCTGCGTCGCCCACGCGGCGCCTGGACCGTTGCCGGCCGAACTGGCGGCGCGCCGATTTGATCTGGCGCTGGTGGTCGATTGCCTCGAACACTTGCCCAAACGCGATGGCCTGAATTTGCTCGGCGGCATCCGCAACCTCAATGCCAGTCGCATTGCGGTGCTGGCGGATTTGCCGGCCAGTGGCTGGCAGGAGACAGATTTTTTCTCCCTGGCCCTGCAAGCCAGCGAACGCTTCCAGCGCGACGAACAAGTACTGACCTTGTTCACCTACGATCTGCTTGACTACAAACAAGTCCCCGACTGGCTCAACTCACGGTTCTGGGCCAATCCGGAAAACTTCGGGAAATACTGGTGGTAACGCAATGAGTACATCCATTTGCCCTTGCGGCAGCGGCACCCTGCTGGACGCCTGCTGCGGTCATTACCATGCCGGGCATCCGGCGCCTTGTGCCGAAGCGTTGATGCGTTCGCGCTACAGCGCTTATGTGTTGGGCCTGATCGATTACCTGGTAGCGACCACCCTGCCCGCGCAGCAGTCCGGCCTTGATCGTCAGTCCATCAGCGACTGGAGCGCGCAAAGCACCTGGCTCGGCCTGGAGGTGGAAAGCTCCGAGGTGTTCGGCGGTCAACCGGAACACGCGTTCGTGACTTTTACCGCACGCTGGCACGATGGCAGCGGCGAACACAGCCACCGCGAGCGCTCGTCGTTCGTGCAGAACGCCGGCCACTGGTACTTCATCGACCCCACTGTGCCACTCAAGGCCGGACGCAACGATGCCTGCCCATGTGCCAGCGGGCAGAAATTCAAGAAGTGTTGCGCGGGGTATTTCGCCAGTTGAGGTGATTCGTGAAGGGCTAGACTGGGGATCAAGGGAGAAACACAACCATGATCAGCCGACGTCGCGTCCTGCATACGCTCACCCTGCTCCTGTTTCTCGGACTCGGCGGCTGTGCGTCCTGGTTCAGCGACGATGAACCGGAACCTGAAGTGCATCTGGTCAAGGTCGAAGTGGTCCGGGCGAAACTGATGGAGCAACGTTTCCTGTTGTTCTTTCGCGTCGACAACCCGCGCGACAGCGACCTGACGGTGCGCGGCCTCGAATACCGGATTCACCTGGGCGATATGTTGCTGACCGAAGGCGAGCACGAACACTGGTTTACGGTCGGCCCCAAGCACAGCGCGTATTTCAAGGTGCCGATCCGCACCAACCTGTGGCCCAAGGTGCGGGATCTGGTGAAACTGTTGAAAAAACCCGAGCAACCTATCCCCTATCGCCTGGAAGGTGAGCTGGAAACCGGTGTGTTCATCGCGCACTACGTGCACCTGGCGCGCAAAGGCGTGATAATCCCCGCCGATTTAATTCCGGAGCACACCCGATGACCCAGCAACCCCACGTCCATGGCCCTGACTGCAACCACGATCATGACCATCACGACCACCATGATCACGACCATGGCCATGTCCACGGCCCGAACTGCGGCCACGCTCACCAGGAGCCGGTGCGCAACGCCCTGAAGGACGTCGGCCGCAACGACCCTTGCCCGTGCGGCAACGGCAAGAAATTCAAGAAGTGCCACGGCGCTTGATGCTTCGGACGATGTTTTTCATCGCCTGTTGAATCGCTTCGCCGGCAAGCCGGTCTCGCTCCCACACTGGATTCGTGAATGACACAATCCCCTGTAGGAGCGAGGCTTGCCCGCGAAAAAGGCACCGCGATTATTCAGGCAAACCGCGTCATCTTCTTCGCGGGCAAGCCTCGCTCCTACAGTCATTCAGTCGGTCATCAGGATCAGCGCACTGCTGACGACCGTGGCGTATTCGCCGTGCAGATTGCCCAGCGACATCGCATGCACCTCTTCAGCTGAATGCGCATTGCCGAAATAATCCGCTTTGTCGAACGTGAAGCACGCATCCTCCGCCACCCACGTATCAAACCCCAGGTTACCGGCCGTTCGCGCCGTGGACTCCACCGAGTTGTGGGTCGCGACGCCCACGATGACCAACTGATCGATCCCCGCCTCGCGCAAACTTGCCTCCAGCGCCGTCGTACAAAACGCATCCGGCACCTGTTTCTGAATCAGTTGCTCGCCGGCCAATGGCTGGAACCGCTCCTGAAACTCCACGCCCGATTGCTGCGGCCAGAACACTGAGTCCGGTGAACGGGACAGGTGCTGTACGTGGATCACCGGCCGCCCGGTTCGCCGCCATAGCCCCAGCAAATCCAGGATCCGCGCCTCGGCCTGAGGGTTATTTCGCCGGCCAAGCCTTGGTTCCAAAATGCCTTTTTGTTGATCGATGATGATCAGTGCTGCGTTGATCTTGAGCTCCATGCTGACTTTTCTCACGCGAGGTCATTGAGTTTCACGCACTTGAGCATCACCGCCTCCTACAGGCAAGTCCTCGATCGCAAACGGGACGATCTGATGTTCGCGGTTGCTGTCTGAACTTCACGATGCCGCAACGAATACAGCAAGGTGAATTCGGCTAAGGCTTGAGAGTGATCGATTGGGTGTATATCCGGTTCTTCGGTAACGGCGGCTATTGGTTTCGCCCTTACGGCGAGTCACTTGGAAAAGCCCCAAGTAACCAAGGGCTCTTGCCCCTTTCGTTCGGTGCCTCGCTCCGGCCTCTCGAGGGCGCGCTCAGATCAAAAGCGGAAGGCGAGCTAACGCTCGGCCTGATGAGTGGTGAAAAGCAAAAGCAAACGCGATTTCCTGTAGGAGCGAGGCTTGCCCGCGAAAAACGACCGGACAACGCGTTCATTCAGACAGTACGCGTTATCGTTGACGTCCATCGCCAGCAAGCTGGCTCCTACAACTTCGACCGTGTGAACCCGATCCCTGTAGGAGCCGGCTTGCTGGCGATGGCGCCCTTCCAGTCAGTAAATGCGTCGACTGACCCACCGCAATCGCCAGCAAGCCGGCTCCTACAGAGGATCGGTGTACAGGTCCGGAATGAGTGGCGCACCACGATGCGGGAGAGTGCGCACGATTGATGAGCCAGGTCGGCTTTCAGGCCGCCTCGGCGGCTGTGGCGGTAGTCGCCCCCTCGAGAGGCCGAGTGGAGGTTCTGCGCAGTGGGCAACCCGGCATGGATGCCGGGTTAGCCGCCCCCGGCCATGGATGGCCGATGGCGGCGGGCCCACGGAGCAGGACCGGAGCGAGGGGACCCTGAGCCTTAGCGAAGGGCCGAACGAAAGGGGCAAAAGCGCTTGGTTACTTGGCGCTTCTCCAAGTGACTCGCCGTAAGGGCGAAACCAATAGAAGCCGTAACCCCAGGAATGGATATGTACTCCGAACCAAAAAACAACAGCATCAACCCCAACCATCACGGTTTATCCGACAAATCCTGAAATAACCCCCTACCCTGCTTGCGCGGCCACCTCCTGCTCTCTAACGTAGCGCCTTTACTGACGCTACCCCCCCGCAGGAGCTTTGCCATGGCCTCGCCAGCCCTCACACATTTTCTTCCCCGGTTCGGCGTTGCCGCAGCAGTGGCCGGTGTTTTGAGCCTGTCCGGTTGTCAGACCTGGAACGCCCAAGACACACTCCCGCCCACCACCGGCGTACAGCCGCTCAAAGGTCTGGCGCAAAACGTTTCGGTGCGCCGCAACGCCATGGGCGTGCCGTTGATCGAAAGCAGCAGCTTCCACGACGCGCTATTCACCCTCGGCTATGTACACGCGAGCGACCGCATCACGCAGATGGTCACCCTGCGCCTGCTGGCCGAAGGCCGGTTGTCGGAGATGTCCGGTTCGGACCTGCTGGACGCCGACCGCTACATGCGCGCCGTCAACCTGAAGAAAAGCGCCGGCGAGTTGTACAAGGCCTCTTCGCCGCGCCTCAAACGCTTCTTCGAAGTCTATGCGCGCGGGGTCAACGCCTACCTGTTCCGCTACCGCGACAAGCTGCCGGCCGATCTCACCGCCACCGGCTACAAACCCGAATACTGGAAACCGGAAGATTCAGCGCTGATTTTCTGCCTGCTGAACTTCAGCCAATCGGCGAACCTGCCCGAGGAAGTTTCCTCGCTGGTACTGGCCCAATCGGTCACCACCGACAAACTCCCGTGGCTGACACCGTCCGCCCCCGACGAAAAACTGCCGGTGGCCGAAGCCGAAAAACTTCAGGGCCTCAAGCTCAACGGGGCGATTCCAGGTCTCGCCGAAATCAGCAAAGCCACCGGCCAACTGTCCGATCTGAATCTGCTGGGCGCCACATCATCGAACAACTGGGCGATTGCCCCGCAACGCAGCCGCAGCGGCAAAAGCCTGCTGGCCAGCGACAGCCATGGGCCGCTGGGCGTGCCGTCGCTGTTCAGTTACGTGCAGATTCGTGCGCCGAAATACCAGGCGTCCGGCGTGACCATCGCCGGTTTGCCGATGGTGCTGGGCGGTTTCAACGGCAAAGTCGCGTGGAGCATGACCTCGGTCATGGGCGACAACCAGGACCTGTTCCTGGAAAAAATCCAACGCCAGGGCAACGGTCTTTCCTACGAAGTCGGCGGCAAATGGCAGCCGGTTATCGTTCGCAACGAAACCTATTTCGTCAAAGGCCAGCGGCCGATTCGCGAAGCAGTGTACGAAACGCGCCACGGGCCGCTGCTCAACAGCGCCAAAGGCACGGCGCTGGGCAACGGTTTGGGCCTGGCGTTGCAAACACCGAACTTCACCGATGACAAATCCCTGGACGCGTTTTTCGACCTGTCTCGCGCACAAACCGTGGAGAAAGCCTCGGACGCCAGCCGTGAAATCCGTGCGATCACCCTGAACCTGGTCTTTGCCGACGCCAGCAATATTGGCTGGCAAGTCACCGGTCGTTACCCGAACCGCCGCGAAGGCGAAGGCCTGCTGCCATCGCCCGGCTGGGAAGGTCGTTATGACTGGGACGGTTACGCCGACGCAATGCTGCACCCGTACGATCAAGACCCGGCGCAAGGCTGGCTCGGCACCGCCAACCAGCGGGTCATTCCCCATGGTTACGGCATGCAGTTGTCCAATTCGTGGTCGGCACCGGAGCGTGGCGAACGCATGGCTGAACTGGCCGGCGTGGGCAAACACGACACCCGCAGTGTGATCGCCATGCAATACGATCAGACCACCACGTTCGCCGCCAAACTGAAAAAGATGTTTGCAGCGCCGGGCATGGCCCAGCCGCTCAAGCAGGCCATTGAAGCCCTGCCGGTCGCCGATCGCGGCAAGGCGCACGAAGCGTTTACCCGCCTGATGGCGTTCGACGGCAAACTCGCCGCGACCTCCACCGATGCAGCGATTTACGAGCTGTTCCTGCAGGAAAGCGCCAAGCAAACCTTCCTCGACGAACTGGGCCCGGAAAGCAGTCCAGCGTGGAAAGCCTTTATCGCCAACGGCAAGTTGTCCTACGCGGCGCAGGCCGATCATCTGTTGGGGCGTGAAGACAGCCCGTTCTGGGATGACGCACGCACACCGCAGAAAGAAGACAAACCGGCGATTCTCGCCCGCAGCCTCGCGGCGGCCATCACCGCAGGCGACAGTCAGTTGGGCGGCGATCACAAAGCCTGGCAGTGGGGCAAACTGCACCGCTATGAATGGAAGAACGCCAGTGGCCAGACCGTACGCGGTCCGCTCGCGGCCGGCGGCGATCACACCACGTTGAACACGGCGGCGTTCGCCTGGGGCCAGGACTTCAACACCACGCTGGCACCGGCCATGCGCTTCATCGTCGATTTCGGCCAGACCGAACCGTTGATGGGCCAGAACGGTACCGGCCAGTCGGGTAACCCGGCCAGCCCGAATTACCTCGACAGCGTTGATCCGTGGTTGAAGGGGCAATACGTGAGTCTGCCGATGCAGCCGCAGAACTTCGACAAGGTCTACGGGACCAAGCGGTTGACGCTGACACCCGGTAAATAACGCAATCCCCCCTGTAGGAGCTGGCTTGCCGGAACGCCGCACCGCAGCGATGGACTCACATGCACCGCGTTTAACCAGGCAGTGCGCGTAATCGTTAACGACCATCGCCAGCAAGCCGGCTCCTACAAAAGCCATACTGCGTGTTCAATGACGGTGCAGCTATTTCCCGGCGCCCGTTTTCGTGCATAAATCCCGTCCAGCCATTTCTTGAATCACCTTTTAAAACGCTTGTTCGGGACTCTGGTTCGGAAATTGCTACTTTCAATAGGTCTTACGCTTTCCAGTAACAATAATTCTGCGCCACAAGCGCTCATATTGGTTCTTAGGGATTGAATAATGAAAAAAGCATTGCTGACCCTTTCTGCACTGGCGTTGTGCATGGCTGCCGGCTCCGCGCTGGCCAAGGAATACAAAGAACTGCGTTTTGGCGTTGACCCTTCCTACGCACCGTTCGAGTCGAAAGCGGCCGACGGTAGCCTGGTGGGCTTTGATATCGATCTGGGCAATGCCATCTGTGCCGAGCTGAAGGTCAAGTGCAAATGGGTCGAAAGCGATTTCGACGGCATGATTCCGGGCCTGAAGGCCAACAAATTCGACGGTGTGATCTCTTCGATGACCGTCACCCCGGCCCGCGAAAAAGTCATCGACTTCTCCAGCGAGCTGTTCTCCGGCCCAACCGCTTATGTGTTCAAGAAAGGTTCCGGCCTGACCGAAGACGTCGCGTCCCTGAAAGGCAAGACCGTAGGCTACGAGCAAGGCACCATCCAGGAAGCCTATGCCAAGGCCGTGCTGGACAAGGCTGGCGTGAAAACCCAGGCCTATCAGAACCAGGATCAGGTGTATTCGGACCTGATGTCCGGTCGCCTCGATGCCGCGATCCAGGACATGTTGCAAGCCGAACTGGGCTTTTTGAAGTCGCCAAAGGGCGAAGGCTACGAAGTCAGCAAGCCGGTTGACAGCGAATTGCTGCCAGCCAAAACAGCTATCGGTATCTCCAAAGGTAACACTGAGCTGAAAGCGCTTTTGGATAAAGGTATCAAAGCGTTACACGATGATGGCACCTACGCCACCATTCAGAAGAAACACTTTGGCGATCTGAATCTGTACAGCGGCAAATAATGCCCGGCGCCCATCTCGCGATGGGCGCTTTTTTTATCCGATCAGGTTGCTGATTTATGTTCGAAAACCTATTACAAAATCTGGGGCTCTCAGCCTTCAGCCTCAAGGGCTTCGGTCCGTTGCTGATGGAAGGCACCTGGATGACCATCAAATTATCGGCGTTGTCGCTGCTGGTGGCCGTGTTGCTCGGCCTGCTCGGCGCCAGTGCCAAACTGTCAAAAGTCAAACTCGTGCGCGTCCCGGCGCAGGTCTACACCACGCTGATTCGCGGCGTGCCGGACCTGGTGCTGATGCTGCTGATTTTCTACAGCCTGCAAACCTGGTTGACGTCGTTCACCGATTTCATGGAATGGGAATACATCGAGATCAACCCGTTCAGCGCCGGGGTCATCACCCTGGGCTTCATTTATGGCGCGTATTTCACCGAAACCTTTCGTGGCGCGATTCTCGCGGTGCCACGGGGCCAGGTCGAAGCGGCCACCGCCTATGGCCTCAAGCGTGGCCAGCGGTTCTGGATCGTGGTGTTCCCGCAGATGATGCGTTTCGCCCTGCCGGGTATCGGTAACAACTGGATGGTGATGCTCAAGGCTACCGCGCTGGTGTCGATCATCGGCCTCGCCGACCTGGTCAAGGCTGCCCAGGACGCCGGCAAAAGCAGTTATCAACTGTTCTACTTCCTGGTGCTGGCTGCGCTGATTTACCTGCTGATCACCAGCGCCTCCAACGTCATCCTGCGCTGGCTTGAACGCCGCTACGCCGCTGGTTCCCGGGAGGCCGTACGATGATCGAACTCCTGCAGGAATACTGGAAACCCTTCCTTTACACCGACGGCTACAACATCACCGGCCTGGCCATGACCCTGTGGCTGCTCAGTGCGTCGATCTTCATCGGTTTCCTGGTGTCAATCCCGCTGTCCATCGCCCGGGTGTCGCCGCACTTCTACATTCGCTGGCCGGTGCAGTTCTACACCTACCTGTTTCGCGGGACGCCGCTGTATATCCAGCTGCTGATTTGCTACACCGGCATCTACAGCCTGGCCGCCGTGCGAGAGCAGCCGATACTCGATGCGTTCTTTCGCGACGCGATGAACTGCACCATCCTCGCCTTCGCCCTGAACACTTGCGCCTACACCACGGAGATTTTCGCCGGGGCGATTCGCAGCATGGCCCACGGAGAAGTCGAAGCGGCCAAAGCCTACGGCCTGACCGGCTGGAAGCTGTATGCCTACGTGATCATGCCGTCAGCCCTGCGTCGCTCGCTGCCTTATTACAGCAACGAAGTGATCCTGATGCTGCACTCGACCACCGTGGCGTTCACCGCGACCATCCCGGACATCCTGAAAGTCGCGCGGGACGCCAACTCGGCGACCTTCCTGACCTTCCAGTCGTTCGGCATCGCCGCGCTGATCTACCTGACCGTCACCTTTGCGCTGGTCGGCCTGTTCCGCCTCGCCGAACGCCGATGGCTGGCGTTCCTCGGGCCGACCCACTAGGACTTTTCGCACATGCGCCACCAGATACATGACTTGCTGGCCCCGCTGCCGGGGACCGCACGACAGATTCACAGCTTTCACTTCGGCCCGACGTCGGCCCAGGGCAAGATCTACATCCAGGCGTCACTGCACGCCGATGAAATGCCCGGCATGCTGGTCGCCTGGCACCTCAAACAGCGCCTGGCCGAGCTTGAAGCCGCCGGCCACCTGCGCAGCGAAATCGTGCTGGTACCGATTGCCAACCCGGTCGGACTAGAACAAGTGCTGATGGATGTACCGCTGGGCCGCTACGAGCTCGAAAGCGGGCAGAACTTCAATCGCTGGTTCGTCGATTTGAGCGAGGAAGTCGGCAATGAGATCGAAGGCCAGCTCGGCGACAATCCGCAGCGCAACCTCGAACTGATTCGCAACAGCCTGCGCCAGGCTCTGGCGCGACAGACTGCCAGCACTCAACTGCAATCCCAGCGCCTGATCCTGCAACGACTGGCCTGTGACGCGGACATGGTGCTGGACCTGCATTGCGATTTCGAAGCGGTCGCGCACCTCTACACCACGCCCGAGGCCTGGCCACAGGTCGAGCCGCTGGCCCGCTACATCGGTGCCGAAGCGAGTCTGCTGGCCACCGATTCCGGCGGTCAGTCGTTCGACGAGTGTTTCACCTTGCTCTGGTGGCAGTTGAAAGAGCGCTTCGGCGAACACTTCGACATTCCGCTCGGCAGCTTCTCGGTCACCGTCGAATTGCGTGGCCAGGGCGACGTCAATCACCCGTTGGCCAGCCTCGACTGCCAGGCGTTGATCGATTACCTGATTCACTTCGGCGCGATCGCCGGCGAACCGGCGCCACTGCCGGAACTGCCGTATCCCGCCACGCCGCTGGCGGCCGTCGAACCGGTGGCCACGCCCGTGGGCGGTTTGCTGGTGTTCACCGCGCTGCCGGGGGAATACCTGGAGGCCGGGCAACTGATCGCCGAAATCGTCGACCCGATCAACGATCTCGTCACCCCCGTTCACTGCACTGTCGCCGGGCTGATGTACGCCCGCTCGCTACGGCGCATGGCCACTGCCGGCATGGTGATCGCCCACGTCGCGGGCACCGAAGCCTATCGCAGCGGCTACCTACTTTCGCCTTGAGGATGCATGCCCCATGTACAAACTGACCATCGAAGGCCTGCATAAAAGCTATGGCGATCATCATGTGCTCAAAGGCGTTTCACTCAAGGCCAACACCGGCGACGTCATCAGCCTGATCGGCGCCAGCGGCTCGGGCAAAAGTACCTTTCTGCGCTGCATCAACTTTCTCGAACAGCCCAACGACGGCGCCATGAGCCTGGACGGCCAGAACATCCGCATGATCAAGGATCGCCACGGCATGCACGTGGCCGACGCCGATGAACTGCAACGGATCCGCACCCGCCTGGCCATGGTGTTCCAGCACTTCAACCTGTGGAGCCACATGACCGTGCTGGAAAACATCACCATGGCTCCGCGCCGGGTGCTGGGTTGCA
Source organism: Pseudomonas sp. BF-RE-22 (assembly GCF_019956155.1). Classification (NCBI taxonomy): domain Bacteria; kingdom Pseudomonadati; phylum Pseudomonadota; class Gammaproteobacteria; order Pseudomonadales; family Pseudomonadaceae; genus Pseudomonas; species Pseudomonas sp. BF-RE-22. Next base: position 197,976 of record NZ_JAHBDD010000086.1, on the reverse strand, counting down.
GCAAGCAGGAAGCCGAGGACCGCGCACGTCGTTACCTCGACAAGGTTGGCCTAGCCGCACGCGTGGCCGACCAGTACCCGGCGTTTCTTTCCGGGGGCCAGCAACAACGGGTCGCCATTGCCCGCGCATTGGCCATGGAGCCGGAAGTCATGCTGTTCGACGAACCGACCTCGGCGCTCGACCCGGAGCTGGTGGGTGAAGTGCTTCGAGTGATCCAGGGCCTCGCCGAAGAAGGCCGGACCATGATCATGGTGACCCACGAAATGAGCTTCGCCCGCAAAGTGTCGAGTCAGGTGCTGTTTCTGCACCAGGGCCTGGTCGAGGAAGAAGGTGCGCCGGAAGACGTGCTGGGCAATCCGAAGAGTGAGCGGCTGAAGCAGTTCCTCAGCGGCAACCTCAAGTAACACGTAGCTGTTGTAGGAGCGAAGCTTGCTCGCGAAAGCGGTGGATCAGGAGAGAAAGATGTCGGCTGACCCACCGTCTTCGCGAGCAAGCTTCGCTCCTACAAATACAAGCCATTCATTCGCGTGGTTGATCACACAACCGGCGCGGGAGGCGGCTCATCCGGCAGGGTCGGCTCACCGGGTTCGGTCGGTTGTTCGTTGGGGGTATCGGGATCAGGCTGGCCGGGGATGCCCCCCGCCATGCTGATGGGCGGATGTGCCAGCAACGACCAGGCCAAAACGCCAACCTGATTGGGCTCAAGCCTTGCCAGTTCGGCACTTATACGCGGGTCGATCTTCATATAGCACTCCTGAGCGATGGCCCGATCCGCCTTGCGCAGATCGGAGCAGTACACCCCATAGAGTGTACGCTCGCCCAGGAATTCCCACGGTTTGTCAGACGGTTGACTCAGGTGCGTGGCAGCGTCACGCCGCGTTGGCCCTGATACTTGCCGCCACGGTCCTTGTAGGACACTTCGCACTCTTCGTCGGACTCAAGGAACAGCATCTGCGCCACGCCTTCGTTGGCGTAGATCTTCGCCGGCAGGTTGGTGGTGTTCGAGAATTCCAGGGTCACGTGGCCCTCCCACTCAGGCTCAAGCGGGGTGACGTTGACGATGATGCCGCAGCGGGCATAGGTGCTTTTGCCCAGGCAAATGGTCAATACGTTGCGCGGAATACGGAAGTACTCGACGGTGCTGGCCAGGGCGAAGGAGTTCGGCGGGATGATGCAGACGTCGCTGTGGATATCGACGAAGCTGCCGGCATCGAAGTTTTTCGGGTCGACGATGGCCGAATTGATGTTGGTGAACACTTTGAAGTGATTGGTGCAGCGAACGTCGTAGCCGTAACTCGACACGCCGTAGGAGATCACTCGGCTATCGTCGCTGCCGCGCACCTGGCGCTCGACGAACGGTTCGATCATGCCCTGCTCTTGCGCCATGCGGCGAATCCACTTGTCCGATTTGATGCTCATGGCGGGTGTCCTGAATAGCGAGGTGGAAAAAATCTGTCCGGCATCTTACCGGGGCGCGCCGCCGGTTCAAAGTCCGGGGCACAATTCTTGGCGATCCCCCTTAAATTCCGGACCTCGACGGCAATACAATGCACCGTCAGTCACGAAAACAGAGAAACCTTCGCAGGAAGCATTGGCACGTTCCGGAAAAAGGGTTAAGGTGGCGCCACTGTGCTGCTTGTGTCACTGAGAATCTCTACACGATATGTTGAATTTCGATCCAACCATCTACAAGAATTTTTCCTGCTCTTTGCACTCAGTCTCGGCCAGGGTTCTTCCTGAGTCGCAGTTATCTTTGTTCAAGGAGTTACACCATGTCTAATCGCCAAACTGGTACCGTTAAGTGGTTCAACGATGAAAAAGGCTTCGGCTTCATCACTCCACAATCCGGTGACGACCTGTTCGTTCACTTCAAAGCTATCCAATCCGACGGCTTCAAAAGCCTGAAAGAAGGCCAACAGGTTTCTTTCATCGCTACCCGCGGTCAGAAAGGCATGCAAGCTGAAGAAGTTCAAGTTATCTAACTTGTACTTGCTTTAGTAAAAAGCCCCGCCCTTAAAAGCGGGGCTTTTTTGTGGGTGGGTGTTTTGTAGTGATCCAAACGCTATGGACAGTACTGACGCCTTCGCGGGCAAGCCTCGCTCCTACAGGTTTTGCGTCGATCGCGATTTCCGATACCGACGCAAAACCTGTAGGAGCGAGCGGTGCGGCGATCCGACTTGCCCGCGAATGGATTTACCAGGCCACACCGAACCCAGCGGTGTAGCGGGTCTTGTCCAGATCGGCATCGTCTGTACCGCTGATGATGTCTCGCTCGGCCTTCAGGTTAAGCGACGCCCACTCGGTCACTTTGTAGCGCAAGCCCATTTCGGCATCGAGCGCATAATCCGCCACACCCGACAACGGCTTGCCCACTTCGCCATTGGTGAAGAACTCCACCTTCTTGCCGATCAGGTAGCGGTTGTAATCCCACTTCATCGCCAGGGAATAGAAGTTGTCCTTGCTGCCGTCGGAGAACTGGTAGTCCGTGTGGTTGAACAGCGAGCCGAGCGAGAATGCGCCTAGCTCGTCATCCCAGAACTGGTAACCCGGACCGGTACCGACGGTGCGCTGACGGGAGAGCTCTTCAACCTTGTCGCGCTTATAAACCGCGCGACCCTGCCAGAACCATTTCTCGGTCAGGAAGCGGTCGAGCGAGTACTCGCCCCGCCAGTTGTCGGTGGTGACCACGTCATCCTGGAATTCACGGTTGTACTCGCCTTCGGCGATATGCCGCCATCTGCCATGGCGTGCAGTGGTCTTGAAGTCGACATCGTAGTCGTCGGTGTCCTTTTCCGCCCGCTGGTAATCCAGCGCCGCATCGATATTGCCTTTCCAGACCAGATCCTCAACCACCGGCTTGGGCTTGAGAATCTGCTGGATGCTCGCCAGCTCGACGGTCTTCGGTGCCTCGCCGTTTTCCAGCGTCACCTTGCCGTCGTCTGCCGCGTGCAGCGACTTGGCCTTCTCACCGCTGTAGGCATCCTGCTTGACCAGCAACTCCTGATCGCTCTCCAGGGTTTTGACCTGCTTCCAGTCGATTGGAACCGAACCGGCGTATTCGGTCTGGATCACCAGCTTGCCGCCGTCAAACAGAGTGATCTTGCCACTCAGCTTGTCACCGTTCTTTAACCACACGGTATCGGCGAGCAAGGGCGTGGAAGCACTCAGGACAGCGAGGCACAACAGGGTTCTGGACACCATAAGCAAAGACAGGCTCAAGTTTGCGAAAAAAGTCGGCATTATCCATAGGAATAAGGCCCTAACAAGGACTGACCCGCCCATCTCTATTGAGTTCATTTCTCAATTACTGATCGAGGATTTACCCTACAGACGGTCAGCCACTGTAGGTGCGAGCCTGCTCGCGATAAACTCAGGATCGACGCGTTTTCCCAGACAGCTCGCGTTATCGTTAACGACCATCGCGAGCTGGCTGGCTCCTAAAAGGATCCCGGATGTGACCGACGCCGATGCAGAAACCGAAAGCCCTGCGCAAATCCGACGCACGGCGCTGTACCTCACTCTGGCGCAGGTGCCCGAGGGCAAAGTCGTGAGTTATGGTCAACTTGCCGAACTCGCAGGACTGGGTCGCGCCGCGCGCTGGGTCGGTCGTACGCTCAGCCAGTTGCCCGGCGACACCAAACTGCCCTGGCACCGGGTGCTCGGTGCCGGCGGTCGGATCAGCCTGCCCGTGGGCAGTCCTTCAGGGGACGAGCAACGCGCACGATTGCGCTCTGAAGGCGTCAGTGTCCTGAACAATCGTGTTGATATTCAGCGCCATGGCTGGCGCCCGGTAGAGCACAGCGGTTAGAGTGCGCGCTTTGTTTCCGTAATCTTGAGGCAGACTTCAGCCCATGCCCCGTAAAACCTGGCGCGCCGCGCTCGCCGCCTATGCCAGCCCATCGACACTTGTGCTGTTGTTGCTTGGTTTCGCCGCCGGCCTGCCCTACATGCTGGTGTTTTCGACACTGTCAGTCTGGTTGCGTGAAGCCGGTGTGGCTCGCGAAACCATTGGCTATGCAAGCCTGATCGGTCTGGCCTACGCCTTTAAATGGGTCTGGTCACCGTTGCTGGACCAATGGCGCCTGCCATTTCTCGGCAAGCTCGGTCGCCGTCGCTCGTGGCTGGTACTTTCCCAGGCACTGGTAATCCTCGGCTTGATCGGGATGGGTTTCTGCGACCCGCAAAAACACCTGTCCTGGCTGATCGCCATTGCTGTAGTCGTGGCCTTCGCCTCGGCGACGCAAGACATCGCGGTCGACGCCTATCGCCTGGAAATCGCCGAAGACAGCCGCCAGGCTGCCCTGGCCGCCAGCTACATGTCCGGCTATCGGATCGCGGCACTGCTGGCCACTGCCGGCGCCCTGTTCTTCGCCGAAGGCTTTGGCTCCACTGGTTTCAACTACAAGCATTCGGCATGGGCCGGCACTTACCTGCTGTTCGGCGCCCTGATGGTTCCGGCGCTGCTGACCTCTTTCTTCATGCGCGAACCGCCGGTGCCATTGCGCACGCAACTGCAGGCCGGGCGCTACAGCTTCGTTCATCAACTGGCCTCGGTGTTCGTACTGATCGTGCTGCTGGTTTCCGTGCCGGCCATGTTCACCCAGCTCTACAACACCGACTTCGCCAGCGTGCTGTTTGACGGCGTCAGCCTGCTCGACCTGCTGCTCCAGGACCGCGCATTCCTGCGGGCGATCCTCTACACCTCGCTCACCGCGATGTGCCTGTCGGCCATAGGCCGTCGTGGCCTGGCGCCGGTGCTGACGCCGGTCAACGACTTCATTCTGCGTTACCGCTGGCAAGCGCTGCTGCTGCTCGGGCTGATCGCCACGTATCGGATGTCGGATACGGTGATGGGCGTGATGGCCAACGTGTTCTATATCGACCAGGGCTTCACCAAGGATCAGATTGCCAGCGTCAGCAAAATCTTCGGCCTGATCATGACGCTGGTCGGCGCCGGCATGGGCGGCCTGCTGATCGTGCGTTTCGGCATCCTACCGATCCTGTTCATCGGCGGCGTGGCGTCAGCGGGCACCAATTTGCTGTTCCTGATGCTCGCCGACATGGGCGCCAACCTGAACATGCTGATCCTGACCATTTCCCTGGACAACTTCAGCTCGGGCCTGGCGACCTCCGCGTTCGTCGCCTACCTGTCGAGCCTGACCAACCTCAAGTTCTCCGCCACCCAATACGCCCTGCTCAGCTCGATCATGCTCCTGCTGCCGCGCCTGATCGGTGGCTATTCCGGGGTCATGGTGGAAAAATTCGGCTACCATGATTTCTTCCTGATCACCGCGCTGCTGGGCGTTCCGACGCTGGTGTTGATCGCCTTGCACTGGTTCCAGGAGAGCCGCCGCGAAGGCCCAACCCCAAAGCCTGAGCCGGTTCCAGCCCAGGTCGCGGAAGAATCGTAGGAAGCATCGCAAAGGGCGTGGAGATTCCCGCCCTCCTGCCACACCACCGACCGCGCGCCTGTACGCCAGCAGATCTCGCCCGTACAATGCTCCGTCATTTCTCGTCATCAGCAACCGACAACGGCCAACCATGCGCACCAGTCAATTTTTGCTCGCCACACAGAAAGAAACGCCTTCCGACGCGGTCGTCATCAGCCATCAGCTGATGCTGCGCGCCGGCATGATCCGCAAACTCGCCTCGGGCCTGTACACCTGGCTGCCGATGGGCTTGCGAGTAATGCGCAAGGTCGAAGCCATCGTTCGTGAAGAAATGAACGCCGCAGGCTCTCTTGAAGTGTTGATGCCGAGTACACAACCGGCTGAGCTGTGGCAGGAATCCGGTCGCTGGGAAGAATACGGCCCTGAATTGCTGCGCTTCAAGGATCGCCACGGTCGCGACTTCTGCGCCGGCCCGACCCACGAAGAAGTGATCACCGACCTGATGCGCAACGAGTTGAGCAGTTACAAGCAGCTGCCGATCAACCTGTATCAGATCCAGACCAAATTCCGTGACGAAATCCGCCCACGCTTCGGTTTGATGCGCGGCCGCGAATTCATCATGAAGGACGCCTACTCGTTCCACGCGGACCAGGCTTCGCTGCAGGTTACCTACGACCGCATGCACCAGGCGTACTGCAACGTGTTCACCCGCCTGGGCCTGAAGTTCCGCCCGGTTGAAGCCGATAACGGCTCCATCGGCGGCGCCGGCTCCCACGAATTCCACGTACTGGCCGAATCCGGCGAAGACGATATCGTCTTCAGCAACGGTTCCGACTACGCCGCGAACATCGAAAAAGCCGAAGCGGTACCGCGTGAAACCTCCCGCGCCGCGCCGACTGAAGAGATGCGCCTGGTCGACACGCCAGATACCAAGACCATCGCCGCGCTGGTGGAAAAATTCAATCTGCCGATTGAAAAGACCATCAAGACCCTCGTGGTTCACGCTGAAGAGAAAGGCAAGCTGATTGCCCTGATCATCCGTGGCGACCACGAGCTGAACGAAATCAAGGCCGCCAACCAGCCTGGCGTTGCCAGCCCGCTGGTCATGGCGTCCGAAAGCGAACTGCGCGACGCCATTGGCGCCGGTGCAGGCTCCCTCGGCCCGTTGAACCTGCCGCTGCCGATCATCATCGACCGTTCCGTCGAGCTGATGAGCGACTTCGGTATCGGTGCGAACATCGACGACAAGCACTACTTCGGCGTGAACTGGGAGCGTGACCTGCCGGTTCCGACCGTTGCCGACCTGCGTAACGTCGTGGCCGGTGATCCGAGCCCGGACGGCAAAGGCACCCTGGAAATCAAGCGCGGCATCGAAGTCGGGCACATCTTCCAGCTGGGCAACAAGTACAGCAAAGCGATGAAGTGCGAAGTGCTGGGCGAGAACGGCAAGCCGGTCACCCTGGAAATGGGTTGCTACGGCATCGGCGTTTCCCGCGTGGTAGCTGCGGCCATCGAGCAGAACAACGACGCCAACGGGATCATCTGGAGCGACACACTGGCTCCATTCCAGATCGCACTGGTGCCGCTGCGCTACGAAACCGAACAGGTTCGCGAAGCGACCGACAAGCTATACGCAGAGTTGACTGCGGCCGGCTTCGAAGTGCTGCTGGACGATCGCGACAAGAAAACCAGCCCGGGCATCAAGTTCGCGGACATGGAGCTGATCGGCATTCCTCACCGGATCGTGGTCAGTGACCGCGGCCTCGCCGAAGGCAATCTGGAATACAAGAGCCGCACCGAGCCCGAGGCGCAAGCGCTGCCGGTCGCTGACGTGCTGTCCTTCCTCCAGGCCCGTATCCGCCGCTGACACCAGATAGAGAAGTCATGTTCAAGCGAAACACCTTAGGCCTCGGTGGTGCCGCCCTGTGCGGCACCCTGCTGGTCAGCGGCTGCGCCAATCACATGTCGCAACGCAGCGAGCACGAGGCTCGTGTCGAGCGTAAATTGCTCGATCACAGCCTGCAGATCGATGTCGGTGAGCCCAAGGTGCTTGAGCTGCCGCAACGTCGGGTGAAGATCCACGAGCAGAAGACCTTCGAAGTCACCGAGTTCGAAGTCACCCGTCATTACGATCGCTACACGCCTTACCAACCCTGGCGGGAGGTCTACGAGATCCCGCTGGGCGCGGTGGCCGTGGTGGCCGGTGTCGGCGCGAACGTGGTCAACGTGTTCGCCCTCGGCAACCTGCCGGATAGCGTGACCAAGGACTGGTTCAGCTACGGTTTCGCCGGGCTCAACCCGTTCATGAACGCGCCGTCCCACGGTCGTGCGCAGCAGAACCTCGCCGGCATCGACGAAGTCCAGCTCGACAAGCGCACCGAATACTCGAGCCTGCCCTGGAGCGAGCGTCCGGTGGAGGTCAAGGCCGGCAAGGATACGTTCGAGCTGAGCACCGACAAAAACGGTGTGTTGCGCCTGAACCTGCTGGACAGTCCGTTCGCCGAACATGACATCAATCACCTGAGTCGCCTGCTGATCAAGGTCGAAGATAGTCAGGACGATGTGCACACGGATTCGACCCTGGCGGTCAGCAGCTCGTTGCGCGGCAAGTTGCTCGAAGCCCACGGGCTGATTTACGACGATCTTGAAGACGACGAAGTGAGCCAGTGGGTACACCGGGTCAAGCGCCTGTCGGAGCTGGGTCTGGAAGAAGAAGCCAGTGAGCTTGAACAGAGTTTGATTGAGCTGACGCGTAACGATCCTGAGTTGCAGACCGAATTCCTCAAGTCGTTGACCAAGGATGCCGGGCGGCTCGTCGCGGATCCGGGACCGAACTAAAAGCAAAAGCTTCGCGGGCAAGCCTCGCTCCTACAGGTATTGCGTGCACCCCTGTAGGAGCGAGGCTTGCCCGCGAAGAGGCTCTGATAGTCACCGCAAAAACTACCGCTCAAACAACTCCATCTGCTCAAACCCTCCGCGCAAATCCTCCAGCCTCACCCCGATCCCCAACAACCGCACCGGTTTCCCGCCGCGATTGAACGCCTGGGTCAGCAGCAACTGATAACTCCCCAGATCCCGCCCTGCCCCGGCCTGCTCCAGCGTGGTCTGGGTAAAGTCATGGAATTTCACTTTGACGAACGGTTTGCCTGGCCGATAGCTGTTGTCGATTCGCGCCATGCGGCCCGCCAGGGTTTCCAGCAATTCGGGTAATTTATCCAGACAGCTCACCAGATCCGGCAGATCCACGTCATAGGTGTTTTCGACACTGATCGATTGCCGCCGGCTGTCGTTGTGCACCAACCGATCATCGATCCCACGGGCCAGACTCCACAATCGCTCGCCAAAACTGCCGAATTCACGCACCAGCGCCAACTTGTCCCATTCGCGCAAATGCGAGCAATCGACAATACCGAGCCTGCCCAGCTTGTCGGCAGTCACTTTGCCAACGCCGTGCAGCTTGCTGACGGGCAAACCGCTGACGAAATCCTCGACCTGATCCGGCGTAATGACAAACAAGCCATTGGGCTTCTTCCAGTCGCTGGCAATCTTGGCCAGGAATTTGTTCGGCGCCACGCCGGCCGAGACAGTGATGTGCAACTGATTGGACACCCGACGACGGATGTCCTGGGCAATTCGCGTGGCGCTGCCGCCGAAGTGCGCACTGTCCGACACGTCGAGGTAAGCCTCATCGAGGGAAAGCGGCTCGATCAGATCGGTGTAATCGCGAAAGATCGTGTGAATTTCCTTCGAGGCTTCTCGATAGGCGTCCATGCGCGGCTTGACGATGGTCAGGTCAGGGCACAACTTCAAGGCGTGCCCCGACGACATCGCCGAACGCACGCCATACGCCCGTGCTTCATAGTTACAGGTGGCAATCACCCCGCGCCGATCCGCCGAACCACCCACCGCCAGGGGTTTTCCGGCGAGGCGCGGGTCGTCGCGCATCTCGATGGCAGCATAGAAGCAGTCACAATCGACGTGGATGATTTTTCGCTGGCTCATATAAAAGCGGTGTTCATGGCGTAGAATTGGAGTCAAGGCGTGCCGGATCTGCAGTATCTCACCGACACCTGTATATAGCACCAGTAGTCTGAATGTTCTTACCCAATGGTAGGAAAAGTTACAGATGAATTTATTTTCTCAATCGAAAGTGCCCCTGCGATAGAGCTGCAAGCCTTGCCAGGCCTGACTCACAGCCGATCACACCGCCCTCTTTCAGAGCTAAGCGATTGAACCAGAACAGGTTTTATCTGGATTGAAGGTTGACAGCCCGGCGATCCCCTGTAGAATGCCGACACACAGACGCGGGATGGAGCAGTCTGGTAGCTCGTCGGGCTCATAACCCGAAGGTCGTCGGTTCAAATCCGGCTCCCGCAACCAAACATCAAAAAAGGCTACTCGAAAGAGTGGCCTTTTTTGTGCGCGCGTGTTTTTGGCAGGAAGCAGAAATCGTTCTGATTCCGAAACTTAACGCTCCCCTGCGACCGTTCGCCGCTTATTCACGCTTATTTGACCCGGCGCCGGATTAACGGTTGACACACCGGCGTATCTCTATAGAATGCCGCCACACAGACGCGGGATGGAGCAGTCTGGTAGCTCGTCGGGCTCATAACCCGAAGGTCGTCGGTTCAAATCCGGCTCCCGCAACCAAACATCAAAAAAGGCTACTCGAAAGAGTGGCCTTTTTTGTATCTGTTGAAAAAGTCCTTTCGCAACAATGACCTGTCACTGTGTAGGGAAGCGTTCGGGATCACCTGAGTTCTGAGTTCAGACTATGCTGAATCGCAGACCGAACCCCCTACGACGGATGCCATGCCATCGCCGCTGATCGGTGAGAGGCGTTAATATTTGTGATTATTTTTTTCTACAGGGATTGGTAACTTGGCTGGATACCCCCATCCTGTCGCGCACAATCCAAGAGGTGATTGATGCGCGCCAACTCGTCTGATTCACAAGACACCGTCACAGCGACACAACCGATCAAAGCCGAGCGTCTGCGCTTGCTTGATCTGGTCAGCAAGTACCGTCAGCCCATTGGCCTGGCGGTCACCCTGCTGTTGTTCGCTATCGCGCTGATTGCCTGTCGCCACCTGTTGAGCGAACTCGATCTGTACGCTCTGCACGACTCCATTCTCGACGTACCGAAACCGGCACTGCTCGGCGCATTGGCCGCAACCGTGGTCGGCTTCATCATCTTGCTTGGCTACGAATGGTCGGCCAGCCGCTATGCCGGCGTGACCCTGGCGCCGCGGATTCTTGCCCTGGGCGGGTTCACAGCATTTGCCATCGGTAATGCCATTGGCCTGTCGATGCTCTCGGGAGGCTCGGTTCGCTACCGTTTATATGCGCGTCATGGCCTGGGGGCTTCCGATGTCGCGCACATGACGCTGTTTGCCAGCCTCTCGCTCGGCTGTGCCCTGCCCCCGCTGGCCGCCCTCGCCACGCTCAGCAACCTGCCTGCCGCCTCTGCCGCCCTGGGCCTCTCTCAGATGCTGCTGGGTGCGATTGCCGCCGCTGTATTGCTGCTGTTTACCGTATTGGCCGTCGGCATCTATCGCCGACGCCTGCCAGAGCAGCCTTATGCAGACAACCTGTTGGTCAAGGTCGGTCGTCGCACCTTGCGCCTTCCTGGCCGTCGCCTGACGTTCCTGCAACTGGTCATTACCGCCCTCGACGTAGCCGCCGCCGCGACCGTGCTGTATCTGTTGCTGCCGGAAGCTCCGCCCTTCGGTGCATTCCTGCTGGTGTACTTGCTGGCGTTGGCCGCAGGTGTGCTCAGCCATGTTCCCGGTGGCGTCGGCGTATTCGAAGCGATTCTGCTGGCCGCCTTCGCCGACAAACTTGGCGCCGCGCCGCTGGCCGCCGCGTTGCTGCTCTATCGCCTGATCTACGTGGTGCTGCCGCTGCTGGTCGCGTGCTTGCTGCTGTTGGTCAATGAAGGCCAGCGTTTGTTTCAAACGCGTCAGTCCTTGCGTGCAGCCTCCGGCCTGGCCGCGCCGATTCTGGCGGTGCTGGTGTTTCTGTCCGGCGTGGTGCTGCTGTTCTCCGGCGTGACCCCGGAAATCGATACGCGCCTGGAACACATCGGTTTCCTGATTCCTCATCGACTGGTCGACGCTTCGCACTTCGGCGCCAGCCTGGTCGGCGTGCTTTGCCTGCTGCTGGCCCAAGGCCTGCGTCGACGCCTGTCGGCCGCGTGGATGCTGACCACCATTCTGTTGCTGGTCGGCGCCGTGCTTTCGCTGCTCAAGGGTTTCGACTGGGAAGAAGCCTGCCTGATGACCCTGACCGCGAGCCTGCTGGGGGTTTTCCGGCGCTCGTTCTATCGCCCGAGCCGCCTGACCGAACTGCCGTTTTCGCCGCTGTATCTGGTGTCGAGCCTTTGCGTACTCGGTGCGTCGATCTGGCTGCTGTTGTTCGCTTATCAGGACGTTCCCTACAGCCATCAACTTTGGTGGCAGTTCACCCTCGACGCCGACGCCCCGCGCGGCTTGCGCTCGCTGCTCGGCGCCGCCGTGCTGCTGGTGGTGGTGTCCCTGACCTGGCTGCTGCGCACCGCACGCCCGGTGATCCACTTGCCCACGCCGGACGAACTGGACCGCGCGGTAAAAATCCTGATGGCTTCCGCACAACCGGACGGTGGCCTCGCCCTGACCGGTGACAAGGCGCTGCTGTTTCACCCTAACGATGAAGCGTTCCTGATGTACGCCCGCCGTGGACGCAGCCTGGTGGCCTTGTATGACCCGATCGGCCCGACCCAGCAACGGGCGGAAATGATCTGGCAGTTCCGCGACCTCTGTGACATCCACCACGCCCGCCCCGTGTTCTATCAAGTACGCGCCGAGAACCTGCCGTACTACATGGACATCGGCCTGACTGCGATCAAACTCGGCGAAGAAGCCCGGGTCGATCTGCAGCGCTTTGATCTCGAAGCCAAGGGCAAAGAGATGAAAGACCTGCGCTACACCTGGAACCGTGGCACCCGTGATGGCCTGTCGCTGGAGATCCATGAGCCAGGGCATGCGCCGATGGATGAGCTCAAGGTGATTTCCGATGCCTGGCTGACCGGCAAGAACGTGCGCGAGAAAGGCTTCTCCCTCGGTCGTTTCGGTGATGACTACCTCAAGCATTTCCGCATCGCTGTCATCCGTTTCGAAGGGCGCCCGGTGGCGTTCGCCAATTTGCTCGAGACTTTCGGCCATGACCTGGCCAGCCTCGACCTGATGCGCGCACACCCGGACGCCCCCAAACTGACCATGGAATTCATGATGGTCGGCCTGATTCAACATTATAAAAATCATGGATACGCGCGTTTCAGCCTGGGCATGGTGCCGCTGTCGGGGTTGCAACCCCGTCGTGGCGCACCACTGACCCAGCGTCTGGGCTCGATGGTTTTCCGCCGTGGTGAGCAGCTGTACAACTTCCAAGGCTTGCGCCGCTTCAAAGACAAGTTCCAGCCTGACTGGGAACCCCGTTATATGGCTGTGCCCGCCGGACTCGATCCGCTGGTTGCCCTGGCCGACACTGCTGCCCTGATTGCGGGCGGCTTGACTGGATTGGTGAAACGCTGATGATTCAACGCTCCTTGCGGTACGTACTGGGCACACTGGTAGTGCTGGCCCTGATTCTCGGTGGCGGTTACTGGTACCTCAAACGCCCGGCGCCAGAACCGACGCTCGAACGGCTGACACCGGCCGACGGTGCCGCGATGACCCGCGTCATCCCCGGCAACACGCCACGCGCCCAAGTGCTGGTGGCGGTCAATGACGACCAGAAGCTCAGCGACAAACAATTGATGACCCTGAGCCGCAGCGGCTCGGCGCAGATCGTTCAGGTGATCCTGCCCAAGGACTGCCTGTTGCAAAGCCGCGCCCTGCAATCCGGCCTGAGAGAACTCAAAGGCCCGGCGACGCTGGTCAGCGGCATCGGCCCTGGCGCCGTACTGGCATGGCGCTGGTTGTCCGAGCAGAAGGACGACAAGTCCCAGGCCGTGTCGGTGGACCTGGCCCTGGAAAAACCCGGCTGCACCCACCTGCTGCCGAAAAGCGCCGCTCACGGTCACTGGCTGGTGGCATGGAACGACAACCCGGACGACACCAGCGCCGGCTTCGTGCGCGACCAACCCAACGCCGAAACCAGCATCAGCGACTACGACATCAACCTGCCGCAAGTGCTGAACAACGAACTGCGCAAGCTCCTCGTCGGTGGCGACAAAGCCGCTGGCGGCCTGCAAATCCCAGTGGTTGAAGTCCCGGCCGGCCAGGCCAAGGACACCGTCACCCTGTTCCTCTCCGGTGACGGTGGCTGGCGCGACCTCGACCGCGACGTAGCGGGCGAAATGGCCAAGATCGGCTACCCGGTCGTCGGCATCGACACCCTGCGCTACTACTGGCAGCACAAAAGCCCGGAGCAAAGTGCCCTGGACCTCGCTGAACTGATGCAGCACTACCGGCAGAAATGGGGCACCAAGCGCTTCATCCTGACGGGCTACTCGTTCGGCGCCGACGTCCTGCCGGCGATCTACAACCGCCTGGAAGCCTCGGAACAGCAACGCGTCGACGCAATCATCCTGCTGGCCTTCGCCCGCACCGGCAGCTTCGAAATCGAAGTCGAAGGCTGGCTCGGCAACGCCGGCAAAGAAGCCGCCACCGGCCCGGAAATGGCCAAGCTGCCACCGGAGAAAGTGGTGTGCATCTTCGGTGAAGAAGAAATCGACGAAAGCGGCTGCACCGACAAAACCGCAGTAGGCGAAGCCATCAAACTGCCCGGCGGCCACCACTTCGACGAGAACTACCCGAAACTGGCCCAACGGTTGGTGGATGTGATCGAGAAGCGCCAGGCGAAGGAGACGGCGGCTCAGGAATGACCTGAACCCGCCCACAAAAAAGCCCCCGCGGCCTTACGGTAGCGGGGGCTTTTTTATGGTTCTTCACGGATTACCGGGAAACACAGAACCTGTAGGAGCCAGCTTGCTGGCGATGGTCGTTAACGATTACGCGTACGGACTGGTTCACCGCGGTGCACTTGAGTCCATCGCCAGCAAGCCGGCTCCTACAATGGACCGTGTAAACGTTGAAAATGAATTGCTCTTCAAGTCAAAGAAAGTCCCCAAAAAAGGTTCGTACAGACATGAAGCACTAACGGCTAGAAGGATTTTATGGCGTGCAGGCTGGCCAGTTTGAACAATGCAAAATGTCTTGACTCTCCACGATGCTGAAAACCCAAGTGTCCACATTCCATAAAACGTGGACACTTGTCTCAATGAAAATATCGAGTCGTCAATATCAATCGATACTTGTCGGAAGCTTCTTAGAAACACGCCACCCCCTGTTGCTTCAGCCTTTCCTGGCGTGCCGTCCCCGCATATCTTCGTGGTCGATTGCGCTGGTCTCATCAAAGCCGGTCAGGCGTTCCAGAACAGCTACTTCAATCCGAAGGTCATCCAGCTCGTCGAGCATTTCTTGATACGCCTCAACGTTGATGATGACCGCTGCCGGTTGATTGTCTTTGAAAATAACCAGGCGCTCGATGGCTCGAGTGGAGATTTCAGTGAGTCTGGTACTGAAGTCCTTGACCATCGCGACCACTGATATTGCCTGTTCAGCACGTTCTAGTAACGCCATCATGTTTTTCCCCCGACACTCATTTAATTTTTTGCGCCCATGTCCTCGGCTCGTAGAATCACTTGCGGCGTTTAGTTTTTGTTTGTTTCAGACGGCGCGATATCGGATGACGCCCGCAGACCTTGTAGGCAAACTCCGAATCGTGTTTTTTGGGCACTTTGATGCCTTGTTGCGCTTTTCTTTGACGGGATAGTCTCCGGACGTCGCTGACCATTCAGCGATCGGGCTTGGAAACCCGTCGAGCGTAGGCAACAACGTGCCCAACATGACCGCAGACATTTACGGCTGCAATTCTGTGTCATGGCGGTTGTGCGTGGGACGTCTTCGGACGTGCCGGTTTCCTAGGCTCCCGGTTTTCCAACCTGCGCACAGCTGCCACCCATTCGCTTGGAAACGAACGTGGCGGCTCCTCAGTTTAGGAGATACACCATGAGCAAAACAGATTCACCTGCCCCCTCAGAACTAAAAACCATCGGCCTCACCCCGGTCCTCTACTGCTCAAACCAACCCCTATTCCATGTCACGCGAGACGTTCCCCTCAGCGATGCGTTAGCCATGGCCTCCGACTTCCTGTACCTGGCCAAGGAGCTGACCAAAGATGCTGCCTACGCCCGAGACACCGACCGACACGCCTGGGCCGCGCATTATTTGACGGCGATGAGCAAGGCAGTGGTTGATGATGCAGTGAAGGTGCTGGAGCGGCCGGTTTGGACAAAGACCGAATCCAAAAAACAATGACCTGAGCGCAACTAAAAACGACGGGCCACACTCACAAAAAACCAGCAACACGGTCCCTGTAGGAGCAAGCTTGCTCGCGATAGCGGTCTGTCAGGCAACATTAATGGTGCATGTCAGTCCGCCATCGCGAGCAGGCTCGCTCCCACAGGGGATCGTTGTCAGCCAACGTCAGGCGTCGGGCAATAAAAAGCCCCCGCTGCCTTCACGGCAACGGGGGCTTTTTGATGTCGCGGGATTACATCTCGACCTGCGTACCCAACTCAATCACCCGGTTCAGCGGCAGATTAAAGAACCGCAAATTGCCATTCGCATTCTTCAACATGAACGCAAACAACGCCTCGCGCCAGCGCGCCATCCCCTCAAGTTTGGAGGCGATGACCGTCTCGCGGCTGAGGAAGTAGGTGGTGCGCATCGGGCTGAAGTCGAGGTCATCGAGGTGACACAACTTCAGCGCTTGCGGCACGTCCGGTTCGTCGATAAAGCCAAAGTGCAGGATCACCCGGAAGAACCCTTCGCCGTGGGATTCCACCTCGAAGCGCCGTGTCGTCGGTACTCGCGGGATGTCTTCGTACACCACCGTCAGCAGCACCACTTGCTCGTGCAGCACCTGGTTATGCAGCAAGTTGTGCAACAACGCGTGGGGCACGGCGTCTGGCCGCGCAGTGAGGAACACGGCGGTGCCCTGGACGCGATGCGGCGGTTGCACGGCAATACTGCTGATGAAAATCGGCAGCGGTAGCCCGCCTTCGTCCATGCGCTCCACCAACAGTTGTTTGCCGCGCTTCCAGGTAGTCATCAGCACGAACAGCGCAATACCGGCGATCACCGGGAAGGCCCCGCCCTGTACGATTTTCGGCACGTTGGCGGCGAAGTACACGCCATCGACCAGCAAAAATCCCAACAGGACCGGCACCGCAAGGACCGGTGGCCATTTCCATAGCAGCAGTATCACTGCCGACACCAGAATGCTGGTCATCAACATGGTCCCGGTAACCGCAACGCCGTAAGCCGAGGCCAGGGCGCCGGAAGATTCGAAACCCAGCACCAGCAGCACCACGCCGACCATCAGCGCCCAGTTCACCGCACCGATGTAGATCTGGCCTTGCTCGGCGCTAGAGGTGTGCTGGATGTGCATGCGCGGAATGTAGCCGAGCTGGATCGCCTGGCGGGTCAGGGAGAACGCGCCGGAAATCACCGCTTGCGAAGCAATCACCGTGGCCAGGGTCGACAGGCCGACCAGGGGAATCAACGCCCAGCTTGGCGCCAACAGATAGAACGGGTTGCGCGCCGCTTCCGGGTCACCGAGCAGCAAGGCACCCTGGCCGAAGTAGTTCAGCACCAGCGCCGGCAGCACGAGGATGAACCAGGCGCGGGCAATCGGCTTGCGCCCGAAGTGGCCCATGTCGGCGTACAGCGCTTCGGCGCCGGTCAACGCCAGCACCACCGCGCCGAGGATCGCCACGCCCATGCCCGGGTGAACGATGAAGAAGCGCACGCCCCAGACCGGGTTCATCGCTTGCAACACTTCCGGATGCTGCATGATGCCGTAGACGCCCAGCGCGCCCAGGACCAGGAACCAGGTGACCATGATCGGCCCGAACAGGATGCCGATTCGCGCGGTGCCGTGGCTCTGGATCAAAAACAGCGCCACCAGCACGATCAACGACAGCGGCACCACCCAATGGTCGATGCCTTCGAAGGCCAGCCCGAGACCTTCAATCGCCGAAAGCACGGAGATCGCCGGAGTGATCATGCTGTCGCCATAGAACAGCGCCGCGCCGATCAGCCCGCAGACCACCAGCAACGTGCGCAACTTCTTGTGCCCTGCCGCTGCCCGCCGCGCCAGCGCGGTCAACGCCATGATCCCGCCTTCGCCCTGGTTGTCGGCGCGCAGGACAAACATCATGTACTTGATCGAGACGACCCAGATCAGCGACCAGAAGATCAGCGCCAGGATGCCCAACACGCCGTCATGGTTGACCGGTACGCCGTAACCACCGGAAAACACTTCTTTGAGGGTATACAGCGGGCTCGTGCCGATATCGCCGTAAACCACCCCGACCGCCGCCACCAGCATGCCGATCGGCTTTGCCGCCGAATGCTCGGCACCCGCCGCCTGACTACTTGCCTGACCCATCCAACACTCCTACTACCCAGACCGGACTTCTTGGAAGAAGCACTATGCTTTGTCACGCAGCATGCGCTGTTTTACATGACGTTACAGACGTTTTGTTGACTGTAAAAAATCGGTAAAGCTTAACGGCGCGAAGCATAGCGCAGCACTCGTCGTATTTCCCTTCATAAAGCTGGTCAAGTGAACGTCTCATCGCTAGAATTGCGCACTTTTTGATCAGAGGCGCAACAAGCGCCCGTCTGTCGCCTTGCCGTCTTCGGCTGGAGGCGTCACAAATACCGAGGTTAGACATGTCCACCACTCCTGCGCCGGCCAATCCAAAGGTTGGCTTCGTATCCCTGGGTTGCCCCAAAGCACTGGTCGACTCCGAGCGCATCCTTACCCAGCTGCGCATGGAAGGTTATGACGTTGTGTCCACTTATCAGGACGCCGATGTCGTGGTGGTCAACACCTGCGGTTTCATCGACTCGGCCAAGGCTGAATCTTTGGAAGTGATCGGCGAAGCCATCAAGGAAAACGGCAAGGTCATCGTGACCGGCTGCATGGGCGTCGAAGAAGGCAACATCCGCAACGTGCACCCGAGCGTGCTGGCCGTGACCGGTCCGCAGCAGTACGAGCAAGTGGTCAACGCCGTGCACGACGTCGTGCCGCCGCGTCAGGATCACAACCCGCTGATCGACCTGGTGCCGCCGCAAGGCATCAAGCTGACCCCGCGCCACTACGCGTACCTGAAGATTTCCGAAGGCTGCAACCACAGCTGCAGCTTCTGCATCATCCCGTCGATGCGCGGCAAGCTGGTCAGCCGTCCGGTCGGTGACGTGCTCGACGAGGCCCAGCGCCTGGTCAAGGCCGGCGTCAAAGAGCTGTTGGTGATTTCGCAAGACACCAGCGCCTACGGCGTCGACGTGAAGTACCGCACCGGTTTCTGGAATGGCGCGCCGGTGAAAACCCGCATGACCGAACTCTGCGAAGCCCTGAGCACCCTCGGCGTCTGGGTTCGCTTGCACTACGTTTACCCGTACCCGCACGTCGACGAGCTGATCCCGCTGATGGCCGCCGGCAAGATCCTGCCGTACCTGGACATCCCGTTCCAGCACGCCAGCCCGAAAGTCCTGAAATCGATGAAACGCCCGGCGTTCGAAGACAAGACCCTGGCGCGCATCAAGAACTGGCGCGAGATCTGCCCGGACCTGATCATCCGTTCGACCTTCATCGTCGGCTTCCCGGGCGAAACCGAAGAAGACTTCCAGTACCTGCTGAACTGGCTGACCGAAGCCCAGCTCGACCGCGTCGGCTGCTTCCAGTACTCGCCGGTCGAAGGCGCACCGGCCAACGACCTGGACCTGGACATCGTCCCGGACGACGTCAAGCAAGACCGTTGGGACCGCTTCATGGCGCACCAGCAAGCCATCAGCTCGGCACGTCTGCAAATGCGCGTCGGCCGTGAAATCGAAGTGCTGGTCGATGAAGTCGACGAGCAAGGCGCGGTTGGCCGCTGCTTCTTCGACGCCCCGGAAATCGACGGTAACGTGTTCATCGACAACGGCAGCAACCTGAAACCGGGCGACAAAGTCTGGTGCAAGGTTACCGACGCCGACGAATACGACTTGTGGGCTGAACAGATCTAAACGCAAAAAATACGCAAAGCCCCGCTCTCTTGACGAGATGCGGGGCTTTTTTACGTCTATCGTTTTGTGGGAGAAAGGACTCGCGCCATCCACTGCAAAAGGGGCATTCGGCCATGCGCCAACATTCGGTCATCCACACGCCGAAACAGAGCGACTACCAGGAACTGACTCGGGTCTGGGAAGACTCGGTGCGCGCCACCCATGACTTTCTGCCGGACAGTTACATCGAACTGCTGAAGAATCTGGTGCTGACGCGCTACCTCGACGCGGTGATGCTGATCTGTACCAAAGACTCGCGCCAGCGCATCACCGGGTTCGCCGGCGTGGCAGCGGGCAAAGTTGAAATGCTCTTCATCGACCCGGCCCACCGTGGCCAGGGCCTGGGCAAGCAGTTGCTGCGTTATGCCATGGAACACCTGAACGCCGATGAACTGGACGTCAATGAACAGAACCCGCAGGCGCTGGGGTTCTACTTCAAACAGGGCTTCGAGGTGATCGGCCGCACCGAGCATGACGGCATGGGGCAGCCTTATCCGTTGTTGCATATGCGGCTGCGCCAAACCCGGCAACAGTCGAGCAACGGCTGACCTGTGTAGGAGCCGGCTTGCTGCGGGCGGCGCTCCGGCGATGGCATCACCGCGGTGCATTTGATAGACCGAGGAGATGCCATCGCCAGCAAGCCGGCTCCTACAAAAAGCTGTACGGCGTAAATGGAGCCGGGATTAACCGGCGCCCAGCAGGTACAATGCCCACCCCTTTTTTGTTACGGCCCTGTCATGACTGACCCGATACGTCTCTCCAAACGCCTCATCGAACTCGTCGGCTGTTCCCGTCGGGAGGCTGAGCTGTTCATCGAGGGCGGCTGGGTCACCGTGGACGGCGAAGTCATCGACGAGCCGCAGTTCAAGGTCGACACCCAGAAAGTCGAGCTCGACCCGCAGGCCCAGGCCACCGCGCCAGAGCCGGTGACCATCCTGTTCAACGTGCCGGCAGGCATGGACGCGGACACGGCCATGGCCACCATCAGCGCCGAAACCCTGAGCGAAGAACATCGCTTCAGCAAACGTCCGCTCAAGGGCCATTTCCAGCGCCTGACCGCCAGCACCGACCTGCAGGCCAACGCCAGCGGTCTGCTGGTGTTCACCCAGGACTGGAAGATCCTGCGCAAACTCACCGCCGACTCCGCGAAAATCGAGCAAGAGTATGTGGTCGAGGTTGAAGGCGAGATGGTGGCTCACGGCCTCAACCGCCTGAACCATGGCCTCACCTACAAGGGCAAGGAACTGCCGCCGGTCAAGGCCAGCTGGCAGAACGAAAACCGCCTGCGTTTTGCGATGAAGAACCCACAACCGGGCGTGATTGCCCTGTTCTGCCAGGCCGTCGGCCTGAAGGTCGTCGCCATCCGCCGCATCCGCATCGGCGGCGTGTCCATCGGCAAAGTGCCGCTGGGCCAATGGCGCTACCTGTCCGGCAAAGAGAAGTTCTAAGACTTTTCACGCCGCCACACATTCTGGCGCCGCGGCTTATGCGGCGCCCACTGCCGACTATCAGGATTGCACACCATGATTCATAACGACGTACTGCGCAGCGTGCGCTACATGCTCGACATCAGCGACAAGAAAGCCATCGAGATCATCAAGCTCGGCGGCATGGACGTGTCCCTGGAAGCCCTGCTGACCTACCTCGACAAGAAAGAAGAGGACGAGGAAGGCTTCGTACGCTGCCCGGACGAGGTCATGGCGCATTTCCTCGACGGCCTGGTGATCTTCAAGCGCGGCAAGGACGAAAGCCGTCCGCCGCAGCCAATCGAAGTGCCGGTGACCAACAACATCATCCTGAAAAAACTGCGCGTGGCCTTCGAGCTGAAAGAAGACGACATGCACGCGATCCTCAAGGCCGCCGAGTTCCCGGTGTCCAAGCCTGAGCTGAGCGCGCTGTTCCGCAAGTTCGGCCACACCAACTATCGCCCGTGCGGAGACCAGTTGCTGCGCAACTTCCTCAAGGGCCTGACCCTGCGCGTTCGCCCGCAGTAAGCGACGACGGCCTATGGGCCACCACCCTCACCTGTAGGAGCCGGCTTGCTGGCGATAGCGTCCTCAAAATCGCCATCGCCAGCAAGCCGGCTCCTACAGGTGAGGGTGGTGGCAGGTCTGGCTGTATGAATCCCCATTCCGCGCAAAAATAGTGGCTCCGCTTCCAGCGGCTGACGACTAGGGTGTATGCACCCTCAGCTCTCAGGACTCGCCATGCACCCGTACTTTTCCCTGCAAGGCCGCACCGCTCTGGTGACCGGCGGCACCCGTGGTATCGGCAAAATGATCGCCAAGGCCTATGTCGAGGCCGGCGCCACCGTGTACGTCTGCGCGCGCGATGCCGAAGCGTGTCAGCAAACGGCTGACGAGTTGAGCGCCTTCGGAACGTGCCACGCGGTGGCCGCCAACCTGGCCACTGAAGAAGGTGTGCTGCAACTCGCGACGCAGTTGGGCGAGCAGATCGGCCATCTGGATATTCTGGTGAACAACGCCGGCACCACTTGGGGCGCGCCGCTCGAGAGCTATCCGGTCAAGGGCTGGGAAAAGGTCATGCAGCTCAACGTGACGTCGGTGTTCAACTGCATCCAGCAGTTCTTGCCGCTGCTGCGCAAGGCCGGGTCAGAAGCCAATCCGGCGCGGATCATCAATATCGGCTCGGTGGCGGGGATTTCTTCCTTCGGCGAACAGGCTTATGCCTACGGGCCGAGCAAGGCGGCCCTGCATCAATTGTCGCGGATTCTGGCGCGGGAACTGGTGAGCCAGCACATCAACGTCAACGTGATCGCACCGGGGCGCTTTCCGAGCAAGATGACCCAGCACATCGGTAATGATGAGCAGGCGCTGGCGGAAGATACGGCGTTGATTCCGATGAAGCGCTGGGGCCGGGAGGAAGAGATGGCGGCGTTGGCGATCAGTCTGGCGAGTACGGCGGGGGCTTACATGACCGGGAATATCATTCCTCTAGATGGTGGGTTCAGTCTCTAGATCGGCGGTGCGGCCTTCGCGGGCAAGTCGGACTGCCGCACCACTCGCTCCTACAGGTTCTTTGGCGTACACAAACTCTGTGTTCGCTCGAGAACCCTGTAGGAGCGAGTGGTGCGGCAGTCCGACTTGCCCGCGAATAGGCCCGCTCAGCCACCACCAGTCTTGAGGCCCGTCGGGTTATCATGCCCGCCTCAATCCTGCTTCGACCCTAAACCAATGACCTACAGCGTTTCCCCCATCGGCTTCGTGCGCTCCTGTTTCAAGGAGAAGTTCGCCATCCCGCGCCAGCCGCAACTGGCGCCTGCCGCTCGCGGCGTGCTGGAACTGGTGGCGCCGTTCGATCAGGGCGACGCCGTGCAGGGTCTGGAGCAAGTCAGCCACGTCTGGCTGCTGTTCCTGTTCCATCAGGCCCTGGAAGAAAAACCACGCCTGAAAGTCCGCCCGCCTCGCCTCGGCGGCAACAAATCCATGGGCGTGTTCGCCACCCGCGCGACGCACCGGCCCAACGGCATCGGCCAATCCGTGGTGAAGCTGGACAAGGTCGAGGCCAATCGCCTGTGGATATCCGGCATCGACTTGCTGGATGGCACACCGATTCTCGACATCAAACCTTACGTGCCTTATGCCGACATCATCGACACGGCGTCCAATAGCATCGCCAGCGCTGCGCCGCAGCTGATTCCCGTGCAGTGGACGGACTCGGCGTTGCAACAGGCGCATGGGCACGCTCAGCGTCTTGAAGAGCCTTTGGTAGAGCTGGTTGAACAGTGTTTGGCGCAAGATCCGCGGCCGGCTTATCAGACGCCCGCGCCTGAGCGGGAATATGGCGCGCAGTTCTGGGATGTGGATGTGCGGTGGCACTATCCCGAAGCAGGCATGATCCGCGTTCTCGAAGTCATTTCGGCGAAGGTCTGAACACCAAAAACAACTGTGGGAGCGAGCCTGCTCGCGATGGCGGTGTGACAGTCAACATTGATGTCGACTGACACTCCCCAATCGCGAGCAGGCTCGCTCCCACAGGTAGAGCAGAGCGGTTGAGCGGTATTCTTATTTCTCGACGAACGCACGCTCGATCAGGTAATCACCCGGCTCGCGCATCCGCGGCGAAACTTTCAGGCCGAAGCTGTTCAGCACTTCGCTGGTTTCGTCGAGCATGCTCGGGCTGCCGCACAGCATGGCGCGGTCGTCCTGCGGGTTGATCGGAGGCAGGCCGATGTCGCTGAACAGCTTACCGCTGCGCATCAGGTCGGTCAGGCGGCCTTCGTTCTCGAACGGCTCGCGGGTCACGGTCGGGTAGTAGATCAACTTGTCACGCAGGGCCTCGCCGAAGAATTCGTTCTGCGGCAGGTGCTCGGTGATGAATTCGCGGTAGGCGACTTCGTTGACGTAACGTACGCCGTGGCACAGGATCACTTTTTCGAAACGCTCGTAGGTTTCCGGGTCCTGGATGACGCTCATGAACGGCGCCAGACCGGTACCGGTGCTGAGCAGGTACAAATGTTTGCCAGGCTTCAAGTCGTCCAGTACCAGCGTGCCGGTAGGCTTCTTGCTGATGATGATCTCGTCGCCTTCCTTCAGGTGCTGCAACTGGGAAGTCAGCGGGCCATCAGGCACCTTGATGCTGAAGAACTCGAGATGCTCTTCCCAGTTCGGGCTGGCAATCGAATAAGCGCGCATGAGCGGCCGGCCGTTTGGCTGTTGCAGGCCGATCATCACGAACTGACCGTTCTCGAAGCGCAGGCCCGGATCGCGGGTGCACTTGAAGCTGAACAGAGTGTCGTTCCAGTGGTGAACACTGAGGACACGCTCGTGGTTCATGTTGCTCATGTACGTGGGACTCCTGGAGATTTTGCCTGCGCCTGTGGTCTGCGCAATTGCATCGCATTCTAATGGCAGCGACAATATCTGTTAAATGGATTATTAAGATAAGGGTTATCGGTTATATCGATATGCGATTTACTCTCCGTCAACTTCAAGTCTTCGTCGCCGTCGCCCAGCAGGAAAGCGTATCCCGTGCTGCGGGCCTGCTCAACCTGTCGCAATCGGCGGCAAGCACCTCGATCACCGAACTGGAGCGCCAGTCCAGCTGCCAGCTGTTCGACCGCGCCGGTAAACGGCTGAGCCTCAACGCCCTCGGCAAGCAATTGTTGCCGCAAGCGGTGGCGTTGCTCGACCAGGCCAAGGAAATCGAAGACCTGCTCAACGGCAAATCCGGTTTCGGCTCGCTGGCGGTCGGCGCGACCCTCACGATCGGCAACTACCTGGCCACGCTGCTGATCGGCAGCTTCATGCAGCGCCACCCGGAAAGCCAGGTGAAGCTGCACGTGCAAAACACTGCCAACATCGTGCAACAAGTTGCGCATTATGAAATTGATCTGGGTCTAATCGAAGGCGACTGCAGCCATCCGGACATCGAAGTGCAGAGTTGGGTCGAGGATGAGCTGGTGGTGTTCTGCGCGCCACAGCATCCGCTGGCCCTGCGCGGCACGGCGACCATGGAAGAACTGAGCCACGAGGCGTGGATTCTGCGTGAGCAAGGCTCGGGCACGCGCCTGACCTTTGACCAGGCCATGCGTCATCATCGCAGCGCGTTGAATATCCGCCTGGAGCTGGAACACACCGAAGCGATCAAGCGCGCGGTGGAATCAGGATTGGGGATTGGCTGCATTTCACGGCTGGCACTGCGCGACGCGTTTCGCCGCGGCAGCCTGGTGCCGGTAGAGACGCCGGATCTCGATCTGGCGCGGCAGTTCTATTTCATCTGGCACAAACAGAAATTTCAGACACCGGCGATGCGCGAATTCCTCGACCTGTGCCGCGCTTTCACCGCCGGGGTTCAGCGCAGCGACGAGATCGTGCTGCCCACCATCGCTTAAAGCAGGATCACCGCCCACACCAGCGCGATCATGGTCAACGCCACCAGCTGCGCGGCGCTGCCCATGTCCTTGGCGTTCTTGGACAGTGGGTGCAGTTCCAGGGAGATGCGGTCGATGGCCGCTTCCACCGCTGAATTGAGCAACTCGACGATCAACGCCAACAAGCAGACGGCTATCAACAGCGCCTGCTCGACACGGCTGACGTTCAAAAAGAACGAAATCGGAATCAGGATGACATTGAGCAACACCAGTTGCCGAAAAGCCGCTTCGCCGGTGAAGGCTGCGCGCAGGCCGTCCAGCGAGTAACCGGAAGCGTTAAGGATGCGTTTCAGGCCGGTCTGGCCTTTGAAAGGGGACATAAAAGTGGCAACTGACCAAAAAGGAGTGGGAAAGCTAGATCAACCAAAGTCAAAAAAGCGTGAAGACGCCAACCTTCAGTGGCTTGAAATTGACTCAAGTTGTTGCAGGAGCAACGCCGCCTGGGTTCGGGTCCGTACATTCAGCTTACGGAAAATCGCCGTGACGTGGGCTTTGATCGTCGCTTCGGACACGCTCAGTTCGTAGGCAATCTGTTTGTTCAGCAGGCCTTCGCAGACCATGGTCAGCACCCGGAACTGCTGCGGTGTCAGGCTGGCGAGGCCTTCACTGGCGGCCTTGGCTTCATCGGAAACGCTGACTGCTTCGAACGCCTGAGGCGGCCAGAACACATCGCCATCCAGTACCGAACGCACGGCTTTCTGGATCACGCTCAGGTCACTCGATTTAGGAATGAAACCGCTGGCACCGAACTCACGGGACTTGACCATGATCGAGGCTTCTTCCTGGGCCGACACCATCACCACCGGAATTTGCGGGTACTGACCACGCAGCAGCACCAGCCCGGAAAAACCGTAGGCGCCCGGCATGTTCAGGTCCAGCAACACCAGGTCCCAGTCGGATTTTTCGTCGAGGCGGGTTTCCAGCTCGGCGATGCTCGCCACTTCCACCAGACGGACGTCCGGGCCAAGACCCAGGGTCAACGCTTGATGCAAGGCGCTACGAAAAAGAGGGTGGTCATCGGCAATCAGGATTTCGTATGTGGCCATTTTTCAAATGATCCTGTTCTTCTAACAGCTCAAGGCGCAGCCACGGAGCTGCACCAACAGGGCACGTTCAACGCCAACGACGTGGCAATCACGTAAAGAATACGGCGTCTGAAACTACAGCCGCGCCCCAATCGGCGCCAAGCATGCCCAGCGAAACCGGGGTGGTCAAGGTGCCTGGCCGCTACAGTTCTTTGCAGTATGGGCGACAATCAGGCCGTGACGACGGCCGTTTTCGGTACGAAAGGCATCAGCTCGGCATGTGCCGGTGTTGCGACGTTCATTTCCAGCTGATGCTTGGCGTCGAGGTAATGTTGGCTGAACACGTCGAAATACGCGTCCAGTGCCGATGCAGCTTCGACATCGCCCGCCAGATCGAGGCACAACGCCGCCACTTCCGCCGTGCACAAATGCTCGCTACGAGTCGACCGGCGCAGACGATAGCGCGACAGTTTCTCGGGCAGCAGGCTCAGGATCGGCAATGTTTCAAAATACGGGCTTTTGCGGAAAATCTTCCGGGCTTCGGTCCAGGTCGCGTCCAGCAGAATGAACAGCGGTCGCTTGCTGCTATCCACCTCGACGGTGTTGGTCACGCGCTCAGGCTCGACGTACTCGCCCGGAAACACCAGATACGGCTGCCATTGCGGGTCGGCAAGCAACGCCAGCAGCTGCGGGTCGGTTTCTGTGCGCGACCAGATGAACGCATGGTTGTCGCGCACTACGTCAGCGATCAGCCACCCCGTGTTACTCGGTTTGAACACTTCCTTGTTGGTCATGATCAGGCACACGCCCGAGCGGGTCTCGACCTGCGGACGCCAGGCACACAGGCAATGGCTCTCGATCACGCGGCAGGCACGGCAACGCGTCGCCCTCCAGCCTCGGGCCTGAATCGGCTTGATGCCCTCCTCTTCGCGCTGGTCGCGCAAGCGGGCTACGGCGTTGGGGGCGTGGTTCATCGTGGGCAACACCGGCAGACAGGAAAACTCGACACGAACGGCACTCAGGGCGATAAAGGCCGGCAGTTTACCAGAGCGGCCGGCACAAGCCTGTACCGTCCAGACGGGCTCCCCTATAATTCGCCGCCAATGAACGCACAGCCCTGTGGCTGGTCGAACCACCAGTCACCGAACCAGGAGAGTTTCATGCTGCGCCTTATCGTTCCCACCGCTGCCATCCTGCTGGCGTCGTCCTTCAGCGCTCAGGCTGCGTCCTTGAGTGAGCAGAATCTCAACAGAGAGCTGCGAAACGTCGCCGCACAAAGCAGCGTCGGCACGCCACGGGCGATCAACGAAGACATTCTCGATCAGGGCTACACCGCCGAAGGCAATGTTCTGATCAACCACTTGAGCGTGCAAAGCAGCCACGCCAACAAGATGCGGGCTGATCCGAAAGCGGTGTACTTCCAGCTTGGCGCCTCCGTCTGCAGAAACGAGGGGTTCCGCAAGCTGATGAAGAAGGGCGCGATCATGCGTTACGACTTTACCGAGGTGAAAACCAATCGCGCGGTCGGCTCCGCCAGCTTCGAGGAATCGGATTGCCCGAAAGCCACGCCGCCGGCAAAGAAAAAGTAATCAATGGGAATTGGCGCGCCGCTGTTCATCCTCGGCGCGCAGTTCGGCCAACAGCGCCTGTAAATAGCGCGAACGCCGCTCGGCTCCCTCCAGACGCCGGCAACACTCCTCCTCGAGACTCAAATGATTGGTCTCGGCCGATGACTTCAATAATCGATACAGTTGCGTATCGATCTCCAGAATGACTCTGGCCATAGCATCCCGCCTCCTTGCACTTCGCCCTTGCTTGAGCGACAAAATCCTTGAACCGCTTGTACCGTGCGCCCTGCCTTTGACGCAAAGCTGTCGTGTCACGTCTGTAATTTAGTAAATCAGAGTGCCGGACACTTGGCGCAGGTTCAGACGAGCGGTGAAATCACCTTGAAAATCGTCAATAAGCGGTTGCCAGGAAAGACTTTGCAGCGCAATGATCAAGTCAGCGAAAACCATCTAGAGGGTCTAGATTCATAGTGTTCCCGTTCACTTTTCAGGGCAGAAAAGGGGCTGCCTGGTTTGCGTTTTCCGATGCGAATGTTTCTTTCATCCAAAGGAACAACAGAGCCTGTACGGAAGGAGAAGTTGATGCCTTACCAACCGAATGACCTCCTCAGCCGTCATTTCGAAGAAAGCGGCCACGACCTCATCAACAAGGTCGAAGAGCAACTCAACCTGGTTTCACCCAACAGCCCGAATATCCCGATCTACCGCGACATGATTCTGACCGTGCTGCGCATGGCCCAGGACGATCACAACCGCTGGAATGCCAAGATCACCCTGCAAGCCCTGCGCGAACTCGAACACGCCTTCCGTGTGCTCGAACAGTTCCGGGGCCGGCGCAAAGTCACGGTATTCGGCTCGGCCCGCACACCGATAGAACACCCGTTGTATGGCCTGGCCAGAGAACTCGGCGCCGCACTGGCACGCTCCGACCTGATGGTGATCACCGGCGCAGGCGGCGGCATCATGGCGGCCGCCCACGAAGGTGCCGGCCTTGAACACAGCCTGGGATTCAACATCACCCTGCCCTTCGAGCAGCATGCGAATCCCACCGTGAACGGCACCACCAACTTGCTGCCGTTCCACTTTTTCTTTACCCGCAAGCTGTTCTTCGTCAAGGAAGCCGATGCGCTGGTCTTGTGCCCTGGCGGTTTCGGCACCCTCGATGAAGCGCTGGAAGTGCTGACACTGATTCAAACCGGTAAAAGCCCGCTGGTACCAGTGGTGCTGCTGGACGCTCCAGGTGGCACGTTCTGGCAAGGCGCACTGGACTTCATCCGCAATCAACTGGAGGAGAACCGCTACATCCTGCCGACCGACATGAAGCTGGTGAGCCTGGTCTACAGCGCCGAGGAAGCGGTGGAGCAGATCAATCAGTTCTACAGCAACTTCCACTCCAGCCGCTGGCTCAAGCATCAATTCGTGATCCGCATGAACCACAAGCTCAGTGACGCGGCGCTCGAACACATGCAACAAGCGTTCGCCGACCTGTGCCTGAGCGATCACTTCCATCAGCATGCCTACAGCGGCGAGGAGCACGACGAACCGCAGTTCAGCCACCTCGCTCGCCTGGCCTTCACCTTTAACGCCCGTGATCATGGACGACTGCGCGAACTGGTGGACTACATAAACCTGCCGGAAAACTGGGCGCAGTCCAAACCCCAGGCGCAACAACGCACGCGGGAACCGTCAAAGGTTACGTGAGGAAAAGCACGGCAGCGTACTCGCCCCACCCGTAGGAGCCGGCTTGCTGGCGATGGACTCAAGTGCGACGCGTTGATTCAGACAGCACACGTCATCGTTAACGACCATCGTCGGAACGCCGCCCGCAGACAAGCCGGCTCCTACAGGTTATTGAGTTGCCTGAGTTTCTCGGAACTTTATGAAGAGGCAAAAAAAAACGGCCCGCTATCGAAATAGCGGGCCGTTTTTGTTTAATCATCCATTCCTCGACCGCTGAACAAGCGGTTGATCATTTCCATGGAATACCCCCGATAACTCAGGAACCGCCCTTGCTTGGCGCGTTCCCGTGCGTCTATCGGTAAATGCCCGGCAAACTTGCGCCGCCAGGTATCTTCCAGTTGTTCCTGCCAGTTGATACCGCTCTCACGCAGTGCGAGTTCGATGTCATTGCGTTGCAGGCCACGCTGGCTCAACTCTTCGCGAATACGCAAAGGGCCATAGCCGGAACGGGAACGGTAGGAAACGAAGCTTTCGAGGTAACGGGATTCGGACAACAGGCCCTCTTCCGTCAAGCGGTCGAGTGCTGTGTCGATCATTTCAGGGAGAGCGCCGCGCTGACGCAGTTTACGCGTCAGCTCGACTCGACCGTGCTCGCGTCGCGCGAGCAGGTCCATTGCGGTTCGCCGCACCGCGACGAGTGTATCGAGTACGGCGGTCATCGGATCAATCAGATATCAGCGTCAGCCAGGTCATCTTCAGTCTCTTTGACCGCAGAAGCTTTGGATTCCGCTACCGATGACGGAGACAGCAACTTGTCACGCAATTGCTTCTCAAGTTTCGCCGCGATTTCCGGGTTGTCCGCCAGGAACTTGGCCGAGTTGGCCTTGCCCTGACCGATCTTGGTGCCTTCGTAGGCATACCAGGCACCGGACTTCTCGACGAAACCGTGCAGAACACCCAGGTCGATCATCTCACCGTTCAGGTAGATGCCCTTGCCGTAAAGAATCTGGAACTCGGCCTGACGGAACGGCGAAGCGACCTTGTTCTTCACAACCTTGACGCGGGTTTCGCTACCGACGACTTCATCACCTTCTTTCACCGCGCCAGTACGGCGGATGTCCAGACGAACCGAAGCGTAGAACTTCAGCGCGTTACCACCGGTGGTGGTTTCCGGGCTGCCGAACATCACGCCGATTTTCATACGGATCTGGTTGATGAAGATCACCAGGCAGTTGGCGTTCTTGATGTTACCGGTGATTTTACGCAGCGCCTGGGACATCAGACGGGCTTGCAGGCCCACGTGCATGTCACCCATTTCGCCTTCGATTTCAGCCTTTGGAACCAGGGCGGCTACGGAGTCGACGATGATCACGTCAACCGCGTTGGAACGCACCAGCATGTCGGTGATTTCCAGGGCCTGCTCACCGGTGTCCGGCTGGGAAACCAGCAGGTCGTCGACGTTGACGCCAAGCTTGCCGGCGTATTCAGGATCGAGGGCGTGTTCGGCGTCGACGAATGCGCAGGTCGCGCCGGCTTTTTGAGCCTGGGCGATTACCGACAGTGTCAGCGTGGTTTTACCGGAGGATTCAGGACCGTAGATTTCAACGATACGGCCTTTTGGCAGACCGCCAATGCCGAGCGCGATGTCCAGACCCAGAGAGCCAGTGGAAATAGCCGGGATCGCCTGACGGTCCTGATCGCCCATACGCATTACGGCACCCTTGCCGAATTGACGTTCGATCTGACCCAGGGCCGCAGCCAAGGCTTTCTTCTTGTTGTCGTCCATTAAAGTCCTCACGTAATCAATAAGGCCTGGCGGCCAACACCTGTATAAGTAGCCAGTATTATTCCACAGCGATTCAGGATCGCCTACCCCTGATTTGAGATTTCTCCCGAGGCATGGCGCAGCAGCCCCTCTAGCGCGGCCTTCACCGTTTGTCGGCGGACCTCATCGCGGTTGCCGGGGAAGTGCTGCACCTCGCTGAACACCCGCTCCCCCACCCCCCAGGCCAGCCAGACCGTGCCGACCGGCTTGTTCGGCGAACCGCCATCCGGACCGGCCACACCGCTGACCGCCACGGCAAAATACGCCCGGCTTTTTTCCTGGGCGCCACGGGCCATGGCCTCGACCACTTCGCGACTGACCGCCCCCACCGTCGCAAACAACCCGACAGGGACATTCAATTGCTCGGTCTTCTGCCGGTTGGAGTACGTCACATAACCGGCTTCGAACCACGCCGAACTCCCCGGAATCCGGGTGATCGCCTCGCAAATGCCGCCGCCGGTACAGGATTCGGCTGCGGTGACATGAGCATTGAGAACCTGCAGGCGTCTGCCCAGTTCAGCGGCCAGTTGGGTGATTTCTTTCACGGTCATCTCCTGAGTGGGCGGAATGGGACTACCGTACACGAGCGGATCACGCTTGCAAGTTACAGGATCGATCAAAATGTTAGCGACCGAGCGCCCTGATATAGGCCTGACAGGCCTGCAACGCAATCAGTGCACGGTCGCCGGCGTCGGTGATGGCGATAATTCGTTGAGCATGCGCCGGGTCAAGTCGGGCTCGAACGGCGCCATGATCCACGCTGCCGGTGCTGGCGGCGGTTGGCACTGCACAGGCTGAGGCAGCGTCATGGGCATCGAGGAGGACTGACAGCCGCACATCAGCAGTGGCAAGACGATCGCGCAAGCGACCTTGATCACGTTGGGCATCGCTCAGCGCTCGGTAATGGGTGTGTTCGCTGGCCGATAGCCGCTGTTCCAGCGCCAGCCGTTTATCCTGCTCGGTCTGTTGTCGAGTGGCGGCCGCCAGGGTCAGTTGGTTGAGCATCTCGGCGTGCGCCCTGGCCTGTTCCGCCAGTTGCCGCCCATAACGCCCATCCTGAAATCGCCAGGCCAGCGTTGCCGAGCCACCAGCCAACACAGCCAGCAACACAACAACGCCAACCACCCGCCACGACCCCGGGATCAAACCGAAGGCTGGCATAACACCGCCCTCGCCCGCGCCCAGAGTTGCAAACGATCCTGCAACCCGTTCAGCCCCCCGTTGATCCGGCGGGTGATGCTGTTGAACTGGTCACGATCAGCCAGCTCGTTGAGGCCGTTTTGCCGCCAGAACCAGGCGGCGGATTCGGCGGCCCATTGCGGTTGCTCCAACAGTTCCGGCAACTGCAACAGACGCTCGTCGCCGAACAATCCGAGGCTGCACTGCTGGTAGTTATGGCGGCCGGTAATCTGGATCAGGCCACGGCCTCGGTACCTTTGGCCATCACCGTCGGGCATGGGTGTATTGCCCAAACGAGCGGCCAGGGTGCCGGTGTCGTACTTGCTCAAATACTGATCACCGCCGAGTTCGCGCACGTAGTGCAACTGCCCGGATTCGTGACCGACTTGCGCAAGGAAAGCGGCGCTGCGTTTGGGCGTGTTGATGTCATGGCCATCCATGGCGCTATTGAGAGCAGAAATGAAAACGCCCGCTTGGCTGCGGGCGTTGGGAAGTATTTGCTGTAATTGCAGGACAGTAAGCGGCATGAGTGATGTTCCGTTCGCCATTGATCCGCCAGACCGGCGCCAGTGCATTTGATTGCGTTATTACGTGGCATCCGGACACTTCGCCTCGATCATGCAGCGATAGCTTTGATATTTGTCACCGCTGGCAATGACCTTTTCGATCGACCAGTACCCGCGCAGGAAATCCGGCCAGGACTGGTCGAGCAACAAGACACCCTCGGCGGACAGCGCCGGATTACCCGGGCAACTGATTTTCACCTTGAGCTTTTCACGCAGCAATTTGCGCACTTCACCCTCGCCGATATCCCTGGCCTCCGCTTCATTCTGGCAGAGCCGACCGATGACCTTGAACGGCGCGCTACCGGTTTCAATCACCCGCACCACCCCCGCTGCCGCGTCCCACCAACTCGTCTTGCAGCCCTGGTTTTTCGCCCGGACGGAGTCATCGAGCGTGGCGGAAATGAAGGCGCGATCGCCGGGTCGATTGTTGGTGGTCACCGACAGTTTCACCTGGGGCAACACCTTGCCCGACAGTGACTTGGTCTGACTTGGGAGCGCCAGCACATACAGCTCATTCATCGGTTTGGCGATGGCCTTGTATATGCCGGCGAGGCGAGTCAAAAACGCCATGTCACTTTCGTTGGACTGATCGATGTGGTCGATTTTTTTCAGTGCCAGTTGGGGGGCCACCCGTGGCGAAAAACCGTGCCGCTCAGCGATCTCGCGAAACAGCGCACCCAGGGTGGTCGGCCCATGACTGGCCGATCGACGCTGCAGGAAGCCGGTCTTGTCATCGGCACTGAACGGCGCTGCGGTTGCCACCAGCGTCAAGCGCAGCGGGAACAACGTCGGCGTCAGGCGAGACACCGTGAACTGGCCCTTATCCACCAGACTGGACTCCGCGTAACCGACCTTCAGGCCAATCTTGCCGCCCAGGATCGGCAGCCCCTCAAGCCCTTCCAGATCGAGCGTCAACGTCAATTGATCGGACTCGGTACCGGCGGCATCAATGTGCTCCCAACTGATCAGGCGCTTGTTGATCAAGTCCTTATTGGCCCCATAAATCTCTACCTCTGGCGTAAAACCCAATGCCATGAAACCTCCTTAATCCCACGCGGTAACCGGCGTGGTCACCACAGGTTGTGAGTCAATTTCCGGCAGGACTACCCAGATACCCGCAGGTAATACCGCCCCCTGTTCTGCCAGCGTGGGGTTGAGCCGCCACAGTGCCTCTTCGACGGCGTCGTCACAGCGACCCAGTTCGCGGTACAGCAACAGGTTCACCGAATCTCCGGCCACACTTCTAACTCTACGCATGGATAAACTCCGATAGATCGATGACCCAATTGGTGACCATCGCCGTGCCGTCATCGATGATCACACTCTGGGTCTCCGTCACCGCGTTGATTCGCCAAAGCCCCCAGTTGCGTCCGATGCCATCCACCAACGGCACCGGTTTGCGCTGTTCCTGCAACGTACGCAGTTCATCGAGCCGCTCCATGGCCACCGCGTACATCGACGTCCCCGTAATTTTCAGCGTCTGGGCTTTTTGCCCGGTCTGACTGGATTTCGGCTTGCCGGTCACAATGTCCAGTTCCACCCAGCCACCGTCCGATGTGTGCACGATGTTGTGGTAGGCGAAGTTGCGGGACAGGCCGAAAATGAAACTGCCCAGGATCATTTGCTGGCGCATTACCTGCCTCCATCGGTCAGGGCCGCACCACGTCGGGTGGCGAGGGCGTTGGTGGACATCAGTGGAACAAACTCGCCGTGGAACTGCGTTTGCAGCTGCTGCGCCACGATCGTCCGGATGTGCTCGGAGCTCTCCCCACCGGTGCAGGTGACCTGAATCGACGGTGAGTAATTGATCTGCTGGTTTTGTGTCGGCGCGCTGGTCAGTTCTTTACTGACCTGATCAGGAGCACCGAGCTGATCGGAAGGTGTGGCCAGTTTTTCCCCCAGCCAGGATCCGGTGATACCGCCGAGAAAACCTCCGATGGCCGTGCCCACGCCTGGCAATATCAGGGTGCCTAGCGCGGCGCCAACATAAGAACCGGCCATCATCCCGGCGGAGGAAGCGATGGCTTTGGTATCACCATTGGCGACACCTTGCGCGAGATCGACCCCGGCGCCGAGCACGTTCCGCCTTGGTGCTTTTTTAGGGAGCAACGTGCCGACCTTGGCCACTTTGCCGAGCAACGGGCTGGCCTGCCCGGAGCCCGAGAACGACACCAGACTTTGAGCCTCGGCAATTACAGGCCTGACGGTCCGAGACTGCACAGTGACCTCGATTGGCGATTGATCCTTGGCACTGCTGCGCCCCCCGGCCTTGCCTCGTTTGGCGTCCCGGGATTGCTTACGCGCCTGATCCCCTGTGTACCCAAGACTGTCTTTCGTTTGTTTTTCCGGGGGTGGATCTTTTTTGGCCTGATCGACGTCGCGATTGTCCTCGCTGATCAGCTTGCCCAAGCCGAACGGGATTTTCGGCGAACCACGTTTGATAATTTTTTTGGCAACGTTGGTCAGCGCTTCGGTTGCAACGGCAGCGCCCACGACAGAGGCGATAGAACCCAACGCAACCGCAACGCCTGCCAACACGGTGGCAAGCGTGGAATTGTTCTCGGCAAACGTACCGAGCTTGTCGACTTGAACGGAAAGCGACGTCAGCGGACCGGAAATGTCCGGAGTCACTGCGCGGCCCAATCTGCTGAAACTTGCACTCAAGGCATCGCTGCCGGTTTTCGAAGGGGTCCCCGTGTCTTGGGCGGATTGCGCTTTCGCTACGTTGCCTTCGAGGTTCGAAGTCGCAACAGGCGCGTTATCGGACTTCAGATGATCGGCTGCGGTGTTGTCGCGCGAGCTCAACGTTGTGCTGAGTTGTTTCAACGAGGTGCTGGCGACGCCGTTGCCAACATTACTGTTCAGGGGGGTAACGGCGATGCCTGCGATTTGTTTCGGCGTCGTGCCCGCGGCCCCTCCGGCCTCGCCGCTACCGGGAACAATCCCACGGAAGTCAGCTGCACTGACATTCAGGCTTACGGTACCCAAGTGGCGGGTCACGTCATTCGCCGCGATGCCAGGGAGACTGGATTGTGCCTCGCTGTCCGCGACAGGCTCCTCTGCGCCCCACTTGAGTACAGATCGTGTGGAAGACAATAGCGCTGTCAGCGACATCAGCACTTCACCCAGCTTGTTCTGCCCCGCGGTCAGTAATCGGATGTCCAGGCTGACTGTGTTCAGTGCCTGGTTGAGCTGCGCCAATGGGGCCATTAAACCGGCCAATCCGAGAGTTGCCACGCCGGCGCCCACTGTTAGCGATCCAACGCTATTGGCCGTCACACTGGCCAGTGAATATTGACTGTCTGCCATCCCCCTCTACTCCTGTTTGACGCCAAGGCGATTGATCGCAATGTCGTAGCGGCGCAAGGCCTTGCCGACGTCCCATTCCAGAATGTCCGCTTCACTTATCGGATAAATGAGCGGCACCACATCGAGGATTACTTCGATGTCGCGCTCCGAAAGAAGGCCGCCGGTTTGTTTAAAAAATCGTCGATTCGCAC
Organism: Pseudomonas sp. BF-RE-22; assembly: GCF_019956155.1. Taxonomy (NCBI): domain Bacteria; kingdom Pseudomonadati; phylum Pseudomonadota; class Gammaproteobacteria; order Pseudomonadales; family Pseudomonadaceae; genus Pseudomonas; species Pseudomonas sp. BF-RE-22. Next base: position 161,188 of record NZ_JAHBDD010000086.1, on the reverse strand, counting down.
CTGCAATTGTGTCCAGTCAGGCACGGTCAAACTGGCCAGATCGGGCAGCATCAGGCCGGTGCAATGGGCCGTGATGAATTCGGCGCGTTCCTTGGCGGTCTTGAGTTTTTTCATCGCCTTGGTCGCACGCAGCACCGGCATTTCCAGGGTCAGCGTGGTCAGGGCTCGACCCGCCACGGTGAGCGGTTGCAGCAAGCTCACTTCGTCGGGATCGGCCGACGGTTGTTCACTCTCGTCCGCTTGTTCAAGGAAATGCGACGTCGGCAAGGTCGACATCTCATGCACGTACTGCGCGATGCTCACGTAGTCCGGGCGTTTGAGTTGATCGAGTTCCTTGACCGACAAACCGGTGGCCAGCAGCGCCAGCTCGAAGAACTGATCGTCCTCATCATCGCCGGCACGGGCCAGGGCTTCTTTCTGTGCGGCGTAGTACAACGGTTTGAGTTGAATCTGTTCGATCTCCGACTGATCGTCAGCAGTAATCGGCGACAACAAGGCGTGAACGGGTGGAGTCCAGGACATGAAATGAATTCCTTGATGAGTCATGGGAAGGCGTTGCGTTTTGCTACTTGTGGGAGCGAGCTGGCTCGCTCCCACAGAGTGTTACGGGATCAGCACCGCGCGACGGGCGCCGCCGAGAATGTCGACGCCGTTGAGCACGAACTTCTGGGTGCGCACGTCGATGTCGATCACCGGGATGCCGTTTTCCAGGCGGTTGTAGGTGCGGCAGGACAGCTCAAGCGTGGTGAGGGGTTTTTCGCCCATCTTCAGCTTGGCCTCGGTCAGCGATTTGAGCTTGCCGCCGACGGTGTGGTAGGTGAACCAGGTGTTGCCATCCTGATCCTGACCGGCTTCACGGACGTTCAACAAAATGTCGTCGCCCAGCTTCACGCCGAGGGAGAGCATCACTTCGGCGCCGACGCCTTGCAAAATGAGGGTCGCGCCCAGCACTTTGCCGCTCTTGATCATTTCTTCGGCGATGAAGCGCCCGCCCGCCATCGCTTCCATATCGAATTCGATCTTCGGCGGGGTGAACTCTTCCACGGTCGCCGACAACGGCAAGCCTTGCAGGGTGGCCGCGATGGCCTGTCTTACGCGGTTGGTAAACATTAGAGAACGTCCTCCAGGAACTGCTCGATGATTTCATCGCGGGCATTGAGTTGATAAACCATGTGTTCGTTCGGCGCGTAGCGGCCGTAGTCGATGACCACGTACCAGGTGCCGTTCTTGTACTTCTCGACGCTGTTCAATTCCGGGTGCAGGTACACGCTGCCGCCGGGGATGGTTTCGTCGGCGACCAGGGTTTGCAGCCAGTCGTTGATGCGCTTGACCTCCTGGTCCATGAACGACTTGGTGAGGTTCTTGGCCATGGCTTTCTGGCCGGCCTTGACCAGCTTGCGGCTGATCGCATCTTCCAGGCCGACGTAGCTGATGAACTTGCCGGTGATGGAACGGTTACCCAGTAGCGAGAAGCCGCCGAGAATGGTGCGGGCGTAGTAGCTGATGCCGTAGCGGTTGAGCAGGTCGCCTTCGGTGGATTTGTCGAGAATGTTGTATTCCACGACGCGCGAAACGTCCTCGGCAAAGGTCACCTGATTGCCCGGGCTCTCCCATTGCTTGACCTTGGCCAGGGCCGCGATGGCCAGGCTCGACGGCGACAGGAACACGTTTTTCTTCGCTGCCTTGGAGTACACCGACGGCATGTTGTGCACCAGCAGGCAGCGGTCGAAACCCAGTTCCGCGCCGCCCAGTTCCTGGCTGTAAGTCACCTGATCGGCGACCGCGGCATCCTTGCCGTCGAGCACCACACGGGCCTTGATGCGCTTACCGAAAGACGCGAACTCACCGGCCACGGCTTTGGTGCTGGTGAAGCCCGGCGCGCCGATGATGGTCAGGTCTTCCGGCACGCTGCCCAGTGCCGCGAGGCCGAGCTTGCGGCCGGTCAGCGGATCGACGCCGCCGATGACGTTGTTCAGCGTGTCCGCCGGGGTCGCGCCCTCTTCGACGATGACCACGTAGACCGGCACCTTGACCACTTTCAGGATCTGGAAGACCGCGTGATACAGCGTGCCTGCCTCGGTGCCGGTCGGGTCGAGCAGCGCCTGGGTGGTGAAGCTGTTGATGCGGAATGGCGCATTGCGTGGAATCAACGGGTCTGCCTTCGGCGCGGTGCCGATCAGACCGATGACGTTGTCACCCAGGCCACCCATGGCCTCCGGGGATTCGGTGGCATTGACGGTAATGCCGTTGTGCTCGAAGTTCAAAACCTCAGCCATGGTTATTCAGCCTTCTTGGCAGCAGCTTTTTTCGCTGCGGTGGATGGAGAGGCCGAATCGGCAGCCTCGGCTTTTTTCAGCTCCAGACGACCAGCGCTGCGTAGCGCACTGGCCTCCACATCGAGCAGTTGCAGTTCCTGGCCGATGCTCGACCAATGGCCACCCCCGGTAGGGAATGGAAGGAGCACGGTGTACGTTTGGCGTTCTGCCATTTCTGTTTCTCCATAAACGAAAAAGCCCCTTGGGTAAGGGGCTGTCGGGTGTTGTGTGTGTGTTTGTGTTGCGGATAAGAAAACGCCCCGGCGGTGCGGGGCGTTTATCGGGTTTGTTCGGCGATCCAGGACGGAGCGACCGGACGATGCTGGGTATCGGGGAAGTCCGGTGATTGAGGCCAGTCGCGCAGGGCTTGCATGTACACAAGCAACTCACCGAACTGCTCTGCGCTCAGCGTGACAGGCCCACCGATTTCAAGCTGATCGCGATGACGTTCGCGCAGCCACATAACCGCCGACAACTGAACATCGCGCCAAGTGCGCTCCTGTGCAGGAAGATCAGGTTCCGGCTCAGGTGCATCTATCAGATAGGGCAAACCACGCTCGTCATGAGCGCGGACCTTGCCTGGCACAGGATTACCAATGACCGACAGGTACAAGGCCTCGGAAATATCAACAGCGTCTGGAGGCATTTCTGTATGAATACCCTCCAAATAAGTAGTGCCTGTACTCGGGCTATAAAAACGCTTCATTTGTTCTACCCTCCTTAATTTCCGATAGCGAAAAATGATGCGCTGCCGTTTGCACTGTTTGCGACCTTGAAGGAATCCTTGGTCTCACCCAGCACCTCAACAAACTCGCCAACTGTTGGCGCCAGGTTCCCGTAGGCCCCGCCAATGAGGAACATGCAGGCGTTCGGGAAGGCAACCGGGAAAGGTACGGTGCTGATGGTGCCCAACGCTTGAGTAACCCGCCCCCACTGAAAGACAAGCCCACCGAGCCACGTCGGGAACATGATGTAGCCGTTGAGTGCCAAGCTGATCGAAAACCCAAACCGCAACTTCTTCGGCGTCACGATCGTTTCGTCGTCCGCACCGGCATTCACCTGAACCTGAGTCGCGACTTTTGCTGTGCCCTGATTGACCTCAGTGGCCTGTGACGTATGTGTTGCCAGCGCTGCAATGTCGATGTTTCCCTGGTTGATCGGGGCATTCCAGGCCTTGATGCACCACATGATGGCCAGGTTATTGGGTCGGGTTATGCCATAAGTGACCTCTGCGCTACCCGGGAGCGTGGTGTTCGTCACCGCGTTCACCCCAATAAGAGTTACGCCAGCATAAAGCCCCACATCACCAGCATCGTAGCCAGCCCGAACCCTTGACGCCGCAGCATCAGCGAGGTTGGTAGCGATCGTCTGGGCCGCTACTACGTTGATATCAACAGCGACCATGCTGCCTTTCTGCCAACTGCCAACTGCTCGACCAGGATCCATCCCCCGCCCATGATCCCAACCACGCAGAAACTCACCGCGCGATTCGGGAAGACGGAAATTGCCCGCACCTTCGTTGCCCTGGTTGAACGCCGTCCCAAGGAACGCAGCCAAGTCAGGATAAGTCGCAATGCTCCGCACACTACCGTCAAGTTCAAGAAAGCCGGGCGGAACCTTGTTCACCGGCAACCCGACCATACTCCCGACCGGCAGCGCCGAGACCTGCGCAATCAGCGCTTCGACTTCAGGCTTGGTGTAAGTGTCCTTGATCCCAAAACCTGCCAGTGTTTCCGGGTTCGTACCACCCGTCGCGCGGCCATACTTATCGACCGTCAGACTCTTGTAAGTCCCCGCCTGAATCCCCGTCCGCCCCGCAAGCATTTCAAAGCTCAGCGCCGTAGTGCCCAGCGTGATCGGCCCATTCGTGATCAGGTGCCAAAGCGAATCACCATTCGCCGTGCCCTCCTCGACCATCACGGTCAGGCCCGGCGTCACCTTGGCGCTGGCATTGGCATCCGCCGCTCGCACCCAGGCACCGTTGGCCGCAACATAAATGCCGTTGTCCTTCGCCAGCGTTTGCGCCGTCACCAGCACTCGCTGCCCGGAAAGCACTGCGACACCGTCGATTTGCTGCGCACTACTGAGCACGATGTTTTCAGTGGTGGCCACGCGAACTGATTGCTTGCCATCCAGCTTCGCCAGTTCGTCGGCGAGATACCCCATCACCCACGCCCGCGTCGCTTTGACCACGGTGTCGTCGATCAACAGCGTCACGATCGACGCATTGCTGGTCTCGAAAATCGAGCGAATGTAGAACTCTTTCCCCGAACCCGACGTTGCCAGCACCGGTTTGAACGACTCCGGGTATTTGACGATGGCGTAGAGGATGCCAGTGTCGGTCCAGAGCCCGGCTTCACGCACATACCAACCGCCCTCTTCTGGCGGAATGGTCACTTCGGCGAGCAGCCAGCTCGGGTTCTTCTCGTCCTGGAACAGCGCGTTCAGTGGCCCGCGCCACACTTCTCGTTTAAGCGCCGTGGCGGTTGCCGCCGGGTTGTAAACCGCGCCGCCGCCGTCACCGACCGAAATCTGCGACAGTTTGATCGGCACGCCCGCCGCCTTGCAGGCAGTTTCGTAGGCGATCCCCGCATTGGTAAGCAGGGTGTAATAGTCGGCCATTTAGGACCCCTGAGGATAAATAGTGGATGTTTCAACGGCGTAGAGCCCGGCGGCCATGAAGGCCTGCCCCGAGGCTTCGAGCCCTTCGATGACAATCGGATAAACCGTGGTGAGTTCGCCGCACACCGTCGCCGCGCCAATGACGTGACTGCCGAATGCGCTCAAGCCGACGGACACCGACAGAACGTCGCGCTCGCTTTTGGCGTCCGCCAGACGCCGGTCGAGACGAGCGTCGATTTCTTCGCTGTAGGGTTGCTCGGTAAATGCCCTGACGGAAAAGCTGTAAGGCGCGCCCGGCGGTGTCTGCTCGTACCAGGCACGCACCTCAGGCATTAGCCGCAATCCTTTCGCGGCGTTTTCCAGGGCCTGGCGTGTCCCGGCCTGCCGTGCGGTGGGCCAGGCCAGTTCAACGGTCAAACGCTTTTCCGCCTCGGCGGCCTCGGTGCTCCATTCGCTGACACCACGATCCGCTGCGAGATAAGGCAGAAATACCTGAGGCGTCGAGGTCGGGTTCATCAGCTCGGGGAACGGCGGCGCGATGCGGTCAAGCAATGCACCGAAGCCGATATCGAGGGCTTTTTCCAACGGTGAGCTGTTGGCTGGCAACAGGCTCGGGCGCGGCCTCTGGTCACTCATAGCGTGAGCACCTCGACCTCGACCCCGGTGCAGTAAGGCGCTTCAAACGCCGTCGTCACAATCGGCTCGACCGGTTCGAGAATGTCCAGTTGAACCGCGCCGGCACTATGCAGCGTGTAGTCGATCCAGCTCGGATCGATCCGCCCTTCCAGTCGATGACAGCTCTGGGCATACGCTTGCAGTTGCTGTTGCGCGGCCACCTTGGTCAGCCCCGAATCAGGGCCGGCGTTGATTCGGGCGACGACGCGGATTTTGTAGTTTTTGATATGGGCGCTTTGCACTGTGACCCGATCCGTTTCCGGTCGGACGTCGGGCCGGGCGAAGTGCCGCCGCACGCCGTCGAGCAGGTCATCGGACGCAGTGCCATCGCCCTCCCGAGCCAGCACCGTGACCATCACTTCACCGGGCGCCGTGCGGCGTCCATTGCCGTCCTTGACCTGCGCCGCGTAGCCGTCCGGATCGAAGGTGTACGTGACCGTCACCTCGCCCGGTGCATGAGTGTCCACCTTCACCACAGGACGCTCGCCGAGGGTGAAGACCTCGCGGCGATATTGCATGCGTGAACCGGCGGCCGGTGCGTGTGGCGCCAGGTAATAACGCAACCGGGCGTCGTCGTCGCTTTCGTACACGGGCGCAATCGGCGGGAATGCCGCCGGGTCGCCAGGGTCCAGCAACTGACGCTCAAGCCCCATGTCCGCGAGGCGGGCATCGAGGTTGCTGCCAGTCGCCCACCAGGCCAGCATCTGCTTGATACGGGCGTTGTATTTGCGTTCGTGGATTTGCAGGCGCACACAAAAGGCCTCAAGGGCCAGGGTCAGCAACTCGCTTTCGTTTTCGAGGCTGACCTTGATCTTTGCCGCCGACTCGGGAGCGCGGGCGCCAACGTACTCGACGACAAACGTCTTGAACTCGGCGAGCAAATCCTCGAACGCTTCGACGGTGACGATCGAAGGTTCGGCCAACTGGTTCTGGCCGGGTATCAACATGCTCATGTCACCACCTCGAAGGTCTGTTTGCGGTTTTGCCAGGTGCCGGCGAATCGCAGGACCAGCCCGGCACCTTGCCGGCTGGCCACAATGACCTGCGGCTGGAAATCATCGATGCCGTTCTGCGGGTTGTAGAACGCTTGTGCCGCGTGGCTCTGGGCAAGCATCAGCAAGTCGTCGCCGAGGTTGCGGCCCAGCAGTTCCGGGATCAGCGAGCCATACAAAGGACGTTTCTGCCGGGTGCCCAACGGCGTGGTCAGCGCTCGGGTTGCGCGCTGTACAAACTGCGGCCAGTCATCGACCGCCGCCCCGGTGTTTCTTTCGATTCCGATCATGGGAAACTCTTTATGCGGTACTGATGACGCGTCCCTGGTGATCCACCACCGGGCCGCTCAGGTGCACACCGGAAGCGTCGAGTCGCAAGCCGACCGCGCCCAGTTGCAGTTCGATGGCCTCAGGCGTGATCGCAAGTCTCGCCGGCCCGAGATTCAACTCGAGCGCTTCGCGAGAGCCATTGAACGCCGCCGGGCCGTTCTTCCAGTGCAAGGCATGGAGGGCGTCGTCGTAACCGCTTTCCGTACCGTCCAGATAGAGGCGACGCGTCAGCGAAGCCTGGGTCGAGGCGGGTGGAAACCGATTGCCGTTAAGCCCGAACAACGCCACGGATTGAGCGCCGCCCTCGCCGCCGCCATGGTTCAGCAACAGACATTGCTCGCCGACCGAGGGGATCCGCGACTCGCTTTGCGCCCCGGCGCTGGGGTTGAAAAAACGGATGGCGGGCGTCAGCAATCCTGAGTGGCTGACCCGGCAGGTATTGCTGGCCGCATCGACTTCCTGGCACACGCCGATACGACACAAGCTGTCGCTGCGCCGGTGCACGTCTTCAAGTTCGGCCTCCATCTCGGCCAGACGCTCAATGATCGGGCCAAGCTGCTGACGTAAAAGCGCATCGAACATGGCTCAGTCCTCAAGTGCGGTGTATTGGTCCGGGTCGTCGATGTTCGAGACTTCCCAGGTTTTGGCGAATTTCGGGATGCCCAGCGGGTCCTCCAGCAGCAATGCGCCGAGGTAAATCGTCTGGGTAAAGGAGAGGGTCCAGGCGAGGTACTCCTGCGAACCGCTGATGAGCGTCGACGGCAAGGCATCGATATTCATGGGCAGGTCACATTGACTACCCGGCAGGCCCCAGCGGTTATCCGTGGCCAATCCCTTGAGTACGCTCGCCAGATCGCCTGCGGCCAACCCCGGATTACTCAGGGTCGGCGGCACAATGATTTGCAGCGAGACCGTCAAGACATGGGCGATGCGCCCATCAAGGGCGCGGTCGCCGGGTGCATTGCGTTCGATGGCGATCAGGACCCACGCCTGATCGAACGTGCCGTCGAAGTCCTGGCGGCCTCCGACCTTCAAACCCGGGCCAACCGCACGCAGCGCGTCGGCAATGGCAAAAAACAGACGCGACGGCTTATCGATGTCGAGGGACATAAGTGGCTTCCATTCAAATTTCGAGGCGTCCGGCTGCGTGGGTTCATGCAGCGGACCGGGGATGCCAGAACGGCAAAGGGACCTGGCTTTATTGATCCGGGCGGGAATCACGCGGCGGCACTTCACACACGCCGATCCGCTTGGCCGCCCAGCGCTCATAAAGGCCAATGGCGACATCGGCGCCGGCCATCGCCGTAAGGCAGCCGAACGCGCCGGCCGCCCAGATCGACAGGCCGGCGGCGTACAGCAGCATGATGGCCGACACCCCGCAAATCATGCAGGCCCCGGAACGCAGGGCCAGACGCCGCAGCAATGACCAGCCGCGAGCGCCCTCCTTGTCGGCACGCCACATTTCGCCGGTTACCCCGCCCACCAGGGCGAGCACGATGACCAGCCAGATCGGCATGTCCAGCAACGCTTGTTGCTCGTTTGTCATGTCACGCCTCCTGGGGTGAATTGCGTAACGAAAAGGCCCCGCGAATACGAGGCCATAAATAGGGGCGCGTGTCTTTCCACGCTACCTGTCGAAGACCATCGTCCTGATTTTGCTTCGGATAGCAGGCCTGCCCATCGACAAGCCTGCCCTTCAACCACGTTACCGGGCGCAGAACTCAGGCAATGCCGGTGAGTTGCCCCCATCGCATACCCGCTATCAAACGTTTTCGTTACGGCGCATAGCCTGCAGCAACGCATAACCCTTCCACGTCAGTTGATAAAGTGGCGTGCCCTTCGGGCCAACGCCTTCGTTGGAGAAATAACCTCCGTCCATCAACAATTTGAATTGGAACATCTCCTCTGCCTGCGCTGGACGATTGAAGGTTTTCTTGACCAGATCCTCCATCTCCACACCCGCAACGGGTGCGATCGCTTCGCACGCATTCATGAACGATTGGGCTACACCTGTAAAACGTTGCATATGTTTCTCCTGAACGATTAACCCAACAGCTCTATGCCAATTGGGAAGTTGCGGCATGCGCCGCTTCTTTGTCGCTCAACGGCGATCGCTCAAGGCTCGCGGCCTTCACGTGATTCAATGTTCCGCAGCGGGAGCATTTGATCTGGAGCTCGGTGAACTCACCCACCCGGGCGAGCAGTCTTTTGCACTGCCCACACCTGCAATCTTTCAACATCACGACGCCTCCTGGCTTGTGCCGAATCCTTTCTGTGGATGAGGTTGATCGACCTCGTACGAGGTAGGCATTCCAAAAAGCCCGGCGCTTGCCGGGCTTTTCAGTAATGCGGTCCTTCGCGTTGACCTTTCGGCGCTACTGGCGCGGTACGGGTCCATTCAGATTGTTTTTCCGACCGCGGTCCCTGCCCGCCGGATAACTGCTTTCGGTGCTTTACGCTGCACACCCGGGTCAGTTGCCAACCCTCTGAACCGTTGAGGCCGGTTCATCGCTGCCTTTGTCGTGGAACTAAAGAACTTCGTTTCGAGCTGCTTTGTTGAGCGGCTTGAGACAAAGAATATGCATGGATGCATATACAGTCAATGCATAAATGCATTTATTTATGCATTGCAAATGCACTGACGCATGAAAGCCCCGCAGACAAAGGCGTTGGCGGTTTTCAGCAGGCGAAAAAAAACCCGCACGATGGCGGGTTTTATCTGACAGCGACGAGGTTAGCGGGCGTACATGCCCCACCAGAAGACGTGGCCGAGGATGACAATCTGCTCTTCCTGGATCTCCTGGAAGGTGTAGTCCTCGTCCGGATGTTCATCGCGATTGAAGCTGCGCAGGCGAATCCCCGTAGGCAAGCGATAAAGCTGTTTAACCCGCAGCTGACCGTTGTGGTTGATCGCATAAAGGTCGCCATCGACGATATCGCCGATCCCGCACTTGCCGGCATTGACCCCCACGGTGGCGCCGTCACGCAGTACCGGCAGCATGCTGTTACCACGCACCGTCACGCATTTGGCCTGGTCGAACTGCACACCATTGTGGCGCAAACTGCGCTTGCCGAAGCGCAAGCTAGAGCGCTCGCTTTCTTCGATGACGAATCTTCCTGATCCAGCAGCCAATTCAACCTCGCGAAGAAAGGGGACCGACACCTCGTCGTCATCGACAGGCGTATCGTCGTCCCACAGGCTTATGTCCTTGAGTTCGGAATGCAATTCATCGCGACCGGAACTGGCGGCAGGCGCGACATCCGCGCGGCCACGCAACTGATCGGTGCTCACGGCGAAGTACTCGGCGATCTTCGAAATGTGCTTATCCGAAGGATCGACAATCTTCCCGCTGAGGATCCGCGAGAGAGTGGATTGAGGCACGCCGGTGCGACGGTGAAGCTCCGTGGGGGAGATCCCGTGCTGATCGAGCAGCGCTCTTAAGACGGAAGAAACATTGCGTTTTTGCATAACGCGCATAGTGCTTGATCTTTTTTTGGGAAGCAAATGCGTATTTGCATAATACATTGCATAGATCGAGCACAATCAGTAGAGAAGCCTCAGTTGCTCACCGTCCTCAAACCTCATTAACAGGAACGGCACTGTATGGCCATTTGGCACGTAGATCTGGCGAGCATTCACTCCAAAAATAGGTACCTGGTTTCACTGCTCCATTACAGCCCGCAATTGCAACACGTTCGGCATCAGTCAGACAGTTCGTCAAACAGGAGAAAACTGACCGGCTAAACGGAGGCTGCCAGATGACAGAGCCCACCTGTTACCCGTAAAATCACCAGCTTTCCAGCGCAGCCCACGTGAAGGCAATCGTGCAATCCGCTGAATTCGACAAAAAATTAAAAAATGCAAAGTAGTCGCCCCCATCGGCCAGACGACATTCGATGGAATGGCCACTTCGCCCTCCTGGGTGAGTTGATCCTCATACAGTACACGCGTCGCTTCTGTCACAGCCGCGACCGAAACAAAGCCCGCAATGGACGTGCGTTATCGTTGCGCACATTATTTGGAACGTAAACGCATGACATCCCCGCAGATTTCCGTCGTTATCCCTGTGTACAAGGCCGAAAGCTGCCTTGATGAACTTTATCTGCGTTTGAAGGCTGCACTTGAAACGATATCGGAAAACTTTGAAATTGTGCTGGTCGAAGACTGCGGTGGTGATACTTCCTGGGATGTGATCGAGCGGCTGGCAGCAGCAGATCCGCGAGTGCGGGGCATGCAATTCAGCCGCAACTTCGGTCAGCACTATGGCATCACCGCAGGGCTGGATATTTGTCAGGGAGATTGGGTAGTCGTGATGGATTGCGACCTACAGGATCGTCCTGAGGAAATTCCGCGCCTGTACGCCAAAGCACAAGAAGGCTATGACATCGTCTTGGCCAGGCGCGGCGAACGATGCGATCCACCACTGAAACGTATTTCCTCTTGGTTCTTTTACAAAGTATTTAGCTATTTGACCGACACTGAATACGATGGAGAGACCGGTAATTTTCGCATCATGTCACGCAAGGTGGTGGAGAACTTTCGCCGCATGGGAGAACAACTACGATTCTTTGGCGGGCTAGTGCAATGGATTGGTTTTCCCACTGCCAGCATAGATGTAGAGCATGCTGAACGCTTTGAGGGTAAGTCGACTTACACTATCGCAAAGCTTTGGAAGTTGGCGTCTGAAACCATCATCGCCCACTCTGACAAACCACTGCGATTGGCTACACGTTTTGGCTTTTTGATGGCATTTTTCTCCTTTTGCTATGGAACGTATATTCTTAGCCACGCGCTGATATATGGCTCATCTATTCCTGGCTGGAACAGCTTGTTTGTTTCACTGTATTTTATCGGCGGAATAATCATCGCTATTCTTGGAATTCTCGGAATCTATCTTGGCAAGACCTTCGATGAAAGCAAGAAGCGCCCTCTATACATTGTAAGGCGCATAACCTTTAGCGAGCAAAAACCTGACAATTAAACATGCCTGTCGTCCACAAAAAGCGAAACATATATATAATTAAGGAGGGTGGCTTTGGCATTTTTAAATGAGGAATCTCTGAATGCTCTAGGCTTTAAACACCTAGGCTCAAATGTCAAAATCAGCGATAAGGCTTCGATTTATAATCCGGAGCTTATGGAGATAGGCGACAACTCGCGCATTGATGACTTTTGTGTCATTTCTGGAAAAGTAACTATTGGTAAAAACGTCCATATTGCCGTCTTCTGTAACGTTGGGGGCGGTGAGGTCGGGGTTACACTTGATGACTTTTGTGGCTTGGCATACGGCTGTCACGTCTTTGCTCAGTCCGATGACTATTCTGGTCGAACGCTGACCAACCCTACTGTTCCAGACAAATTCAAAAAAGAAACCAAATCACCGGTTTTTATTAAACGTCACTCCATTGTTGGAGTCAGTTCAGTTGTTTTCCCTGGCGTCACCCTGGAAGAAGGAACTTCGATCGGCGCAATGAGCTTGGTCACCAAGTCAACAGAAGCATGGACTGTTTACTTTGGAATCCCAGCCAAACGTTTGAAAACACGTAAGCGAGACCTTCTCGAGCTTGAGAAAGAATACAATTTGGAGCAAAAGGCATGACACAAAAAAATCTGAAGGCTACTTTATTCCACCAGTCAGCTCATTTGTCAGAACAGGATTTATTGGCGCCTAGTGTCTCTTGCCCTTTTTGTAGTGCAACTGAAAGAAAAAAAGTAGCAGTATTGCAGGACGCGCCGGACGTAGCCCTTTTGCACTGCAAAAACTGCAATGCGGCGTCCGCATCAAGAATGCCAAAACCAGAAACACTGAGCAAATATTACTCTCGCTATTACGATACTTTTGATGACACAGAGGACAAAATCACTTTAGATGCACCAGACCGTATGGCCTCTCATATAGTACGGTGCGCTGCTCCAACTCTGGGCAGTCTGTCTGGACGAGATATTTCTATTCTGGATTATGGCGGCGGTGACGGATCAATTTCAGCTCGAGTTGCACAGGAGTTAATTGGCCTCGGCGCTGCAAAAGTCAACATTGCACTTGTTGATTACAACAAAAGCACAATAGCAACATCGGACAACCGCATACAATTTTACCGCCCGAGTGACCTGACAGACATTCAGGAAAAAACAATGCATCTGGTTATTGCCAGTGCAATTATAGAACACATACCCGAGCCTCGTGAAGTTCTGGCTAAACTATTAGCATCACTTAAAAAAGATGGGGTTTTTTACGCCAGAACACCTTATGTCACCCCCCTGTCAAAAATAACCAAAGCGATTAATATAAAATTTGATTTCACCTACCCTGCACATGTTCACGATCTGGGAGCAAAATTCTGGAACAATGTCATTGATGTTCTGCCGCTAGAGGGAGAGTTCAGCGTATTCCACTCCACCCCCTCAATCGTCGAAACGTCATTCAAGCAGCACTTTTTTCGCACATTAATAGCTCATACACTCAAGCTACCCGGATATGTGTTCAAGGAAGCCTATGGATTAGTGGGGGGGTGGGAAATTTGTATCCGCCGTCACTCTTGATGCACGAACAGAACATCGCCTTGAGAGCCATTTTATATTCTGATCACGATTCTGCTGACGCATTCGGTCAGATCACTACAAGTGAGTCTTGATTTGCATATGAACCAGTTAGCACGAAAAAAGTCTTTAAGACAGGTATTCAGTTACGCATTAATCGGCTTACTGACCAATCTTACAGGCTATACGCTGTATCTTCTTCTGACATACTTTGGAAGCACCCCAAAATTAACCATGACCGCACTGTACTCCATCGGTGCGTTAATTGGGTTCTTTGCCAACCGGAGCTTCACCTTTCGCCATGACGGGCATGTTGGCAAGGCTGGAGTCCGCTACCTGCTGGCGCAACTCCTGGGCTGTTTATTAAATCTATTACTGTTGTCGTTATTTGTAGACTGGCTGGACTTTCCACATCAAATCGTTCAGGCGATAGCAATCGTTGTGGTAGCAATTTTCTTGTTTGTCCTGTCACGTTTTTTTGTATTCGCGCCGCACTCTGCCACAAATAAAGGAGCACGATCATGAGAGCCTGTCTTAAGTGCGCAAGTAGTTTTTCTTCAGACGGGTGGGTTTGTCCAGCGTGTGGGTATGAACCCGTCCGATTGAATGGCGTCGAGGCTCACGCAGCAGAGTTCGCGAATGGTGGGGGGGGGTTCAATCCAGAATATTTTGAGGAGCTAGCCCAGTTGGAGGCTGCCAACTTTTGGTTCCGGGCGCGTAACGAACTAATCCTCTGGGCGCTGCAAACCTATAAGCAAAATGCTTCTACCTTTCTAGAGGTGGGTTGCGGAACTGGTTTTGTTCTGTCTGGCATCGCCAAAATGGATGCAGAAATGGCACTAAGCGGGAGTGAAATATTCCTTGCTGGTTTGTCATATGCAGCCGCTCGAGTACCTTCTGCTCAGTTCATGCAGATGGATGCGCGACATGTACCGTTTGTAGACGAATTCGATGCAATTGGTGCCTTTGATGTACTTGAGCACATCGAGGAAGATGAAACCGTCCTTACTCAACTACATAAAGCCCTGAAACCAGGAGGGGTATTGTTACTAACCATACCGCAGCATCCTTGGTTGTGGAGTGCTAACGATGACTATGCTTGCCATGTAAGGCGATACACGGCTCAAGAACTGCATAAAAAGGTCGTGGACGCAGGTTTCTGCATTGAGAGAAGCACTTCGTTCGTAAGTCTATTGTTACCTGCGATGTTGTTCTCACGTAGAAAGCCGAATATGGCATCTACCGAGATCGATGCAACGGCCGAACTACGCCTCCCGAAATTATTAAATAATGTGCTACTCCACGTAATGCGTATCGAGCAAAGGTTGATTAAATTCGGGGTGAATTTTTCGCACGGCGGTTCCAGACTAATTGTGGCTAGTAAGAAGGCTTAATTCCATGCTTAAAATTAACTTTTGGCGTAAGTATGCCCCGATGCTAAGGCGCTAAGTTTCCAACACAAAATCGTCCAGCCAAAATTAATCTCGCAGTTCTTCACTCGCAACGAGAAATGACCAGAAAAACAGCCTGCATGCCCGTATCCATCAATACACTGATGGCGCATTAACACTATGCACAATTGCGCCACCTGATACGCGCAGCGCGCGGAATGCTCTTGACCACCAACGTGATACCCTTGAATCCACCTGCGAACGCGGGGGGAGCGTGAAGAAAAACGCACGCCAAATACCCCTGAAGTTGCCCCACAAATTCAGATAAAAAATTGTAACCCACAGATGAATAAAGCAATTTCCGACCTTTCCAGCCACACGCCAATGATGCAACAGTACTGGCGCCTGAAGAACCAGCACCCCGACCAGCTGATGTTCTACCGCATGGGTGACTTCTACGAGATCTTCTATGAAGACGCGAAGAAGGCCGCCAAGTTGCTGGACATCACCCTGACCGCCCGTGGGCAGTCGGCTGGCCAGGCGATTCCGATGTGTGGGATTCCTTACCACGCCGCGGAAGGTTACCTGGCGAAACTGGTGAAGCTCGGCGAATCGGTGGTGATCTGTGAACAGGTCGGCGACCCGGCGACCAGCAAAGGCCCGGTGGATCGGCAAGTAGTGCGGATCATCACGCCGGGCACGGTCAGTGATGAAGCGCTGCTGGATGAGCGTCGGGACAACCTGATTGCGGCGGTGCTGGGTGACGAGCGTCTGTTCGGTCTGGCGGTGCTGGATATCACCAGCGGCAACTTCTCCGTGCTGGAGATCAAGGGCTGGGAAAACCTGCTGGCGGAACTGGAGCGGGTCAATCCGGTGGAGTTGATGATCCCGGATGACTGGCCGAAGGATTTGCCGGCAGAGAAACGCCGTGGGGTTCGTCGTCGTGCGCCGTGGGATTTCGAGCGCGACTCGGCGCTGAAAAGTCTGTGCCAGCAGTTTTCGACCCAGGATCTGAAAGGGTTTGGCTGCGAGAACCTGACCCTGGCCATCGGCGCTGCCGGCTGCCTGCTCAGCTACGCCAAGGAAACCCAACGCACCGCCCTGCCCCATTTGCGCAGCCTGCGCCATGAGCGCCTGGACGACACCGTGGTGCTGGATGGCGCAAGCCGTCGCAACCTGGAACTGGACACCAACCTGGCCGGTGGCCGCGACAACACGCTGCAATCGGTGGTCGATCGCTGCCAGACCGCCATGGGCAGCCGCTTGCTGACCCGCTGGTTGAATCGTCCGCTGCGGGACCTGAACGTTTTGCTGGCGCGCCAGACCTCGATCACCTGCCTGCTCGACGGTTACCGTTTCGAAAAGCTGCAACCGCAGCTCAAGGAAATCGGTGACATCGAGCGGATTCTCGCGCGCATCGGTTTGCGTAATGCGCGTCCTCGCGACCTGGCGCGTCTGCGCGATGCCCTCGGTGCATTGCCTGAGCTGCAAGTGGCGATGGCCGAGCTGGAAGCGCCGCACATTATTCAACTGGCGAAAACCACCAGCACCTACCCGGAACTGGCGGCCCTGCTGGAAAAAGCCATCATCGACAACCCGCCTGCGGTGATCCGTGACGGCGGCGTGTTGAAAACCGGTTACGACAGCGAACTCGATGACCTGCAATCGCTCAGCGAAAACGCCGGGCAGTTCCTGATCGATCTGGAAGCACGCGAGAAGGCCCGTACCGGCCTGTCGCACCTGAAAGTCGGGTACAACCGCATTCACGGCTACTTTATCGAGCTGCCGAGCAAGCAGGCTGAATCGGCGCCGGCCGACTATATCCGTCGCCAGACGCTCAAAGGCGCCGAGCGCTTTATCACGCCGGAACTGAAGGCGTTCGAGGACAAGGCGCTGTCAGCCAAGAGCCGCGCCCTCGCCCGCGAGAAGATGCTCTACGAAGCGCTGCTCGAAGACTTGATCAGCCAATTGCCGCCGCTGCAAGACACCGCTGCAGCCCTGGCCGAGCTGGACGTGCTGAGCAACCTCGCCGAACGCGCGCTGAATCTCGACCTGAACTGCCCGCGCTTCGTCGACGAGCCGTGCATGCGCATCAGCCAGGGTCGTCACCCGGTGGTCGAGCAAGTACTGACCACGCCGTTCGTGGCCAACGACCTGAGCCTCGACGACAACACGCGCATGCTGGTGATCACCGGTCCGAACATGGGCGGTAAATCCACCTACATGCGCCAGACCGCGTTGATCGTACTGCTGGCGCACATCGGCAGCTTCGTGCCGGCGGCCAGTTGCGAATTGTCGCTGGTGGACCGGATCTTTACCCGGATCGGTTCCAGCGATGATCTGGCCGGTGGGCGTTCGACCTTCATGGTCGAAATGAGCGAAACCGCCAACATTTTGCACAACGCCACCGAGCGCAGCCTGGTGCTGATGGACGAAGTCGGTCGCGGCACCAGCACCTTCGACGGCCTGTCCCTGGCATGGGCGGCGGCTGAACGATTGGCGCAGCTGCGGGCTTACACGCTATTCGCCACGCACTATTTTGAACTGACGGTGCTACCGGAAGCGCAACCGCTGGTGGCCAACGTGCACCTCAATGCCACTGAGCACAACGAGCGCATCGTGTTCCTGCACCACGTGCTGCCCGGGCCTGCCAGCCAGAGTTATGGCCTGGCCGTTGCACAACTGGCCGGCGTGCCGAGCGAAGTGATCGTGCGCGCTCGCGAGCACCTAGGTCGCCTGGAAGCCACCGCGCTGCCGCATGAAGTGCCCAAGGCAGCCAAAGGTAAATCGGCCGCGCCACAGCAAAGCGACATGTTCGCCAGCCTGCCGCATCCGGTACTCGAAGAACTGGCCAAACTGGATCTGGACGACCTTACACCGCGTCGTGCACTAGAAATGCTCTATACACTAAAGACACGGATCTAACGCACTTGCCTGCAAGCTGTTAGAATCTCGCGCGGTTTGGGATGCTGCAGGCTAATAGCCTGGCCTGCAGACTATCGCTCCCAAACCTGGCGACCCCAACGTGAAGGGGCTCCGCTGCCGCCGCCTGAGGAGAAAATTAGAAATGACCTTCGTCGTCACCGACAACTGCATCAAGTGCAAGTACACCGACTGCGTAGAAGTCTGTCCGGTGGACTGCTTTTACGAAGGCCCGAATTTCCTGGTGATTCACCCGGATGAGTGCATCGACTGCGCACTGTGCGAACCAGAATGCCCTGCCGTGGCCATCTTCTCCGAAGATGAAGTCCCGGAAGAGATGCAGGAATTCATTCAGCTGAACGTTGAGTTGGCCGAAATCTGGCCGAACATCACCGAGAAGAAAGAATCGTTGCCCGATGCCGAAGAGTGGGATGGCGTCAAAGGCAAGATCAAAGACCTCGAACGCTGATTGACCCTGCGTTCCCGAAAAGGCCCCTTGCGGGCCTTTTTGCTTTTCTGCAGGCAAAAAAGTTGATAACGCAAAAACCTGTAGGAGCCGGCTTGCTGGCGATGGATTCAAGTGCGCCGCGTCTATCCAGACAGCACGCGTTATCGTTGACCACCATCGCTGGCAAGCCAGCTCCTACAGATTCTGTGTCGTGTGAGAGAAACGGGATCACGCCACTCCTGTAGGAGCGATGGATTCAAGTACGCCGCGTTGAAGCAGGTTTCACGCGTTATCGTTAACGACCATCGCCAGCAAGCCGGCTCCTACAAATTTTGTATCGTGAGACAGAACCGGGATCACGCCACTCCTGTAGGAGCCAGCTTGCTGGCGATGGACTCAAGTGCGCCGCGCCTATCCAGACAGCACGCGTTATCGTTGACCACCATCGCTGGCAAGCCAGCTCCTACAGAGGGGCACGTACGCTTTTGATTTTCACCACTCATCAGGCCGAGCGTTAGCTCGCCTTCAGCTTTTGATCTGAGTGCCCCCTCGAGAGGCCGAGTGGAGGTTCTGCGCAGTGGGCAACCCGGCATGGATGCCGGGTTAGCCGCGCACGGCCATGAATGGCCGATCGCGGCGGGCCCACGGAGCAGGACCGGAGCGAGGGCATGCCGAGCATTAGCGAGGCACCGAACGAAAGGGGCAAGAGCCCTTGGTTACTTGGGGCTCTTCCAAGTGACTCGCCGTAAGGGCGAAAGCATAAGCCGCCGTTACCGCAGGAATGGATATGTACACCACCAGCAAGAGATTGGTCGGCCCAGAGGCCGCCATCGCCGGCAAGCCAGCTCCTACAGGGGAGACCACGCACAACTCGAAAATAAAGTGGCACCCAAACCAAAAAAAGACAAAAAAAGGGGCGGTTTGACCCGCCCACATTTTTTCCCTATTCCCTGTGTTCCTTTTCATCGTCCTGATGAATCGCATCCTGCAATGTCCTTTCCCCTCATCCTTGAAGGGCGTGTCTGTCCGTCGACACAACCTGAATACTAGAGAATTCCCGAGCAAGAGCAATTGCCCTCCGCGGCAAAAATCCGCTGTCATTTGCTCATGATTTTTAAAAATATCTATATAAATCAAAGTATTAAAATGAGCCCCGGAGAACAATAGTCGTCTTCCAGGGTGTAAAAATAGCGAACACTTACGCAAGAGTAAGCCAAGACTTACACCGCAAGACTACAAACATATCGTCAATGCACGAGCATCAGCCAGACAACAAAAAGCCCCGAACCAGTCGGGGCTTTTTGCATGCCGCTCAAGCGATTTGCTTATTGGAACAGCGACTCACTCGACAGGCCATTTTTCTCCAGAATCTCCCGAAGACGCTTCAGGCCTTCAACCTGAATCTGTCTGACGCGTTCCCGGGTCAGGCCAATTTCCAGGCCTACATCTTCCAGTGTGCTGCTCTCATGACCGCGCAGACCGAAGCGGCGTATCACCACCTCGCGCTGCTTGTCGGTCAGTTCCGAGAGCCATTGATCGATGCTCTGGGACAGGTCGTCATCCTGCAGCAGTTCGCATGGATCGGTCGGACGGTCGTCGGTAAGGGTGTCCAGCAGGGTTTTATCCGAATCCGGACCCAGTGAGACATCGACCGAAGAAACCCGCTCGTTCAGGCCCAGCATGCGCTTGACCTCGCCCACCGGTTTTTCCAGCAGGTTGGCGATTTCTTCGGGTGAGGGTTCATGATCGAGTTTTTGCGTCAGCTCCCGTGCGGCCCTCAGGTACACGTTAAGCTCTTTGACCACATGGATCGGCAACCGGATGGTCCGGGTCTGATTCATGATCGCGCGCTCGATGGTCTGACGAATCCACCAGGTTGCGTAGGTCGAAAAGCGGAAGCCACGTTCGGGGTCGAACTTTTCTACCGCCCGAATCAGTCCGAGGTTGCCCTCTTCGATCAGGTCCAGCAGCGACAAGCCACGATTGACATAGCGTCGGGCGATTTTCACCACCAGCCGCAGGTTGCTTTCAATCATGCGTTTGCGCCCGGCCGGATCGCCACTTTGCGACAAGCGTGCAAAGTGAACTTCTTCTTCGGGGGACAGCAGAGGGGAAAAGCCGATTTCATTGAGGTACAGCTGCGTGGCATCGAGCGCACGCGTGTAATCGATGTACTTGTGTTGCTTTAACGAGGCGGAGTGTCTGGATTTGGCACGAACGGAAGGTGGAGCAGCCCCTTCATCATTCGACATCGAATCCGTACCGATGCCGGTCTCCATCAGGAGAACCTCATCGTCGATGTCAAACTCCGGCACTTCTTTACTGAGAGCCATTGTTATAGTCCTTTGGTGAGTTCGACCTCAGGCTCAAGCGGCGCCTTTATCCTTGGCAACGCTGGAGCCTGTTCCCTCTACGTGACGGAACAGGCTGGTAACAAATCAACGACGTGGCAGGAACTGCAGCGGATCTACAGGTTTACCTTGTCGGCGAATCTCAAAATGCAGTTTCACCCGGTCTGTACCCGTTGACCCCATTTCGGCAATTGTCTGTCCGACCTTGACCTGCTGCCCCTCCCGAACCAACAGCCTGCGGTTGTGACCGTAGGCACTGACGTAGGTGTCGCTGTGTTTGATGATGACCAATTCGCCGTAGCCCCTTAAGCCACTCCCGGCGTATACCACCGTCCCATCAGACGCAGCTAAAACAGGCTGTCCCAAATCCCCGGCGATATCAATTCCTTTATTCAAACTACCGTTTGAAGAGAATTTTCCAATGAGAATGCCATTAGAAGGCCACCCCCAGCCGGTCGGGGCCGGGCCTGCGGGAGGCATCGGAGCAGGTGCTGGCTTGTTGGCGACGGACGGTGCAACCACCGTTGTCGTCGTAGTTGCGCCATTTGGCTGGCGCCGGATTACTGTGGTTTTACTCGACGATGAAGGCGCCGAATCGGCCGGGCTGGCCACCGCCGCCGGCGTTGAACCGGTGCGACCGTCAAAGCGAATCGTCTGACCCGGATGTATCGTGTAAGGCGCAGGAATGTTGTTGCGTGCGGCGAGGGCTTTGTAGTCCCAGCCGTAGCGAAAGGCGATGGAGAACAAGGTGTCTTTAGGTCGAACCACATACTGACCCGTGGTCACTGCCGGACGCTGGGCCACGGCATTGTTGCGATCGACGACGCGTACGTCGCTCGACTTGTTGCTGGAACAACCGACCAGCAAGGTACTCAAGACTAGGCCAGTCACCAGGCGCTGAAAGCTCGTTATACCCATTCGCTGCGCAATGACTGTGAGACTCACCCGCCGCTCCCTTTGTGGTGGCTGAAATATTGAATTGCCGTGCTCCCGGCATGAAGTGTCACCAGTATAACGGGCTGTGCAGGCTTTACCTTTAATGAAGCGAAGCACACGTTTGCTACCTGACGATGAAACCCGTTTAACCGATCGACGCCGCTGTAAGACAGAGGCAATCGAAGAGAATTCACAGCGCCCGGACAAATGCTCAGGCCAGGGGGCCGTTGAGCAATGGAACGAAACGCACCGCCCCCAGAACACGCCTGGAAAACCCGTGTTCTTCGCGGATGATCAGCATCAACTGTTGCACTTCACCCGAACCGACCGGTATGACCAGTCGCCCTCCAGGTGCCAACTGATCGAGCAAGGCCTGAGGTACATCGGTCGCCACCGCCGTCACGATAATGCCGTTGTACGGCGCCAGCGCAGGCCAGCCTTCCCAACCATCGCCCCAGCGGAAAACCACATTGCGCAAGTTCAGATCAACCAGGCGTTCCTTGGCCCGGTCCTGCAGAACCTTGATGCGTTCGACGGAAAAAACCCGCTCGACCAGTTGCGACAGGATTGCGGTCTGATAACCCGACCCTGTGCCGATTTCCATTACCTTGTCCAGAGGCCCCGCCTCCAGCAGCAGCTCGCTCATGCGGGCTACCATGTAAGGCTGGGAGATCGTCTGGTTGTTACCGATCGGCAACGCCGTGTCTTCGTAGGCACGGTGCGCCAGCGCTTCGTCGACAAACAGGTGTCGTGGCGTAAGGCGGATCACTTCCAGCACCTTGGTGTTGGAAATGCCTTCCTCGTACAACCGCTGAATCAGACGCTCGCGGGTGCGTTGCGAGGTCATCCCGATACCGCGATGCATCGGGTCTTGTTCACGAGCCATCAGCGCAGTCCCTCCAGCCAGCCGTCGAGACTTGCGAAAGCATCATTGAAGGTGCGATCCAGTTGCAGCGGCGTGATGGATACATAGCCTTGCATCACCGCATGGAAGTCGGTGCCCGGGCCGCCGTCTTCGGCGTCCCCGGCGGCGGCGATCCAGTAACCGGACTTGCCGCGCGGGTCGACCACTTTCATCGGTGCCGCGGCGCGGGCGCGATGGCCGAGGCGCGTCAGCTGGATTCCGCGGATGTGGTCCAGCGGCAAATTGGGAATGTTCACGTTCAGCACCGTGCGCGGTGGCAGGTCAAGGTCAGCGTGGGCTTCCACCAGTTTGCGCGCAAAGTAAGCGGCTGTGGGAAGGTTCTCGACCTGCCGTGAGACCAACGAAAAGGCAAACGATGGCCGCTTCAGGAAACGCCCCTCGAGGGCCGCTGCCACGGTACCGGAATACAACACATCGTCCCCCAGGTTGGCGCCCAGGTTAATGCCGGAAACCACCATGTCCGCTTCGCGCTCCAGCAAGCCGTTGAGGCCCAGGTGCACGCAATCGGTCGGTGTGCCATTAAGGCTGATAAAGCCGTTGGCCAGGGTTTGCGGGTGCAGCGGACGGTCGAGCGTCAGCGAACTGCTGGCGCCGCTTTTGTCCTGGTCCGGGGCGATAACCACGCATTCGGTGTAATCCGCCAGCGCAGCATAAAGCGCGGCGAGACCGGGTGCGGTTACCCCATCGTCGTTAGAAATCAGAATACGCATGGGCTGTCCGTCTGCCCCACCGGCACCAGATCAACAAGCTCGCGCACCAATACAGTGGCAAAGCATCCGGCCGGCAGGACGAATTCCAGTTGCAGAATGTCAGGCTCGGGATAATGCCACGTCAACCCACCAATGGGCAGCCGCAGGATGCGACGTTCGTGGCTCATTCCGGCATTAATCAACCAATCGCGAAGGTCTGCTTCGCGGGCGGCGATTGCCTGCTCCAGTTCATGGACAGCGCCCATCGCAGGCGAGTCACCTTCACCCCACTGTGGGCCGGTCGGGTGCAGGTCGAGAATCGCCAGACGCGGGTCGCTGCACTCGGCCTCACCAGCCGGAAAAAAACTGCGGCTGTCGGTAAACGCCAACAGATCGCCAACCTGCGCTTGCTGCCAGGTGCCATCAGCAACGCGCGCCGCCAACACTTGGTTAAACAGAAAACTGCGGGCGGTGGAAAGCAGACGCGAACGCACATTGCGCTGCTCCGGCAAAGCCTTGCGCGCGGCCCAGCCTCGGGCATCGACCACGTTGCCACCGTCAAAGCCGAAACGCTGGGCGCCGAAATAATTCGGAATACCTTGTTTGGCGATCAGTTGCAGACGCGCTTCGATCGCCGCTTTGTCGCCAGCGAATTGCGTGAGGCGCAAAGTAAAACCGTTGGCCGAGTGGGCACCGCGTTGCAGCTTGCGTTTGTGCCGACCGGTCTTGAGGATTTTCAGCGTATCGTTTTCCGCCGCCGACAGATCGGGGTCGGCCTTGCCCGGCAGTTGCACGCTGAACCACTGACGCGTCAGCGCCTGACGATCCTTGAGACCGGCGTAACTGACGGTGCGCAACGGCACGCCCGCCGCCTTGGCGATTCGACGTGCTGCCTCTTCGGTATTCAGGCCGCGTTTTTCCACCCAGATCCACAGGTGCTCGCCGTCGCCGCTGAGCGGAATATTGAGGACTTCATCGACCTGGAAATCTTCCGCCGTAGCTTTCAGTACAGCGGTGCCGAGGGCTTCACCATAGGCACGCGGGCCAAGCAATTGCAGTTCGTTCATGCGCGCAGCAACAAGGCAACGGAGTGCACGGCAATACCTTCTTCGCGACCGACAAAGCCGAGCTTTTCGGTGGTGGTAGCTTTCACGTTCACTTGATCCAACTCAACTTGAAGATCCGCGGCAATCAGCGCACGCATCGATTCGATATGCGGGGCCATTTTCGGCGCCTGGGCGACGATGGTGTTATCGACGTTGCCGACCTTCCAGCCCTTGGCGTGGACCAGTGCGACGACATGACGCAACAGCACACGGCTGTCGGCACCCTTGAATGTCGGGTCGGTGTCCGGGAAATGCTTGCCGATATCACCCAGCGCAGCAGCGCCGAGCAAGGCATCGCTCAAGGCGTGCAGCAGGACGTCACCGTCGGAATGAGCGAGCAGCCCGAAGCCGTGTGCAATGCGCACGCCGCCCAGAGTAATGAAATCGCCTTCAGCGAAACGGTGCACATCATAGCCGTGGCCAATACGCATAAAAAAACGCCCCGATTTTTGTCAGGGCGTGATTCTACCTGCTTTGTCAGTCATTAGGCGCTTAGAGCACGTCCATGATGCTGCAAGTGTTCATCGATGAAGCTGGCGATGAAGAAATAGCTGTGGTCGTAGCCCGGTTGCAAGCGCAACGTCAGCGGATGACCGGCCAGTTTGGCCGCCTGTTGCAGGGCTTCAGGCTTGAGCTGGGTGGCGAGAAAATCATCTCGATCACCTTGGTCGACCAACAGCGGCAGCTTCTCGTCAGCCTCGGCAATCAGCGCACAGGCATCCCACTCGCGCCACTTCGAACGGTCTTCGCCCAGGTAACGGGAAAAGGCTTTCTGACCCCACGGGCAATCCATCGGATTGTTGATCGGCGAGAACGCCGACACCGACTGATAACGCCCCGGATTGCGCAACGCACAGACCAGCGCGCCGTGACCGCCCATGGAGTGGCCGCTGATACCGCGCTTGTCCGAAGCCGGGAAATGGGCTTCGACCAATGCCGGCAATTCCTGCACGACATAGTCATGCATCCGATAGTGCCGCGACCAGGGTTCCTGCGTGGCATTCAGATAAAACCCGGCGCCTAGGCCGAAGTCCCAGGCACCGTCCGGATCACCCGGCACATCGGGACCGCGCGGGCTGGTGTCCGGGGCAACGATGATCAACCCAAGCTCGGCGGCCATGCGCATGGCGCCGGCCTTTTGCATGAAGTTTTCGTCGGTGCAGGTCAGGCCGGACAACCAGTACAGCACAGGCAGTTTGCCGCCCTGCTCCGCTTGCGGCGGCAGGTACACGGCAAACACCATGTCGCAACCGAGCACGTCGGAGCGGTGCCGGTAGCGTTTGTGCCAGCCGCCGAAGCTTTTCTGGCAGGAGATATTTTCCAGGCTCATGACCGACCTCAGAAATGAATGACGGAACGGATGCTTTTTCCTTCATGCATCAGGTCGAAAGCCTTGTTGATATCTTCCAGGCCCATGGTGTGGGTGATGAACGTATCCAGCGGGATTTCGCCGGTCTCGGCCATTTCGACATAGCTCGGCAACTCGGTACGACCGCGCACACCGCCGAACGCCGAACCGCGCCAGACGCGACCGGTGACCAACTGGAATGGGCGGGTAGCGATTTCCTGACCGGCACCGGCGACGCCGATGATCACCGACTCGCCCCAACCTTTGTGGCAGCACTCAAGTGCGGCGCGCATCAATTGGACATTGCCGATGCACTCGAAGGAAAAGTCGACGCCGCCATCGGTCATGTCGACGATGACTTCCTGGATCGGACGGTCGAAGTCTTTCGGGTTCACGCAGTCGGTTGCACCCAACTGTTTGGCGATCTCGAATTTGGCCGGGTTGATGTCGATGGCGATGATGCGCGCAGCCTTGGCTTTTACCGCGCCAATGACCGCCGACAGACCAATACCGCCAAGACCGAAAATTGCCACGGTATCACCCGGTTTTACCTTGGCTGTGTTGAGTACCGCACCAATGCCGGTGGTGACGCCGCAGCCCAGCAGGCAGACTTTTTCCAGCGGCGCTTCTTTAGGAATCTTGGCGACGGAAATTTCCGGCAGCACGGTGTATTCGGAGAACGTCGAAGTGCCCATGTAGTGGAAAATCGGCTGGCCCTTGTAGGAAAAACGCGTGGTGCCATCTGGCATCAGGCCTTTGCCCTGGGTCGCACGAATCGCCTGACACAGGTTGGTCTTGCCCGACAGGCAGAATTTGCACTTGCGGCATTCCGGGGTGTACAGCGGGATCACATGATCGCCGACAGCGACCGAGGTCACGCCCTCGCCAATCGCTTCAACCACCGCGCCACCTTCGTGACCGAGGATCGACGGGAAGATACCTTCCGGGTCAGCGCCCGACAGGGTGTAGGCATCGGTATGACAGACACCGGAGGCAACCACACGCAACAGAACTTCACCGGCCTTGGGCAGGGCGACATCGACTTCAACGATCTCGAGGGGTTTCTTGGCCTCGAAGGCAACGGCGGCGCGCGACTTGATCATGATGGTTCTCCAGTGAATAAAACGAGACAGTGAGTGTAATACAGCGCCTTACGGTGAATAATCCGGACAAAAGCAAAACATTATTGCCATACAGGGATAATCGTTAATGTCCGAGAACCGCTGGGAAGGTATCGACGAGTTCGTCGCCGTGGCCGAGTGCAGCCAGTTTACGGCGGCGGCAGAGCGTCTTGGGGTGTCTTCCTCCCACATCAGTCGCCAAATAGTACGCCTCGAAGAACGCCTTCAGACGCGCCTGCTGTACCGCAGCACCCGGCGAGTCACGCTGACCGAAGCCGGGCAAACGTTTTTGCAGCATTGCCAACGGTTGCAGGACGGTCGTGAAGAGGCACTCAGAGCCGTCGGCGACCTGACCAGCGAGCCCAAAGGCATGTTGCGCATGACCTGCGCAGTGGCCTACGGCGAGCGCTTTATCGTGCCGCTGGTGACGCGATTCATGGGGCTTTATCCGCAACTGCGGATTGATATCGAACTGAGCAACCGTCAACTCGATCTGGTGCATGAAGGCCTGGACCTGGCGATCCGCCTCGGCCGCCTTCAGGACTCACGACTGGTCGCCACGCGACTGGCACCGCGACGCATGTATTTGTGTGCGTCGCCGTCCTACCTGGAACGGTATGGTCGCCCACATAGCTTGTCGGAATTGAGCCGCCACAACTGCCTCATCGGTAGTTCGGACCTGTGGCAACTGGAACAGAACGGGCGGGAATTTTCCCAGCGGGTGCAGGGAAACTGGCGTTGCAACAGTGGGCAAGCAGTGCTGGATGCGGCGTTACAGGGCGTCGGGCTCTGTCAGCTGCCGGATTACTACGTGCTGGAGCATCTGAAAACCGGGGATTTGATTTCGCTGCTGGAGGCTCATCAGCCGCCGAATACTGCCGTTTGGGCGCTTTATCCACAGCAGCGGCATCTGTCGCCGAAGGTGCGCAAGTTGGTGGATTATTTGAAGGAAGGGTTGGCACAAAGACCGGAGTACCGAAGCTGATGTAAATCATTGCCGGATTTGCTGTCTGGACTACCGCTTTCGCGAGCAAGCCCGCTCCCACAGTTCACCGAGTTCCTTCAGAAAGAATGCGACCGAATGTGGGAGCGGGCTTGCTCGCGAAGGACGCGACGCGGTTTCAGAATGATGAAAGCACTCTAGCGGCGATTGGCCCAACGCTGCCGCAGCCACTCCAGGTCTTCAGGGCGAGTGACTTTCAGATTATCGGAACGCCCTTCTATCAAGCGAGGAGCCATACCAGCCCACTCCATCGCCGACGCTTCATCAGTGATCACCGCATCCGCCACCAGACTGTCCGCCAACGCCCGATGCAACGCGCCAAGTCGAAACATCTGCGGCGTATACGCCTGCCAGATCACGCTGCGGTCCACGGTTTCAACGACACGACCGTGCTTGTCGACCCGCTTCAGGGTATCGCGTGCCGGAACCGCCAGCAGCCCGCCGACCGGATCGTCAGCCAGTTCAACCAGCAACTTGTCCAGATCATCGCGGCTCAGATTCGGCCGCGCAGCATCGTGGACCAACACCCAATCCTCATCGTCCGCACCCAACGCATGCAAGTGCAGCAAGGCATTGAGCACCGACCCGGAACGCTCGGCACCACCGTCAACGCGTTGAATACGCGAATCGCCGGCGCATGCCAGATTGGGCCAATAAGGATCATCAACAGCCAGACTGACCACCAGCCCCTTCAGGGAAGGATGATCAAGGAAACAGCCAAGGCTGTGTTCAAGAATAGTGCGCCCGCCCAGGTGCAAATATTGCTTGGGACGGTCTGCGGCCATACGGGCACCGACGCCCGCGGCAGGGATAACGGCCCAGAAGGCCGGTAACGAGGAATTCATTGAGCCAACTGGTAAAGGGTTTCACCGTCCTTGACCATGCCCAACTCATGGCGAGCCCGCTCTTCAACGGTCTCCATGCCTTTTTTCAATTCACTGACTTCGGCGTCCATGACCCGATTGCGTTCCAGCAAGCCTTCGTTCTCTGCGTGTTGATCCGCGATCTGCTGAGTCAGCTCGGCCACTTGCGCCAGACTGCCATTACCCACCCACAGGCGGTATTGCAGGCCAGCCAGCAACAAGAGCAAGACGAGGAACAACCAATTGGGACTGCGCATCGAATATCAGGTATCCAGTGAAAAAAGACAGCCATGCCAAAACTTTGAAGCTTCTGATAGCACGAAGCCTGGAAAATCCAGGCTTGTGCTCTTAAGGCATCAGATTAGTGGCAAAAACGTCGCTGTCGCGATTTTTCCGACACAATCCGGTGTCTTTTTACCTTCTACAGCTTACCCGCGGAACTCGCTGCGGCCGTTGTACTTGGCTTTGCCGTTCAACTGCTCTTCGATACGCAGCAGTTGGTTGTACTTGGAAACGCGATCGGAACGGCACAGGGAGCCGGTCTTGATCTGGCCAGCCGAAGTGCCCACAGCCAGGTCGGCAATGGTCGAATCTTCGGTTTCGCCGGAGCGGTGCGAGATCACGGCGGTGTAACCGGCGGCCTTGGCCATCTGGATGGCTTCCAGGGTTTCGGTCAGGGTGCCGATCTGGTTGAACTTGATCAGGATCGAGTTGGCGATCTTTTTATCGATGCCTTCTTTCAGGATCTTGGTGTTGGTTACGAACAGGTCGTCGCCTACCAGCTGGGTCTTCTCGCCGATCTTGTCGGTGAGGATTTTCCAGCCAGCCCAGTCGGACTCGTCCAGGCCATCTTCGATGGAGATGATCGGGTAACGCTCGGTCAGGCCTTTCAGGTAATCGGCGAAACCTTCAGCGGTGAACACCTGGCCTTCGCCGGACAGGTTGTACTTGCCGTCTTCGTAGAACTCGCTGGCCGCGCAGTCCAGTGCCAGGGTCACGTCGGTGCCCAGCTTGTAACCGGCGTTGGCCACGGCTTCGGAGATCACTTTCAAAGCGTCTTCGTTGGAAGCCAGGTTCGGTGCGAAACCACCTTCGTCACCGACGGCAGTGCTCAGGCCACGGGCCTTCAACACAGCTTTGAGGTGATGGAAAATCTCGGTGCCCATGCGCAGACCTTCCGAGAAAGACTTGGCGCCAACCGGCTGAACCATGAATTCCTGGATGTCGACGTTGTTATCGGCGTGCTCGCCACCGTTGATGATGTTCATCATCGGAACCGGCATCGAGTAAACACCCGGGGTGCCGTTCAGGTTGGCGATGTGTGCGTACAGCGGCAGGTCCTGGTCCTGAGCTGCTGCCTTGGCCGCGGCCAGGGAAACGGCGAGGATCGCGTTGGCGCCCAGGGAGCCTTTGTTTTCAGTACCGTCCAGCTTGATCATCGCGTGATCCAGCGCTTTCTGGTCGCTCGGATCTGTACCTTTCAACAGGTCGCGGATCGGACCGTTGATGTTGGCGACGGCTTTCAGAACGCCTTTGCCCAGGTAACGGCTCTTGTCGCCATCACGCAGCTCGAGCGCTTCACGCGAGCCAGTGGAAGCACCGGACGGCGCGCAAGCACTGCCGATGATGCCGTTATCGAGAAGCACGTCCGCTTCCACGGTGGGGTTGCCACGGGAGTCGAGAACTTCACGACCTTTGATGTCGACGATTTTTGCCATTGTTGTAAACACTCCAAAGTTGACGAAAACGACGCAGCTGAAGGAAATCTTTTATCGCCGGCAAGTGATGTGCAACGGGCAGACTTGCGGACGATAAGGCTCAGGCCCGAGGGCCTGAGCAACAAATCGTGCGGTACTTTACCGGAGAAATGAGGATTACGCGGTTTCTACCGTCGGAAAACTCTTCACCAGTTCGTCCAAAGCTTTGAGCTGGGCCAGGAATGGCTCCAGTTTGTCCAGACGCAAGGCGCAAGGGCCGTCGCATTTGGCGTTGTCCGGGTCCGGGTGGGCTTCGAGGAACAGACCGGCCAGTGACTGGCTGATCCCGGCTTTCGCCAGATCGAGGACCTGGGCGCGACGACCGCCGGCGGAATCGGCACGACCGCCAGGCATTTGCAGCGCGTGGGTCACGTCGAAGAACACCGGGTACTCGAACTGCTTCATGATGCCGAAGCCGAGCATGTCGACCACCAGGTTGTTGTAGCCGAAGCTCGAACCACGCTCGCAGAGGATCAACTGATCGTTACCCGCTTCCACGCACTTGTTCAGGATGTGTTTCATTTCCTGAGGTGCGAGGAACTGGGCTTTCTTGATGTTGATCACCGCACCGGTCTTGGCCATCGCGACCACGAGGTCGGTCTGGCGCGACAGGAAGGCCGGCAGCTGGATGATGTCGCAGACTTCAGCGACGACCGCGGCCTGTTCAGGCTCGTGGACGTCAGTGATGATCGGCACGCCGAAGGCTTGCTTGATGTCCTGGAAAATCCGCATGCCCTCTTCCAGGCCGGGGCCACGGTAAGAGGTCACGGAGGAACGGTTGGCCTTGTCGAAGCTGGCCTTGAACACGTAAGGGATACCGAGTTTCTCGGTAACCTTCACGTACTCTTCGCAGACCTGCATCGCCATGTCGCGGCTTTCCAGCACGTTCATGCCACCGAAAAGCACCATTGGCTTGTCGTTGGCAATCTCGATATCGCCTACGCGGATGATCTTCTGCGCCATAAGGTTCAAGCCTTCTTCTGGTGTTGAGCCAAAGCTGCTTTGACGAAGCCGCTGAACAACGGGTGACCGTCGCGTGGCGTCGAGGTGAACTCAGGGTGGAACTGGCAAGCGACGAACCATGGATGATCCGGGGCTTCGACCACTTCAACCAGCGCGCCATCACCGGAGCGACCGGAGATTTTCAGACCGGCTTCCATGATTTTCGGCAGCAGGTTGTTGTTCACTTCGTAGCGGTGACGGTGACGCTCGACGATCACGTCCTTGCCGTAGCAACCGTGAACCAGGGAACCCGGCTCCAGCAGACAATCCTGCGCGCCGAGACGCATGGTGCCGCCCAGATCGGAGGTTTCGGTACGGGTTTCGACGGCGCCGGTGGCGTCTTCCCACTCGGTGATCAGACCCACGACCGGGTGACCGCTTGCACGATCGAACTCGGTGGAGTTGGCGTCTTTCCAGCCCATGACGTTACGAGCGAACTCGATGACCGCCACTTGCATGCCCAGGCAGATGCCGAGGTACGGAACCTTGTTTTCGCGAGCGAACTGGACGGCGGTGATCTTGCCTTCCACGCCACGCAGACCGAAGCCGCCTGGAACCAGAATCGCGTCGACGCCTTCCAGCAGCGCGGTGCCCTGGTTTTCGATGTCTTCGGAATCGATGTAGCGCAGGTTGACCTTGGTGCGGTTGCTGATGCCGGCGTGACTCATCGCTTCGATCAGCGACTTGTAGGCGTCCAGCAATTCCATGTACTTGCCGACCATGGCGATGGTGACTTCGTGCTCAGGATTGAGCTTGGCGTCAACCACGGCTTCCCACTCGGACAGATCAGCACCGCCACATTGCAGGCCGAAACGCTCGACCACAAAATCATCCAGGCCTTGCGAATGCAGGATGCCCGGGATCTTGTAGATGGTGTCGGCGTCTTCCAGCGCGATCACCGCACGTTCTTCAACGTTGGTGAATTGCGCGATCTTGCGACGCGAGGAGATGTCGATCGGGTGATCGGAGCGGCACACCAGCACGTCAGGTTGCAGGCCGATGGAGCGCAGCTCCTTGACCGAGTGCTGGGTTGGCTTGGTTTTGGTTTCGCCGGCAGTGGCGATGTACGGCACCAGTGTCAGGTGCATCAGCATCGCGCGCTTGGCGCCGACTTCGAAACGCAGCTGGCGGATGGCTTCGAGGAACGGTTGGGATTCGATGTCACCCACGGTGCCACCGATCTCGACCATGGCCACGTCGGCATCGCCGGCGCCCTTGATGATCCGGCGCTTGATTTCGTCGGTGATGTGCGGGATCACCTGGATGGTCGCGCCCAGGTAATCACCACGGCGCTCTTTGCGCAGGACGTGTTCGTAGACACGGCCGGTGGTGAAGTTGTTGTTCTGGGTCATGGTCGTGCGGATGAACCGCTCGTAGTGACCCAGGTCCAGGTCGGTCTCGGCGCCGTCGTGGGTGACGAACACTTCACCGTGCTGGAACGGGCTCATGGTGCCCGGATCGACGTTGATGTACGGATCCAGCTTCAGCATGGTGACCTTAAGTCCCCGCGCCTCCAGGATGGCCGCCAATGAAGCCGATGCAATGCCTTTCCCCAATGAAGAAACAACACCGCCCGTGACGAATATGTAGCGCGTCATGAAAAACCCTAGAAGTCTGCGTTAAAGCGGTCCGAGCCGCCGGGGAAAGCGAAGGAAGGCCGAAGCCCCCGATCACCTGCATTAATCACAGTGCACCTTTCAAAAAAACCGCCGCGTTGGGACAGACCGGAAGATGAAACACCGGTACGTTGCTCGCTACACATTTTTTGGAATCGCCCAGCAAAGACTGCTTGGTAATCGGCAACTCCTGCAATTCAGGCGAATCCACAGAAGTTGTATCAAGAAGGGAGCGTAGTCTACCGGAAAGCCCCTTTCAGCTCAAACCTTGATCTTCGTTCGGTGGCTGCCAATGCAAATTCCAGCCGTCCTGCTCACTGCCATTCAAACCTTGCAGCCTCGCCACCGCCAACAATTGCTCGCCCTGATAGAGCAACGGCAATCTGCCACGGACGAAGCCCGGGACGCCGCGTTCGTTGAGCAAACGCTTCAGATCACGATGGCCGCGCTCGGGCAGACTCATGACCTCACCCCCTTCACGATAGCGGATATGCAGCGGGCCATCGGGGGTTTGACCGGTGAGTGAGAGCACGCCGTTATCCGGCAACGCCAGCGATAGCGAGGGATCAGTCCAATCAGGCGCGGGCGGCGGCGTTCGCAGCCAGCAGCCCGACAGCCACCAGATCCGCCCGTTCGCCCGATGCAATTCCCCATCAGCCAAGCGCCAGACCGGAGACGCATCCGCGGCAGCATCACGAAAATCTTCCCAACCCGACCAATGGTCGCTATCCGGTAAACGGGTCAATGCCGAGAGCCAGTGACTCACTGCATTTCGCTGGCGAGCGGCGGACAGGCTGGCAAGCGTAGAAAGCTCAAGTGACGGCACACCCAGCCAATCGAATTCACTGATGGAGCTGGCCTGGGCCAGATCGATTTGCGCCAACTCATCGAGCAATTCCTGCGCTTCGCTCAGATGCGCGGCGCTGCGAGCCATAGTCGCCATCGCTTGAGGCCAGCGCTCGGTCAGCACCGGGAACACCTGATTGCGCAAGTAATTACGCGAGAAACGTCGATCCTGATTGGAAGGATCCTCGATCCAGCTCAATGAGCACTGGTTCGCGTACCCCTCCAACTCTGCTCGCGTGACATCGAGCAAGGGTCGCACCAGATGCCCTTTGCCCAACACACGCTGGCGCGGCATCCCCGACAACCCTCTCACCCCTGCCCCACGCAGCAATCGGAACAACAGGGTTTCCGCCTGATCATCACGATGCTGGGCGGTCAACAGCACTTCATTGGCTTGAGTAGCCTCGATGAACGCACCATAACGCGCGTCACGGGCTGCACGCTCAAGGCTGGCGCCGGGCTGAACCTGGACGTGAACGACCTGTAGCGGTATTCCCAGCGCATCACAGACTGACTGGCAATGCTCCGGCCACGCGTCGGCCGCAGACTGGAGGCCGTGATGAATGTGGATAGCTTTCAGCTCAGGGAGGTGTTCGGTTTTGGCGAGATGGGCGAGAAGGTGCAGAAGGACCGTGGAGTCGAGTCCACCGGAGAAGGCGATGTGCCATTTCGCAGCATTGCGCCACGGGTTCAGATTCATCAAAAGCCGGGAAGGCAAATCAATCGTGGGCCGATCCATATCTTTCCCTTTGCACAAATCAAATGTGGGAGCGAGCCTGCTCGCGATTGCGGTCAAACAGCCAACCGATTAGTTGAATGTTAAACCGCAATCGCGAGCAGGCTCGCTCCCACAGGGATATTGCGCGCCCGGCTTAGAGACCGTAGCTCATCAGTCGCTCGTAACGGCGCTTGAGCAGCGCGTCGTTATCGAACTTCTTCAGCATCGCCAGTTGCGAGGTCAGCTCGGCACGGATCGATGCAGCGGCCGCCACCGGGTCGCGATGAGCGCCGCCCAGAGGCTCGCCGATCACTTTGTCAACGATGCCCAGGCCTTTCAGGCGCTCGGCGGTGATGCCCATGGCTTCAGCGGCATCCGGCGCTTTTTCGGCGGTTTTCCACAGAATCGACGCACAACCTTCCGGCGAGATCACCGCGTAGGTCGAGTACTGCAGCATGTTCAACTGATCGCACACGCCGATTGCCAGTGCACCACCGGAACCACCTTCACCGATGACGGTGGCGATGATCGGGGTTTTCAGGCGAGCCATGACACGCAGGTTCCAGGCAATCGCTTCGCTCTGGTTGCGCTCTTCAGCGTCGATGCCCGGGTAAGCACCCGGCGTGTCGATGAAGGTCAGGATCGGCATTTTGAAGCGCTCGGCCATTTCCATCAGGCGGCACGCCTTGCGGTAGCCTTCCGGACGCGGCATACCGAAGTTGCGGCGAACCTTCTCGCGCACTTCGCGGCCTTTCTGGTGACCGATGATCATCACCGGCTGGTCGTCCAGACGGGCCACGCCGCCAACGATGGCAGCGTCGTCAGAGAAGTGACGGTCGCCGTGCAGTTCGTCGAACTCGGTGAAGATGTGTTCGATGTAGTCCAGGGTGTATGGACGTTTCGGGTGACGCGCCAGACGCGCGATCTGCCAGCTGGTCAGCTTGCCGAAGATGTCTTCGGTCAGCGTGCTGCTTTTGTCCTGCAGGCGGGAGATCTCATCGCCGATATTCAGCGAATTGTCGTTACCGACCAAGCGCAACTCTTCGATCTTGGCTTGCAGGTCGGCGATCGGCTGTTCGAAATCTAGAAAATTCGGGTTCATAGGCGTCCGTCTTGGGTCGACGTCCAAGAGAGCTTGGGCCGGCCGGTTGTCTATTCGCGCCCTACCTTAAGGGAGAGGCGCGTTCAGGTCGAGATTAAAAATTCAGGTCGAGATCAGGGCGTTCAGTTGCTACCTGACCGTCAACGGTATTGGAGGAAGACGTTGTCTCGCCCGAACTGGTCACGCAAGGCTTGAATCAACGCATCCGCCGGGTCGATTCGCCAGGTCTCGCCGAACTGCAGCAAGGCCTTCGCATCGGGGCTCGTGTACTCCATGGTGATCGGGCACGCACCTCGGTGACGCTTGAACAGCTCACCCAGCCAGCGTAGCTGATCGCCTTTCAAATCCTTGGTCTGCAGCTTCAAGCGCAGACTTTCGGCCAGGTTGGTGCGCGCATCTTCCATGCTCATCACCCGCTTGACCCGCAGGCGCAAACCGCCGGAGAAATCGTCGTTGCTGACTTCGCCCTCGACAACAACCATCGCATCAGTCTGCAACAGCGACTGCGCCGAATGGAACGCATCGGCAAACAACGAAGCTTCGATCCGCCCAGAACGATCGTCAAGGGTGATGAACCCCATCTTGTCGCCCTTTTTGTTCTTCATCACACGCAGGGCGATGATCATGCCCGCGACGGTCTGCGTATCACGAGCCGGCTTCAGATCGATGATGCGCTGACGGGCAAAGCGGCGGATTTCGCCTTCGTATTCGTCGATCGGGTGACCGGTCAGGTACAGGCCCAGGGTGTCTTTCTCCCCTTTCAGGCGTTCCTTCAGGGTCAGCTCTTTCGCCTTGCGGTGATTGGCGTAGACGTCGGCGTCTGCCTCGACGAACAGCCCGCCAAACAGATCGGCGTGGCCACTGTCGTGGGTGCGAGCGGTTTGTTCGGCGGCCTTGATCGCCCCTTCCATCGCATTCAGCAGCACTGCGCGGTTCTGGTCGATGCTCGCCTGATAGGCTTTCGGTTCGTCATGGAAATACGGGCCCAGACGATCCAGCGCACCGCTGCGGATCAAACCGTCGAGGGTGCGCTTGTTGATGCGCTTGAGGTCGACACGGGCGCAGAAATCGAACAGATCCTTGAACGGACCGTCCTGACGCGCCTCGGTAATCGCCTCCACCGGGCCTTCGCCCACACCCTTGATCGCGCCGAGGCCGTAAATGATGCGGCCTTCGTCGTTCACCGTGAACTTGAACTCCGAAGTATTCACATCCGGCGCGTCGAGACGCAGCTTCATGGTGCGAATTTCTTCGATCAAGGTCACGACCTTGTCGGTGTTGTGCATATCCGCCGACAGTACCGCGGCCATGAACGGCGCCGGGTAGTGCGTTTTCAGCCACGCGGTCTGGTACGACACCAGCCCGTAGGCGGCGGAGTGGGATTTGTTGAAGCCGTAACCGGCGAATTTCTCTACCAGGTCGAAAATGTTACCGGCCAGGTCGGCTTCGATATTGTTGGTCTTGCAACCTTCAATGAAACCGCCGCGCTGCTTGGCCATTTCTTCGGGCTTTTTCTTACCCATGGCCCGCCGCAGCATGTCCGCACCGCCGAGGGTGTAACCGGCCATGACCTGGGCGATCTGCATCACCTGTTCCTGATACAGGATGATGCCGTAAGTCGGTGCCAGTACCGGTTTCAGGCCTTCGTACTGGTAATCCGAGTGCGGGTACGCGAGTTCGGCGCGGCCGTGCTTACGGTTGATAAAGTCGTCAACCATGCCGGATTGCAAAGGGCCCGGACGGAACAGGGCCACCAGTGCGATCAAGTCTTCCAGGCAGTCGGGCTTGAGCTTTTTGATCAGCTCTTTCATGCCGCGCGACTCGAGCTGGAACACCGCGGTGGTTTCCGCTTTTTGCAGCAGCGTGTAGGTCGGCTTGTCGTCCAGCGGAATGAACGCGATGTCCAGCGGTGGCTCGTTGACCTTGGCGCGGTCGCGGTTGATGGTTTTCAGCGCCCAGTCGATGACCGTCAGGGTCCGCAGACCGAGGAAGTCGAACTTCACCAGGCCGGCGGCTTCAACGTCGTCCTTGTCGAACTGGGTTACCAGGCCGTCACCGGCCTCGTCGCAATAGATCGGCGAGAAGTCGGTCAGCTTGGTCGGCGCGATAACCACACCACCGGCGTGTTTACCGACGTTACGCACGACGCCTTCAAGCTTGCGCGCCATTTCCCAGATTTCCGCGGCTTCTTCATCGACCTTGATGAAGTCACGCAGGATTTCTTCCTGTTCGTAGGCTTTTTCCAGGGTCATGCCGACTTCGAACGGAATCATCTTCGACAGACGATCCGCCAGGCCGTAGGACTTGCCTTGGACCCGCGCCACGTCACGGACCACAGCCTTGGCAGCCATGGAACCGAAAGTGATGATCTGGCTTACCGCGTTGCGCCCGTATTTCTCGGCCACGTAGTCGATCACGCGGTCACGACCGTCCATGCAGAAGTCAACGTCGAAGTCGGGCATGGAGACCCGTTCCGGGTTAAGGAACCGTTCGAACAGCAGGTCATATTCCAGCGGGTCGAGGTCGGTGATCTTCTGTACATAGGCCACCAGCGATCCGGCACCCGATCCACGGCCAGGGCCTACCGGCACACCGTTGCTCTTGGCCCACTGGATAAAGTCCATAACGATCAGGAAGTAACCGGGGAAGCCCATCTGGATGATGATATCCAGCTCGAAATTCAACCGGTCGACGTAGACCTGGCGCTTGGCTTCATAGTCTTCGGTGGTGTCCTTGGGCAGCAGAACGGTCAGCCGTTCTTCCAGGCCATCGAAGGACACCTTGCGGAAATATTCGTCGATGGTCATGCCATCGGGAATCGGGAAGTTGGGCAGGAAGTGCGTGCCCAGCTTCACTTCGATGTTGCAGCGCTTGGCGATCTCGACGGTGTTTTCCAGCGCCTCGGGAATGTCGCTGAACAGCTCGGCCATTTCCTCGGCGCTTTTGAGGTATTGCTGATCGCTGTAGTTCTTCGACCGCCGCGGATCGTCGAGGGCGCGACCCTCACCGATGCAGACGCGGGTTTCGTGAGCCGCGAAATCTTCCTGCTTGATGAAGCGCACGTCGTTGGTCGCCACCAGCGGCGCGCCGATTTTCTCGGCCAGGGCCACGGCACCGTGCAGTTGTTCTTCATCGTTAGGGCGGTTGGTGCGCTGGATTTCCAGGTAGAAACGATCCGGGAACACCGCCATCCATTCGCGTGCCAGTTTTTCCGCTTCCGCCGGATTGCCGCTGAGCATGGCCAGGCCGATTTCGCCTTCCTTCGCCGCCGACAGCATGATCAAGCCTTCGCTGGCCTCGGCCACCCACTCACGCTCGATGATGATCGAGCCATTACGCTGGCCGTCGATGAAACCGCGGGAGATCAGCTCAGTCAGGTTGCGATAGCCGACAGCGTTCATCGCCAACAGGCTGATCCGGCTCAGGGCGTTGTCCGGGTCCTTGTTCGACAGCCACAAGTCGGCGCCGCAGATCGGCTTGATACCTGCGCCCATCGAGGCTTTATAGAATTTGACCAGGGAACACATGTTGTTCTGATCGGTGACCGCTACGGCAGGCATGTTCATGCCGACCAGGGTCTTGACCAGCGGTTTGATCCGCACCAGACCGTCGACCAGGGAGTATTCAGTGTGCAGGCGTAGGTGAACGAATGAAGCCGGCATAGTGATCCTGTCTAGAAACGTGAAGACAACAAGGCCCGGATTGTACCGGGCCTTGGCGAAAACATCAGCCTCGCGACTAACTCTCCATGAGGCTTTCCCGCGCCTCATACGCCAACCGCACCGGTGCGAACGAGCGGCGGTGAATCGGCGTCGGCCCCAAGCGTGCCAGCGCTTCCAGATGAACGGGCGTCGGGTAGCCTTTGTGACCGCCGATGCCGTAACCCGGGTAAATCAGTTCGAATGCCGCCATTTCACGGTCGCGGCTGACCTTGGCCAGAATCGAGGCCGCGGCGATGGCCGGGACCTTGCTGTCGCCCTTGACCACGGCTTCAGCGCGCATGGCCAGTTTCGGGCAGCGGTTACCGTCGATCATCGCCAGTTTTGGCTGAATGTGCAGGCCTTCGATCGCACGCTGCATGGCCAGCATGGTGGCATGCAGGATGTTCAGCTCGTCGATTTCTTCGACTTCCGCGCGAGCGATGCACCAGCTCAGGGCTTTTTCGCAGATTTCGTCGAAGAGTTTTTCGCGGCGGGCTTCGGTGAGCTTCTTCGAATCGTTGAGGCCAAGGATCGGACGATTCGGATCGAGGATCACCGCTGCCGTGACCACAGCGCCGCAGAGCGGGCCGCGACCGACTTCATCAACACCGGCAACCAGCTCTTCGACTTCGGCGACCAAGGTGAAATCGAGGCCCATCTGTTGTGCTTTTGTCATTGTGTTTTGCCGATCAGATTCAATACCGCGTCCGCTGCCTGATTGGAGGCATCCAGGCGCAAGGTCCGGTGGATTTCGTCGAAGCCGCGGGTCTGCTCTTCGCCACCTTCGATCAGGGGCGACAGCGTCTGGGCCAAGGCTTCAACCGTTGCATCGTCCTGTAACAATTCAGGCACCAAGAGGCGCTGGGCGAGCAGGTTCGGCAACGAGACGTAAGGGCTTTTCACCATGCGCTTGAGGATCCAGAACGTCAGCGGTGCCAGGCGATAAGCCACCACCATCGGACGCTTGTACAGCAAGGCTTCGAGGGTCGCCGTTCCGGAGGCGATCAACACTGCGTCGCAGGCGGCCAGCGCCAGATGGGACTTGCCGTCGAGCAGGGTCAGCGGCAGATCGCGACCGGCAAGCAGTTCTTCAAGCTGCACGCGGCGCTGAGGGCTGGCGCAAGGAATAATGAACCGCACGCCAGGGCGCATGGCGCGCAAACGCTCGGCGGCATCGAGGAACAAAGCGCCCAGACGCCCGACTTCGCCACCGCGACTGCCCGGCATCAGCGCGACCAATGGGCCATCAGGCAAACCGAGCTCGGCGCGTGCAGCGCGACGATCAGCCTCAAGGGGTATCGCATCGGCCAAGGTGTGACCGACAAACCGCACCGGCACGCCCTTCTCTTCATAGAATTTCGCTTCGAACGGGAACAGCGTCAGCATCAGGTCGCAACCTTCGCGAATCTTCAGCACCCGCTTCTGCCGCCACGCCCACACCGACGGGCTGACGTAATGCACGGTCTTGATCCCGGCCTGACGCAGCTTCAGTTCGATATTGAGGTTGAAATCCGGCGCATCGATACCGATGAACACGTCCGGTTTCTCGGCGATCAGGTCTGCGATCAGCTTCTTGCGGCGTTTCAACAACTCGCGCAGCCGACCGAGCACTTCCACCAGCCCCATGACCGAGAGACGTTCCATCGGAAAATACGAGGTCAGGCCTTCAGCCTGCATCAGCGGGCCACCGACACCGATGAACTCGACCGCCGGATGCTGAGCCTTGAGCGCACGCATGAGACCGGCGCCCAGAATGTCACCGGAAGCCTCACCCGCCACCAGCGCAATACGCAGATTAGCCATGATTAACGTGTGATGCCGCGGGTCGAAGACTGGATGGAGTCACGGAACACCGCAACTTCCGGAAACTGCTCCGAAGGTTCGGCCAGCTCCGCGAGTGCCTGCTCAACCGTGAGGCCCTGGCGATAAACCACCTTGTAGGCACGGCGCAGGGCGTGGATCGCGTCTTCGCTGAAACCACGACGGCGCATGCCTTCGAAGTTCATGCTGCGCGCTTCGGCCGGGTTGCCGAACACCGTGACGTACGCTGGAACGTCCTTGCCGATGGCGGTACCCATACCGGAAAAGCTGTGGGCGCCGATGTGGCAATACTGGTGAACCAGGGTAAAACCGGACAGGATCGCCCAGTCTTCAACATGCACGTGGCCCGCCAACGCAGTGTTGTTGACCAGGATGCAATGGTTGCCGATGACGCTGTCGTGGCCGATGTGAGCGTAGGCCATGATCAGGTTGTGATCGCCCAGGGTCGTTTCGGAACGGTCCTGAATGGTCCCGCGGTGAATGGTCACGCCTTCACGGATGACGTTGTGGTCACCGATGACCAGACGGGTTTCTTCACCCTTGTATTTCAGATCGGGCGTGTCTTCGCCTACCGAAGAAAACTGGTAGATGCGGTTGTGCTTACCGATTCGGGTCGGGCCTTTGAGAATCACATGCGGCCCGATCACTGTCCCCTCGCCGATTTCCACACCAGCGCCGACGATCGACCAAGGGCCGACCTCGACGTCGTCGGCCAGGATGGCCGTCGGATCGATGATTGCGCGAGGGTCAATCAAACTCATACTTTTTGTTCCGCACAGATGATCTCGGCCGAGCAGACCGGCTTGCCATCTACCGACGCCTGGCATTCGAACTTCCAGATCTTGCGCTTGCAGCTGATGAACGTGGCTTCAAGGATCAACTGGTCGCCAGGCTTGACCGGCTGACGGAAACGCAGTTTGTCGGAGCCTACGAAGTAGTACAGGGTGCCATCAGCCGGCTTCACGTCCAGCATCTTGAAACCAAGGATCCCGGCAGCCTGAGCCATCGCTTCGATGATCAGTACGCCCGGCATGAT
Source organism: Pseudomonas sp. BF-RE-22 (assembly GCF_019956155.1). Taxonomy (NCBI): domain Bacteria; kingdom Pseudomonadati; phylum Pseudomonadota; class Gammaproteobacteria; order Pseudomonadales; family Pseudomonadaceae; genus Pseudomonas; species Pseudomonas sp. BF-RE-22. The sequence continues at coordinate 119,014 of NZ_JAHBDD010000086.1, read as the reverse complement.
TGGATGCGCAGGGAAGTGACCATTGAAGAACGGTTCGTTGATGCTGACATTCTTGTAGGCGCGAATGCGCTTGCCTTCCACATCCAGATCCACGACCCGGTCCACCAGCAGGAACGGGTAACGGTGAGGCAGGTATTCGCGAATCTCGTTGATGTCCATCATTTCGGGGGGAAGCCTATGTAAAGATTGGGAACGCGCGACTGACGCGCGCTCCTCTAGCAAATCAAGGAGGCAGTCTAGCGGCTGTGCACACTTGATATGGAAATGGTATCAGCCATCTGATGAAGCAATACCGTCAGGGGTCACTTCCCCTACTCGCTTTTCCAGCTGTCGCAGCCGCCGCGCGATGTCATCGAGCTGACGGATACGTGCCGCGCTTTTGCGCCATTCGGCAGCCGGTTGCATGGCCGTACCGGAAGAATAGGAACCCGGCTCGGTAATCGAGTGGGTCACCATGGTCATCCCGGTAATGAAAACCTTGTCACAAATTTCGATATGTCCCACCAGCCCTACGCCACCGGCGAGCATGCAATGCTTGCCGATTTTGGTGCTGCCGGAAATCCCCACGCACGCCGCCATGGCAGTGTGATCACCAACCTGAACGTTGTGGGCGATCTGAATCTGATTGTCGAGCTTGACGCCATTACCAAGAATGGTATCGGCCAGTGCACCGCGGTCGATGGCAGTATTCACGCCGATCTCCACATCGTCACCGACCAGAACGCCACCGATCTGGGCGATTTTCTGCCAGATGCCTTTCTCGTTGGCAAAGCCGAAGCCTTCGCCACCCAATACTGCACCGGACTGAATCACCACCCGCTTGCCGATGCGCACGTCGTGATACAGCGTGACACGCGGTGCGAGCCAGCCACCTTCGCCGATAACGCTACGAGCGCCGATGAAGCAATGCGCGCCGATGGTCGTACCTGCATCAATTCGCGCCCCGCTTTCGATGACCACAAAGGCACCGATGCTCGCCGCTGGATCAACCACCGCGTCCGCCGCAATCACTGCGGTCGGATGAATGCCGGCAGCCGCCTTGGGCTTGGGATCGAAGAGGTGGGAAACACGAGCGTAGGCGGCGTACGGATCAGGTACGACCAACGCATTCCCGGCAAAACCTTCAGCGTCAGCGGCTTTCAGCAACAGTGCTGCAGCCCGGCTGTCAGCCAGGTATTTGCGGTATTGAGGATTTGCCAGAAAGCTCAACTGAGCTGGGCCAGCCTCTTGCAAAGTGGCTAGCCCAGTAATTTCCTTCTCTGGGTCGCCACGTAGGGTGGCGCCGAGGAACTCGGCCAACTGGCCGAGTTTTATGGTCGCTGTCATGGATTACTTCAGCTGATTCATGCGCTCGATAACCTGGCGAGTGATGTCGTACTGAGGTTTGACATCAATCACTGCGCCACGCTCGAAGACCAGGTCAAAAGCACCTTTCTTGATGACTTCTTCCACAGCGCTGTCCAGTTTCGGCTTGAGCTGCTTCAGCATTTCACGGTCGGCAACGGCTTTGGCTTCGTTCAATTCCTTGGACTGGAACTGGAAGTCACGGGCCTTTTGCTTGAATTCAAGCTCCAGACGCTCACGCTCGCCTTGCTGCATCTTGTCGCCGCCAGCCATCAGACGGTCCTGAATACCCTTGGCACTGCTTTCCAGCGTCTTGAGCTTGGTCAGTTGCGGGCCGAACTTCTTCTCGGCATCCACGGCGTACTTCTTGGCCGCATCGGATTCCAGCAAAGCCATTTGATAGTTCAGAACGGCAATTTTCATGTCGGCAAAAGCCGGGCCTGCTACCAGTACGGTCGCCAGGAGAACCAATTGAGTCAACTTACGCACGATGCACTCCTACAAAATCCATTGTCGTTATCTTGGGTCAGACGCTTAGAACGTCTGGCCGAGGGAGAATTGGAACACTTGAGTTTCAGCCTCATCCGGTTTCTTGATCGGCATGGCCAACGCGAAACTCAGAGGACCCAGTGCGGTAACCCATGTCACGCCTACACCGACAGAGCTGGCCATGTTGCTCAGGCTGATGTCGTTGCACTGTGTATTGGACTTCGAACCATCGGCATTGGTGGTCGACTTGCACTGCGAGTCGAACACGTTACCCACGTCCCAGAATACCGAGGTGCGCAGGGAACGCTGATCCTTGACGAACGGCAGAGGGAAAAGAACCTCCACACCGCCCTGGATCAGGACGTTACCACCGAACGGCAGCGGATCCTGGTCCGGATCGAGCGCAGTGCCAGGGTTCTTGCCGGTACTTGGAGTACTGCGAGGACCCAGGGTGCTGTCCTTGAAGCCACGAACCGAGTTGAAACCACCAGCATAGTAGTTTTCATAGAACGGCAAGCCATCGGTCGAACCGTAGCCATCGCCATAACCCAGCTCGGTATGCAGGCGCATGGTGTAGTTTTCGGTCAACGGCTGGAACAACTGGCCACGGTAGTCGAGTTTGAAGAACGACAGGTCGCTGCCAGGGGTCGTGGTTTCCAGCACAAGGCTTTGCGAATGACCACGGGTCGCCAGCACGCCTTTGTTCAGGGTCGACTCGGACCAACCGGCCGAAGCCTTGAAGTTCAGGTAGCTGTCGCCTTCCTTGTTAACGAAGTCGAAGATTTCGTCAACGGTGTACAGGCCAGTCTTGATCTTGTCCTGTTGCGCAGTCAGGCCGAAGGTCAGACGCGAAGTCTCGCTGATCGGATAACCGACGCTGGCGCCGGCACCGTAGCTGTCTACCGCATAGCTGGCAACGTCGACGTCGAGGTCTTTGTAGTCAGTGGTGCGATAGAACGCGTTGTAACCCAGGCTCACACCGTCAGCAGTCCAGTACGGGTCGACATAACCGAAGTTATAGCGGCTCTGGTATTCACTGCGGGTCAAGCCAACGCTGACCTTGTTACCGGTACCGAGGAAGTTGTTCTGGGTGATCGAACCACCGAGGATCAGACCGGCACTCTGTGCAAAGCCGACGCTGGCGGTAATCGAACCGGACGCTTGCTCTTCAACGCTGTAGTTCACGTCAACCTGGTCATCGACACCCGGTACAGCCGGGGTTTCGACGTTGACTTCCTTGAAGAAGCCCAGACGCTCAAGACGGGTCTTGGATTGGTCGATCAGGTAAGTCGAAGCCCAGCCGCCTTCCATCTGACGCATTTCACGGCGCAGCACTTCGTCTTCGGACTTGGTGTTGCCACGGAAGTTGATGCGGTTAACGTAAGCACGCTTGCCCGGATCGACCGCGAAAGTGATATCGACGGTGTGGTCTTCATCATGCGGCTGAGGTACGCCGTTGACGTTGGCGAAGGTGTAACCCTCGTTACCCAGGCGACGGGTGATCAGTTCGGACGTAGTGGTCATCAGCTTGCGCGAGAACACCTGGCCTTTCTGCACCAGCAGCAGGGACTTGACCTGGTCTTCAGGAACTTTCAGGTCGCCGCTCAGCTTGACGTCACGAACGGTGTACTTCTCGCCTTCGTTGACGTTGACGGTGATGTAGACGTGCTTCTTGTCCGGGGTGATGGACACCTGGGTCGAAGCGATATCCATGTTGATATAGCCACGGTCCAGGTAGTAGGAACGCAGACGCTCCAGGTCACCGGACAGTTTTTCACGAGCGTACTTGTCGTCGTTCTTGAAGAACGACAACCAGTTCGTGGTCTTGAGTTCGAACAGGTCGATCAGGTCTTCATCAGGGAAGACCGTGTTACCCACCACGTTGATGTGCTGGATAGCTGCAACGGTGCCTTCGTTGATATTGACCTTGAGGCCGACGCGGTTACGCGGCTGCGGCACCACTTCGGTGTCAACGGTAGCCGAGTAGCGGCCCTGAGCGACGTACTGGCGCTGCAGCTCGTTACGAACACCTTCGAGGGTGGCGCGCTGGAAGATCTCGCCTTCGGCCAGACCGGACTGTTTGAGGCCCTTCATCAGGTCTTCAGTGGAGATCGCCTTGTTACCCTCGATCTCGATACTGGCGACGGACGGACGCTCGACTACAGTAATGACCAGGACGTTGCCATCGCGGCCCAGCTGGATATCTTGAAAGAACCCGGTTTTGAACAGCGCACGAGTGGATTCCACCAGGCGACGATCATCCGCCTGTTCACCGACGTTCAACGGCAAGGCACCAAAGACGCTACCCGCGGAGACCCGCTGGAGGCCATTGACGCGAATATCAGAGATAGTGAAGGACTCGGCGTGAACTTCGGCGATCATCAATACGGTGAGAACCGCAGTTAGCAGCAGACGTTTCATGAAGTCCTTTCTTATTCCAACTGGCAATAAACAAACTGCCGCAAAATGCGGCAGATTCGCAATTCAGCGAAGTGTTACAGACGACCCAAATCATTGACCAGAGCGAGCAACATCACCCCGACCACCAAACTGATGCCGATCTGTATCCCCCAACCCTGCACCCGATCCGACAAGGGGCGACCACGCGCCCACTCAATCAGATAAAACAACAAATGCCCCCCATCCAGTACCGGAATGGGCAACAAATTCAGAACCCCCAGGCTAATACTCAGATAAGCAAGGAAATTCAGGAAATCAGCGACGCCCGACTGGGCAGAAGCGCCCGCCACTTTAGCAATGGTTATCGGTCCACTCAAGTTTTTTACCGAGAGCTCACCGAACAACATTTTCTTGAGCGAATCGAGGGTCAGTATGCTCATGGTCCAGGTGCGTCGAGCCCCCTCGCCAATCGCGGCCAAAGGACCGTAACTGACCTCGCGAATCATCTCCGGCGGCCAATCGATCGCTTTCACCCCGGCACCGAGATAACCACTGGGCGACTTTTTCTCGCCGCGAGAAGCCAGCGTCACAGGGACGTCGATTTGAGCACCATCGCGCTCGACGCGCAGCATGATTTTGGTATCAGGATGAATACGGACGATATCGACCACTTGTTGCCAGTCATCGAGCGCCTTGCCATCCAGAGCCAACAATCGGTCACCGGTTTTCAGGCCGGCAGCCTGCGCCGGGCCTTTCGGATCGAGTTCCGCCAGCACCGGCGGCAACGCCGGACGCCATGGGCGAATACCCAGCGAGCGAATCGGATCCGGCTCGTCAGCGCCCTTGAGCCATTTATCCAGCACCAGCTCACGCGGCGAATCCGCTGTGGAACCCTGCTCACGAACCAGCAACTGAAGGGAACCGCTTTCACCAAGACGGCGAACCAGTTGCAGATTTACTGCACCCCAGCCCGAAGTCGGCTCACCATCAATGGCAACAATTTCCTGACCTGCACTCAAACCCGCCCTGGCGGCGATACTGCCGGACTCAACGGCACCAATGACTGGCCGCACCTGCTCGCTGCCAAGCATGGCGAGCACCCAGAAAAAAATCATCGCCAGCAAGAAGTTGGCAATCGGCCCCGCCGACACGATAGCAATGCGCTGACGGACGGATTTGCGATTGAAGGATTGATCGAGCTGATCGGCCGGCACTTCACCTTCGCGCTCGTCGAGCATTTTCACGTAGCCACCCAGCGGGATGGCGGCAATCACGAATTCAGTGCCTTTCTTGTCGTGCCAGCGCAGCAACGGCATACCGAAGCCCACGGAGAAACGCAGCACTTTGACTCCACAGCGACGTGCGACCCAGAAATGGCCGAATTCGTGGAAAGTGACCAGCACGCCCAGGGCTACCAGGGTGCCGACAATCATATAGAGCGCGCTCATCTACTTTCTCCGCAACTTATCCGGTGCTGCATGGGCCAACGTATTGCAGCACTTACCGCCCGTGACGACTCAACCACTGCCCGGCCAGTACTCGCGCTTTCGCGTCAGCCGTGAACACCGCCTCGAGATCATCCACCGCAACCACGGGCTCGAGATTTAACACTTCTTCGATGATACTCGCGATTTCCAGATAGCGAACCCGCCCGTCGAGAAAGGCCGCGACAGCCACTTCATTCGCCGCATTGAGCATGGCTGGCGCGCTATTGCCAGCCTCTGCGGCCTGACGCGCCAGGCGCAGGCATGGGAAACGCTCTTCATCGGGAGCCTGGAAATCCAGGCGCGCAATGGCAAACAGATCCAGCGGTGCGACACCCGAATCGATACGCTCCGGCCAGGCGAGCGCATTGGCAATAGGCGTACGCATGTCGGGATTACCCAACTGAGCCAGGACCGAACCATCGATGTAATCGACAAGCGAATGAATCACGCTCTGCGGGTGAATCACCACTTCGACCTGCGACGGCTTGGCATCAAACAGCCAGCAGGCTTCGATCAGCTCGAGGCCTTTGTTCATCATGCTGGCCGAATCTACCGAAATCTTGCGCCCCATGGACCAGTTCGGATGGGCACACGCCTGATCAGGGGTTACATGCACCAGCTCAGCCATAGGCGTCTGACGGAAAGGACCACCGGAAGCTGTCAGCAAGATACGACGGACACCGACCGCACCCAGCCCACGAGCAAAATCCTGCGGCATGCACTGGAAAATCGCGTTGTGCTCGCTGTCGATCGGCAGCAGCACCGAACCGCTTTTACGCACGGCCTGCATGAATAACGCACCGGACATCACCAGTGCTTCTTTGTTGGCCAGGAGTATTTTCTTGCCAGCCTCGACCGCCGCCAGCGTCGGGCGCAGGCCCGCCGCGCCAACAATGGCGGCCATGACGGCATCGACCTCAGGATCGGCAGCGACCTGACACAGCCCCTCCTCCCCCACCAGAACGCGGGTCGACAACCCGGCCGCACGCAAGTCGTCCTGCAAGCCTCGGGCAGCGCCCTGCTCTGGCACAACGGCAAACCGTGGCGTATGACGGACGCACAACGCGAACAACTCACTCAGGCGAGTGAAACCGCTCAAGGCGAACACCTGATAACGCTCAGGATGACGAGCGATGACGTCGAGCGTACTCAGACCGATCGAGCCGGTAGCCCCCAGAACGGTAATCTGTTGAGGGCGGCTCACGGTGCAGCCATCCACAACAACACCGCGAACACCGGGATCGCTGCCGTCAGGCTGTCGATGCGATCGAGTACACCACCGTGGCCGGGCAGCAGATTGCTGCTGTCCTTGACCCCGGACTGGCGCTTGAACATGCTTTCGGTGAGGTCACCCACTACCGAGATGAACACGATAATTGCGGCACCGATCAACCCTTTGAAAAGCTCGGCAACCGTCCAGTCGCGAACCAGGCCGACAATGACGGTGATGACCAGGCTCAGCGCCAGACCGCCATACACGCCTTCCCAGCTCTTGCCGGGACTGACCTGCGGTGCCAGCTTGCGCTTGCCGAAGGCCCGACCGGAAAAGTAAGCACCGATGTCGGCACCCCAGACCAGCACCATGACGGCCATGATCAACCAGTTGCCCAATGGGTATTGTTTGATCTGCACCAGACCTTGCCAGGCCGGCAGGAGAATCAACAGACCGATCACCAGTTTGGTCGCCGCACTGGACCAACGCTCGCTCGAACGCGGATACGTCAACACCAGGTACGTCGCCACGCCCCACCACAGCACCGAAGCGCCCAACACCCAAGGTGCCAGGCCCGGCAGGATATGCATGACAAACAGCATCAACGCGACGACTGCAGCATAGGCAACGCGGATCGGCTGCTCAGTGAAGCCCGCCAGACGCGCCCATTCCCAGGCACCGAGGGTCACGACCAGCCCGATGAACAGCGCGAAACCGGAGCCTTCGAGCAGGAAAAACCCGCACAAGGCGATCGGCAACAGGATCAGCGCGGTGATGATTCGTTGTTTGAGCATTAAACCCGGGCCCCAGCCTCGACCTGCTCGCTCGTTTTACCGAAGCGGCGCTGGCGAGAAGCGAAATCGGCCAGCGCGGTGCGCATGGCGTCGTGTTTGAAGTCCGGCCAGAACAGGTCGGAGAAGTACAACTCGGCGTAGGCCAGTTGCCACAGCAGGAAGTTGCTGATGCGGTGCTCGCCACCGGTACGGATGCACAAGTCCGGCAACGGCAGATCGCCAGTGGCCAGGCAGGTTTGCAACAGTTCCGGGGTGATGTCTTCCGGACGCAGATGCCCGGCCTGAACTTCCCGCGCCAGACGCTGTGCGGCTTGCGCGATGTCCCACTGACCGCCGTAGTTGGCGGCGATCTGCAGAACGAAGCGATTGGTGCCCGCGGTCATCGCTTCCGCTTCACGCATCGCAGCCTGAAGCTCCGGATGAAAACGCGAACGGTCGCCAATGATGCGCAGACTGATGTTGTTGTCGTTGAGGCGCTTGGCCTCACGACGCAACGCCTTGAAGAACAGATCCATCAAGGCACTGACTTCATCGGCCGGACGCTGCCAGTTCTCGCTGGAGAAGGCGAACAGGGTCAATACCTCGACCTTGGCCTCGGCACACACCTCGATCACTGCACGAACCGCGTCCACGCCCGCTTTATGCCCGGCGACACCCGGCATAAAGCGTTTTTTCGCCCAGCGATTATTGCCATCCATGATGATCGCGACATGACGCGGCACCGCGGACGGCACTGACTGCTTGGTCTTTTCCATGAAAACGCGACCCTTATACGGCCATCAGGTCTTTTTCTTTCTGCGCCAAATTCGCGTCGATTTCAGCCACGTACTTTTTGGTCAGATCATCAATTTCACCAGTGGCGCGACGTTCTTCGTCTTCACTGATTTCCTTTTCCTTGACCAGATCCTTGAGCTGGCTGTTCGCATCACGACGGATGTTGCGCACGGCAACACGGGCATCTTCAGCGACATCGCGAGCCTGCTTGGTGAAGCCCTTGCGGGTTTCTTCGGTCAGAGCCGGCATGGAGATCAGCAGCAACTCACCCAGGTTGGTCGGGTTGAGGTTCAGACCAGCACTGCCGATGGCCTTGTCGACGGCACCGAGCATGTTGCGCTCGAAAGCGACCACTTGCAGGGTACGGGCGTCTTTGACAGTGATGTTGGCGACTTGCTTGATCGGGGTGTCGGAACCGTAGTACGGCACCATCACGCCTTCGAGAATGCTTGGGTGCGCCTGGCCAGTACGAATACGGCCGAAGTTGTGCATCAGCGACTCGACGGATTTCTGCATACGCTCTTTAGCGTCTTTCTTGATTTCGTTGATCATTGTTGGCCTTCCTCGATCAGGGTCCCTTCAGCGCCGCCATGCACGATGTTCAGCAGGGCGCCGGGTTTGTTCATGTTAAATACGCGCAACGGCATCTTGTGGTCGCGGCACAGGCAAATGGCGGTCAGATCCATAACACCCAACTTGCGATCCAGCACTTCATCGTAGGTCAGATGATCGAACTTCTCGGCATGCGGGTCTTTGAATGGATCAGCGGTGTAGACGCCATCGACCTTGGTCGCTTTCAGCACGACATCGGCATCGATTTCGATTGCTCGCAGGCAGGCCGCCGAATCCGTGGTGAAGAACGGATTGCCGGTACCGGCCGCGAAGATCACGACTTCCTTGGCATTCAGGTGGCGCATGGCTTTGCGACGATCGTAGTGATCAGTCACGCCAACCATGGAAATCGCCGACATCACGATGGCCGAGATATTGGCACGTTCCAGCGCGTCGCGCATGGCCAAGGCATTCATCACGGTGGCCAGCATGCCCATGTGGTCGCCGGTGACCCGATCCATGCCGGCCGCGCTCAGCGCTGCACCGCGGAACAGGTTGCCGCCGCCGATCACCAGGCCGACCTGGACGCCGATGCCGACCAGTTGGCCGACTTCCAGCGCCATGCGGTCCAGAACTTTCGGATCGATCCCGAACTCTTCCGAGCCCATCAGGGCCTCGCCGCTAAGCTTGAGTAGAATGCGTTTATAGCGAGCCTGATAACCACTGCCCTGCTGAGCCATTGCGAATCTCTCCTGCGGCGTATTTTAAAAATTCTTTGCGAGCTGTTTACAGCTGGCGTTCACTCTAGCTTGGCGCTGCTTCAGCGCCATCGGAACATGGCTTTGTAAGCCAGTTCCAAAAGGAAACCAATTAAAAATTGGTGCCCCATCTGAAAAGAGGCTGCGCGCGTAAGCGGGCAGCCTCTTCAGGGCGACAGTTAAAAAACCGTCTTATTGCTTGGCGGCAGCCAGCTGGGCAGCAACTTCTTCAGCGAAGTTGTCGACCGGCTTCTCGATGCCTTCGCCTACTTTGAAGTAGGTGAAAGAAACGATTTCTGCACCGGCTTTCTTGGCCAGTTCGCCAACCTTGATTTCAGGGTTCTTGACGAACGCCTGCTCAACCAGGCTTGCTTCAGCCAGGAACTTGCTGATACGGCCTTTGACCATGTTCTCAACAATGTTTTCTGGCTTGCCTTTGATTTTTTCTTCGTTCAGCTGCAGGAACACGGCTTTTTCGCGCTCGATAGCTTCAGCAGAAACTTCCGATGGCAGCAGGAACTCAGGGTTGCTGGCCGCTACGTGCATAGCGATGTCTTTGGCCAGCTCAACGTCGCCGCCCTTCAGAACAACCGCAACACCGATTTTGTTGCCGTGCAGGTAACCACCAACAACATCACCTTCAACGCGAACCAGGCGACGGATGTTGACGTTTTCGCCAACCTTGCCGACCAGTACCAGGCGAGCAGCTTCTTGAGCTTCGATCAGCGGAGCGACGTCAGTCAGCTTGTCGGCGAACGCTTTTTCAACGCTGGCAGCAACAAATGCCTTGAAGTCGTCCTGCAGAGCCAGGAAGTCGGTCTGCGAGTTCACTTCCAGCAGAACGGCGGATTTACCGTCTTCTTTCAGAGCGATAGCGCCTTCAGCAGCCACGTTGCCTGCTTTCTTGGCAGCCTTGATGGCGCCCGAAGCACGCATGTCATCAATGGCTTTTTCGATGTCGCCGCCAGCCTTGGTCAAGGCCTTTTTGCAGTCCATCATGCCTTCGCCAGTACGCTCGCGCAGTTCTTTGACCAACGCTGCAGTAATCTCTGCCATTTCAAAATTCCTCTTGGATAGGTTTTCAACCATTCCACCCGATCGAACGGGCGTTCAATTCTTCCCGAACCACCCTTGTTAGCAGCTGCAAGTTACAAATGATGTAAATGCGCCACCGGACAAATGGTTTTCGAGGTGGCAAAAAGGGGGCCAAGCCCCCTTTTTGCTTACTGAGTCAACGCCAAGGCGTCAGTTACTCAGCTGCAGCTGCCGGAGCTTCTTCAACGAACTGCTCGGTGCCGCCAGCAACGTGGTTGCGACCGCGGATTACTGCGTCAGCCATCGAACCCATGTACAGCTGGATAGCGCGGATTGCGTCATCGTTGCCTGGGATGATGTAGTCAACGCCTTCCGGGCTGCTGTTGGTATCGACTACGCCGATAACCGGGATGCCCAGCTTGTTGGCTTCGGTGATCGCGATGCGCTCGTGATCAACGTCGATAACGAACAGAGCGTCTGGCAGACCGCCCATGTCCTTGATACCACCCAGGGAACGATCCAGCTTTTCCAGGTCACGGGAGCGCATCAGCGCTTCTTTCTTGGTCAGCTTGGCGAAAGTACCGTCTTCGGCTTGTACTTCAAGGTCACGCAGACGCTTGATGGAAGCACGGATGGTTTTGAAGTTGGTCAGCATGCCGCCCAACCAGCGGTGATCGACGTACGGCGAACCGCAACGTGCTGCTTCTTCAGCAACGATCTTGCCAGCGGAACGCTTGGTGCCGACGAACAGAATCTTGTTTTTGCCCTGGGCCAGACGCTCTACGAAAGTCAGAGCTTCGTTGAACATTGGCAGGGTTTTTTCAAGGTTGATGATGTGGATCTTGTTACGCGCGCCGAAAATGTATTTACCCATTTTCGGGTTCCAGTAACGGGTCTGGTGACCGAAGTGCACACCGGCCTTCAGCATATCGCGCATGTTGACTTGGGACATGATAGTTCCTTAATAAGTCGGGTTTGGCCTCCACGTATCCCAATGACCAACCAGCAGCATCAGCTGAAGGCACCCAGGTCATCGTGTCGACACGTGTGTGGATTTAAGCCTTTCGGGGTATCCCCGGAAAGCGGCGCATTTTATATCACAAGGCTCGCAAAAACGGAACCCGGATTCTCAATTCCTGACGCGCGCCTTTATCCGCGCCCTTGGAATCGCTCAAGAATGCGCCTATCTATAGAGAGAAGCGATGTACAGAGGCTCAGATTTGCGCTGTTCGTCTGTTAGAATCGCGTTTTTCAGGGCGGTAAAGATTGATCGCACACTGCCCATTCCGTTTTGACAAGCGCCATCGAGCGTAGAGAGAGCCTGTATGACCGTCACCCTCAAAACCCCGGAGGACATCGCAAAAATGCGTGTCGCCGGCAAACTGGCCGCCGATGTGCTGGAAATGATTGCTGAACATGTCAAGCCGGGCGTCACCACTGAAGAGCTGGACCGCATCTGCCACGACTACATCGTCAACGTGCAGCAGGCCATCCCTGCCCCGCTCAACTACAAAGGCTATCCGAAGTCGATCTGCACCTCGATCAACCACGTGGTCTGCCACGGCATCCCGAACGAGAAGCCATTGAAGGACGGCGACACGCTGAACATCGACGTCACCGTCATCAAGGACGGCTACCACGGCGACACCAGCCGCATGTTCCACGTCGGCACCGTGCCGGTCTGGGCCGAGCGCCTGTCGCAAGTGACCCAGGAATGCATGTACAAGGCCATCGAAATCGTCAAACCCGGCTGCCGCCTGGGCGACATCGGTGAAGTGATCCAGAAGCACGCCGAAAAGAACGGCTTCTCGGTGGTTCGCGAGTTCTGCGGCCACGGCATTGGCAAGGTGTTCCACGAAGAACCGCAGATCCTGCATTACGGCCGAGCCGGCACCGGCATGGAACTGAAAGCGGGCATGACCTTCACCATCGAGCCGATGATCAACCAGGGCAAGGCCGACACCAAGGTGTTGGGCGATGGCTGGACCGCAATCACCAAGGACCGCAAGCTCTCGGCCCAGTGGGAACACACCCTGGCAGTGACCGAAACCGGTTACGAGATCTTCACCCTGCGCAGCGACGACACCATCCCGCGCGTTTCGGCCTGATCCGGTCCGCACAGCTCTCAGCCTTATAGATAGGAAAGCCAATCGATGCCGCAGGTGGATCCCGAACTCTTCGACCGTGGCCAGTTCCAGGCTGAACTGGCCCTGAAGGCCAGCCCGATCGCGGCCTTCAAGAAGGCCATCCGCCAGGCGCGCGAGGTGCTCGACGAGCGCTTTCGCAGCGGCCGGGAGATTCGCCGGCTGATCGAGGATCGTGCGTGGTTCGTCGACAACATCCTGCAAAAGGCCTGGGAGCAGTTCAACTGGAGTGAAGATGCCGACATCGCGCTGGTCGCGGTCGGCGGCTACGGTCGCGGGGAATTGCACCCTTATTCCGATATCGATTTGCTGATCCTGCTGGACAGCGCCGACCACGAAGTTTTCCGCGATTCCATCGAGCGTTTTCTGACGTTGTTGTGGGACATCGGCCTGGAAGTCGGTCAGAGCGTTCGCTCGGTTGAAGAATGCGCCGTTGAAGCCCGCGCCGACCTGACGGTCGTCACCAACCTGATGGAAAGCCGCACCATCTGCGGCCCCGAGCACTTGCGCCAGCGCATGCTCGACGTCACCAGCACTGCGCACATGTGGCCGAGCAAGGAGTTCTTCCTGGCCAAACGCGCCGAGCAAAAGGCCCGTCATCACAAGTACAACGACACCGAATACAACCTGGAACCCAACGTCAAAGGCTCGCCCGGCGGACTACGGGATATTCAGACGATTCTGTGGGTCGCCCGTCGCGAATACGGCACCCTGAACCTGCGGGCATTGGCCGGCGAAGGGTTTCTGGTCGAGAGCGAAAACGCCCTGCTGGCTTCATCCCAGGAATTCCTGTGGAAAGTCCGCTACGCGCTGCACATGCTCGCCGGCCGCTCGGAAGACCGCTTGCTGTTCGACCACCAGCGTTCGATTGCCGGCCTGCTGGGGTTCAAGGGCGATGACGCCAAGCAAGCCATCGAAAACTTCATGCAGCAGTATTACCGGGTGGTCATGAGCATCGCCCAGCTCAGCGACCTGATCATCCAGCACTTCGAGGAAGTCATCCTCGCGCCCGAAGACGAAGCGCCGCCGCAGCCGATCAACTCGCGGTTCCAGTTGCACGACGGCTACATCGAGGCGCGCAACGACAACGTGTTCCGCCGCACGCCGTTCGCCATGCTCGAAATCTTCGTGCTGATGGCCCAGCAGCCGGAAATCAAAGGCGTGCGCGCCGACACCATTCGTCTGCTGCGGGAAAACCGGCACCTGATCGACGACGATTTCCGCAACGACATTCGCAATACCAGCCTGTTCATCGAACTGTTCAAGTGCAAGATCGGCATTCACCGCAACCTGCGACGGATGAACCGTTACGGCATCCTCGGGCGCTATTTGCCGGAGTTCGGCTTCATTGTCGGACAGATGCAGCACGACCTGTTTCACATCTATACGGTCGACGCGCACACCCTGAACCTGATCAAGCACCTGCGTAAGTTGCAGTACACGCAAGTGTCGGAAAAATTCCCGCTGGCCAGCAAGCTCATGGGCAAGCTGCCCAAGCCCGAGCTGATCTACCTGGCCGGCCTGTACCACGACATCGGCAAGGGCCGGCATGGCGATCACTCGGAAATCGGCGCAGTGGACGCCGAAGCCTTTTGCCAGCGCCATCAATTGCCGATCTGGGACAGCCGCCTGATCGTCTGGCTGGTGCAGAACCATCTGGTGATGTCGACCACCGCCCAGCGCAAGGACTTGTCCGACCCACAGGTGATCCATGATTTCGCGCAGATCGTCGGTGACGAAACCCGCCTGGATTACCTGTACGTGCTGACCGTCGCCGACATCAACGCCACCAACCCGACGCTGTGGAATTCCTGGCGCGCCAGCCTGCTGCGCCAGCTCTACACCGAGACCAAGCGTGCGTTGCGTCGCGGCCTGGAAAACCCGGTGGATCGCGAAATGCAGATCCGCCAGACCCAGAGCGCCGCCCTGGACATTCTGGTACGCGGCGGCAACGACCCCGACGACGTCGAGCAGTTGTGGTCGCAACTGGGCGATGACTATTTCCTGCGTCACACCGCCGGCGATGTGGCCTGGCACACTGACGCGATCCTCCAGCAGCCGGCCGATGGCGGCCCGCTGGTGCTGATCAAGGAAACCACCCAGCGCGAGTTCGAGGGCGGTACGCAGATCTTCATCTACGCGCCGGACCAGCACGACTTCTTCGCCGTGACCGTGGCCGCGATGGACCAGCTCAACCTGAACATTCACGACGCCCGGGTCATCACCTCCAGCAGCCAGTTCACCCTCGACACCTACATCGTGCTCGACACCGACGGCGACTCGATCGGCGATAACCCGGCCCGGGTCAAACAGATCCGCGAAGGCCTGACTGAAGCCCTGCGCAACCCCGACGACTACCCGACGATCATCCAGCGTCGCGTACCGCGCCAGCTCAAGCATTTTGCGTTCGCGCCTCAGGTGACGATCCACAACGACGCCCAGCGCCCGGTGACGGTGCTGGAGCTCAGCGCACCGGATCGCCCAGGGTTGCTGGCGCGGATTGGCACGATTTTTCTGGAATTCGACCTGTCACTGCAGAACGCCAAGATCGCCACGCTCGGCGAGCGCGTGGAAGACGTGTTCTTCATTACCGACGCCAACAACCAACCGTTGTCTGACCCACTGTTGTGCAGCCGTTTGCAGGATGCGATCGTCGAACAGCTCAGTGTCAGCCAGGAACCCGATATCAAATTGTCGCGAATCAGTATCTGAATTAACAAATTTCCCCCTGTGGAGACCTGTCCTTTGTAGGAGCCGGCTTGCTGGCGATAGCATCGCCTCGGTGTGTCAGTCGTACCGGAGTGATGCAATCGCCAGCAAGCCGGCTCCTACAGAGGGCAGGCCTCCACATTGAACGAGATCTACCGATGAACAACGCTCTGTCCCAGTTGCAGCCTTACCCGTTCGAGAAGCTCCGCGCCCTGCTCGGCAGCGTCACGCCAAACCCGGACAAGCGCCCTATCGCGCTGTCCATCGGCGAGCCGAAGCACCGTTCGCCAAGCTTTGTCGCCGAAGCCCTGGCAAGCAATCTGGACCAGATGGCCGTGTATCCGACCACCCTCGGCATTGCGGCCCTGCGTGAAGCCATCGCCGCGTGGTGCGAACGCCGCTTCAACGTGCCGAACGGCTGGCTCGACCCGGCACGCAACGTGCTGCCGGTCAACGGCACCCGCGAAGCGCTGTTCGCGTTCACCCAGACCGTGGTCAACCGTGGCGACGACGCCCTGGTGGTCAGCCCGAACCCGTTCTATCAGATCTATGAAGGTGCCGCGTTCCTCGCCGGCGCCAAGCCGCATTACCTGCCGTGCCTGGACGAGAATGGCTTCAACCCGGATTTCGATGCCGTTTCCCCGGACATCTGGAAGCGTTGCCAGATCCTGTTCCTGTGCTCGCCGGGCAACCCGACCGGCGCGCTGATCCCGGTCGAAACCCTGAAAAAACTGATTGCCCTGGCCGATGAGTACGACTTCGTGATCGCTGCGGACGAGTGCTACAGCGAACTGTATTTCAACGAACAAACCCCGCCCGCCGGCCTGCTCAGCGCCTGCGCGGAACTGGGCCGCAAGGACTTCAAACGCTGCGTGGTGTTCCACAGCCTGTCCAAGCGCTCCAACCTGCCGGGCCTGCGTTCGGGTTTCGTGGCCGGTGATGCCGACATTCTCAAAGGCTTCCTGCTGTACCGCACCTACCACGGCTGCGCGATGCCGGTTCAGACTCAACTGGCCAGCGTTGCTGCGTGGAATGACGAAGTGCATGTGCGCGCCAACCGTGCGTTGTATCGCGAGAAGTACGACGCGGTGTTGGAAATCCTCGGCCCGGTGATGGACGTGCAGCGCCCGGATGGCGGTTTTTACCTGTGGCCGAATGTTGAAGGTGATGACGAGGCGTTCTGCCGCGATCTGTTCGTCGAAGAACACGTGACCGTGGTGCCTGGCTCTTATCTGTCCCGTGACGTTGACGGTGCGAATCCGGGTGCCGGTCGGGTGCGCATGGCGCTGGTTGCGCCACTGGCCGAGTGTGTGGAAGCCGCTGAACGCATCCGCGCCTTCATCCAGCGCCGCAAATAAACACAAACCTGTAGGTGCCGGCTTGCCGGCACGAGCGACGCTATTTCACCTGCCCCAGATTGGCTTCGCTCAAGTCCAGCTCCCCCAGCACCTCGCGCAACACGTCATCACCAATCTGGTGGTGACGGCTGAGCTTATACAACTCCAGGCGTTGCGCCCGCAGCGCCTTCAAGCGCAGACGCCGTTCCAGCAGGTCCATCTGAAACGCCAGCGCCTGGGCTTCCGCCGAATCGTTGAACACCTCCAGTTGATGCCGATACTCGGACATGATCCGTGCCTTGAGTTCGACAGCAAGCGCCGCCTGGGCGGCGTCCTGCGGATTGGCCTCTTCGGTTTCGAGCGCATGAATGGCGGCTTCGGCGGTCTTGCGCCAGGCATCGCGCACTTCACTGCGACGCTTGTCGTCAGGGCTCTTCTCGATGCCGCGAAGCAACAATGGCAATGCAATACACGCCGCAATCAGCGACAGCAGAATGACCCCGGCCGCGATGAAAATCAGCAGATCGCGCTCAGGAAACGCCTCATTCCCCATCAGTATCGGCACTGACAACACACCCGCCAGCGTCACCGCACCGCGCACCCCGCCGACGGTCAACAACCAGCAGGAGCGCGCCGTCGGCACTTGCGTCATTTCGCCCTTGCCGCGCCAGCGACGCAGCAGCCCCGACAATCGCCAGATGCTCTGCACCCAGACAAACCGCAACACCACCAACACCAGGAAAATCGCCACCACGTCGAGGCAGCGATACAGCAGCGTTGGCCACAACGACGTTTCGTGGCTGGCCACGGCTTTGATGATGTCCGGCAACTGCAAACCCAGCAGCAGGAAGATCAGCCCGTTAAACGCGAACTCCAGCAGTGACCAGACGCTGCGGTTGAGCAGTCGGGTGCTGGTCTGGCGCGGCAGCAGATCGAGCCAGCTCTGCATCATCCCGGCCGCCACGGCAGACAGAATCCCCGAGCCCCCCAGGCGTTCGGCCAGCACGTATGCCGCAAACGGCAGCAACAACATGAAGACCACGTGAGTCGCCGGATCATCCCAACCGCGAGCGATCATCCACGAGCGCAAACGCCCGACCAGCCAGCTCAACGCAACACCGACCGCCAGGCCACCAACCGCCACCAACACGAACGTCAGGCTAGCGTTGGCCAGCGAGAACACCCCGGTCACCGCCGCGACCAGGGCGAACTTGAAGGTCACCAGGCCCGACGCGTCATTCATCAGCGCCTCGCCCTGCAGCATGTGCATCAGTGGTGTCGGCAGTCGGTTTTGAGAAATCGCCGAGACGGCCACGGCATCCGTCGGCGACAACACCGCCGCCAGGGCAAAGGCCACCGGTAGCGGAATGCTCGGCAACAACCAATGAATGAAGTAACCCGCACCGACGACGGTAAACAGCACCAGGCCGACCGCCAAGGTCAGGATCGGCCCCCGCAGTCGCCAAAGCTCGCGCTTGGGCATGCGCCAGCCGTCGGAGAACAACAGCGGTGGCAGAAACAAAAACAGAAACAATTCCGGGTCCAGGGCGACGTGCAAACCGAGCGTCGGCCAGGCCAGCAAGGCGCCGGCACCGATTTGCACCAGCGGCAATGGCAACGGGATCACGCGTCCGACCAGGCGCGAAACACTGACCAGCATCAACAGGATCAGGACGGTGTAGGCGGTTTGCATAAAGCGCGGTTCCCGGACAATCGACAGCATTGAAGTGCCATATTTGCCGCTTAGACTGCGGGTTGACCGTTGTACCAATGTCGCAGGCTGTCGCCAGTCTCGAAAAAACCCAAACCCTGCAGGAGCCGAGCTTGCTCGCGAAAGCGGCCTGACATTCAACATTGATAGTGGCTGACCTGCCGCTTTCGCGAGCAAGCTCGGCTCCTACAGGGTTTTGGGTTTTAAGCGGACGGTCATGGCATAATCCGTCACCTTTTTTTTCCAGCACCTGTAAAGGGGGCAATTCCTTGACCGATTCAAGCAAAACGTTGCACCTTTTCGGCATCAAAGCCTGCGACACCATGAAAAAGGCGCGCACCTGGCTCGATGAACACGCTGTCAGCTATGACTTTCATGATTACAAAGCGGTCGGAATCGACCGTGAACACCTGAGCCAATGGTGCGACGAGCACGGCTGGCAAGTGGTGTTGAACCGTGCAGGCACGACCTTTCGCAAGCTCGACGACGAACGCAAAGCCGATCTCGACCAGCCGAAAGCCATCGAACTGATGCTCGCACAACCCTCGATGATCAAGCGCCCGGTGCTCGATCTCGGTGACCGAACCCTGATTGGCTTCAAGCCAGATATCTACGCGGCAGCGCTCAAGTAAGCCAGCCCGTTCAATTTTGTTAGAGGTATTTACATGTCCACTTCCGTATTCAGCCTGGCCTTTGGTGTCGGCACTCAAAATCGCCAGGGCGCATGGCTCGAAGTGTTTTACGCTCAGCCGCTGCTCAACCCGTCGGCCGATCTGGTCGCGGCCATCGCGCCGGTTCTGGGTTACACCGAAGGCAATCAGGCCATCGCGTTCAGCACCGCCCAGGCTTCGCAACTGGCTGAAGCACTGAAAGGTGTCGACGCAGCCCAGGCCGCCCTGCTGACCCGTCTGGCCGAAAGCCACAAGCCGCTGGTCGCCACCATTCTGGCCGAAGATGCACCGCTGACTTCCACGCCTGAGGCTTACCTCAAGCTGCACCTGCTGTCCCATCGTCTGGTCAAGCCGCACGGCCTGAACCTGGCCGGCGTGTTCCCGCTGCTGCCGAACGTCGCATGGACCAGCCAGGGCGCGATCGACCTCGGCGAACTGGCCGAACATCAACTGGAAGCCCGTCTGCGCGGCGAGCTGCTGGAAGTGTTCTCGGTAGACAAATTCCCGAAAATGACCGACTACGTCGTGCCGGCCGGCGTGCGTATCGCTGACGCGGCCCGTATCCGTCTGGGCGCTTACGTCGGCGAAGGCACCACCGTGATGCACGAAGGTTTCGTCAACTTCAACGCTGGCACCGAAGGCCCGGGCATGATCGAAGGCCGCGTTTCCGCTGGCGTGTTCGTCGGCAAGGGTTCGGACCTGGGCGGCGGTTGCTCGACCATGGGCACCCTGTCGGGCGGTGGCAACATCGTGATCAAGGTCGGCGAAGGCTGCCTGATCGGCGCCAACGCCGGTATCGGTATCCCGTTGGGCGACCGCAACACCGTTGAATCGGGCCTGTACGTGACCGCTGGCACCAAAGTGGCGCTGCTGGACGAAAACAACAAACTGGTCAAAGTCGTGAAGGCTCGTGAACTGGCCGGTCAGCCGGACCTGCTGTTCCGCCGCAATTCGGAAACCGGTGCCGTGGAATGCAAAACCCACAAATCGGCGATCGAACTGAACGAAGCGCTGCACGCTCACAACTAAGCAGAGCGTCACGACCACCTGTTCTTGTAGGAGCGAGGCTTGCCCGCGAAGCTTTTGGGGATCTCACCGGCCCCTTCGCGAGCAAGCTTCGCTCCTACAGGTCCGGCGTAGCCCAGACCATCAGGTCAGGCGTACGTCCGCCCATGTTTAGCAGGGCCCGATACCATGATGATTCTCTCCCCCTGGCGCGCCGATTTTCCGGCCATCGCCGCCCTGCAACGGCAAGACCAGACCTATCTGGACAACGCCGCCACCACGCAAAAACCTCAAGCCCTGCTGGATGCCCTGGCGCATTACTACGCCAATGGCGCAGCCAACGTGCATCGGGCGCAACACTTGCCCGGCGCGCATGCCACCCAGGCGTTCGAGGACAGCCGCAATAAAGTCGCGCAATGGCTGAATGCCGGTGATTGCGGACAGATCATCTTCACCCACGGCGCGACCTCGGCGCTGAACCTCCTGGCCTATGGCCTGGAACACCTGTTCAATCCGGGCGATGAAATTGTCATCAGCGCCCTGGAGCACCACGCCAACCTGCTGCCATGGCAGCAACTGGCCCACCGTCGCGATCTGAAACTGGTGATCCTGCCGCTGGACGCCGACGGCTTGATCGACCTCGACACCGCCGCCGCGTTGATTGGCCCGCGAACCCGCTTGCTGGCGGTCAGTCAGCTGTCCAACGTGCTTGGCGCCTGGCAGCCATTGCCCGCGCTGCTGGCGATGGCCAAGGCACACAACGCGTTGACCGTGGTCGATGGCGCCCAAGGCGTGGTCCATGGCCGACACGATGTGCAGGCGCTGGGTTGCGACTTTTATGTCTTTTCCAGCCACAAGCTCTATGGCCCGGATGGCCTGGGGGTGTTGTTCGGCCGCCATGAGGCGCTCAAGCAACTGCGCCATTGGCAGTTCGGCGGCGAAATGGTGCTGGATGCGGATTACCAGCACGCACGCTTTCGTCCTGCTCCGCTCGGTTTCGAGGCAGGAACGCCGCCGATCTCCAGCGTGATTGGTCTCGGGGCGACGCTCGATTACCTCGCCGGCCTCGATCAGGATGCGGTTTCGGCCCATGAAGCCGCGCTGCATGACTATTTGTTGAAAGGTCTTGAGGCGCGCGACGGCATTCGCTTGCTGGGCAAACCGCAACTGGCCCTGGCGAGTTTTGTCGTCGAGGGTGTGCATAACTCTGATCTGGCGCACTTGCTGACAGAACAGGGGATCGCGGTGCGCGCCGGTCATCATTGCGCGATGCCGCTGCTGAAAAGCTTTGAACTGGCCGGGGCGATTCGGGTGTCGTTGGCGCTTTACAACGATTCCGAGGACCTGCAACGGTTCTTTGATGCGCTGGATCAAGCGCTGGAGTTGTTGCGATGAACCTCCCTGCCGATGCCGTCACAGCGCTGGAAACGTTTCAGAACGCCGCCGGCTGGGAGCAACGCGCGCGACTGCTGATGCAATGGGGCGCCCGGCTGCCGGCATTGAGCGATGTGGATAAGGTCGACGCCAACCGCGTGCATGGCTGTGAAAGTCAGGTGTGGTTGGTGGGATCGTTGCAGGACGGTCACTGGCAGTTTGCCGCGAGCAGCGATGCGCGGTTGATCCGCGGGTTGGTAGCGTTGTTGCTGGCGCGGGTTAACGGGTTGTCGGCGGTCGAATTGCAGCAGGTGGATTTGCCGGACTGGTTCAATCAGCTTGGACTCAGCCGACAGTTGTCACCTTCGCGTAGCAATGGCCTCAATGCCGTGCTCCAGCGGATGAATGAGTTGGCCGCGCCCCTGTAGGAGCGAGGCTTGCCCGCGAAAGCGGTGTGTCAGATAAAACGCCTTCGCGGGCAAGCCTCGCTCCTACAGAGATGGTGTTTCAAACACCTGGTTTGATGCGATCCGCCGGCCGCCGCACACCCGCCACAATCTTATCCACAGCCTTGGTCGCCGCGACCATGCCGAACGTCGCGGTCACCATCATCACCGCACCAAACCCGCCCGCGCAGTCCAGCTTCACGCCATCCCCGACAAAACTCTTCTGCAGGCAAATGCTGCCGTCCGGTTTCGGATAACGCAGCTGCTCGGTGGAAAACACGCACGGCACGCTGTAATGACGGGTCACGGTGCGGGAGAAGTTGTAATCGCGACGCAGGGTCGAGCGCACTTTCGAGGCCAACGGGTCGTTGAATGTGCGGTTCAGGTCGCAGACCTGGATCAACGTCGGGTCGATCTGCCCGCCCGCCCCGCCCGTGGTGATGATCTGGATCTTGCGGCGTTTGCACCAGGCGATCAGCGCAGCCTTGGCGTTGACGCTGTCGATGCAGTCGATCACACAGTCGATGTTCGGCGTGATGTATTCGGCCATGGTGTCGCGGGTGACGAAATCCGCCACCGCGTGCACCGTGCAATCCGGGTTGATCCCGCGCAGGCGCTCAGCCATCACCTCGACCTTGGGCTTGCCGACGGTGCTGTCCAGCGCATGCAACTGACGGTTGGCATTGCTGACGCAGACGTCGTCGAGGTCGAACAGCGAAATCTCGCCCACGCCACACCGCGCCACCGCTTCCGCAGCCCAGGAGCCGACGCCACCGACGCCGACGATCGCCACGTGCGCCGCGCGCAAGCGCTCTAGCCCTTCGATGCCATACAAACGGGCGATGCCTGCAAACCGCGGATCTTCTGTGCTCATGACCATTACCCCAAAAACCGGCGCGCATTATAGGGCCACACGCCAAAAGATCTAAGCTACAAGCGACAAGTGTAAGAACTTATGTGAAAGCCGATTGCCCAATGTCGTGCAATTCCCTGTCCGATGTACGTTCAGTGAACTGCCGGTGTAGGATGCGCGCCCCTTGGCGATCGCCAACCGTTCCTTCGTTCCACAGCCTTTGGAACCCGAAATAGCTATGTCATCGCGTAAATTTGGACTCAACCTGGTCGTGGTGCTCGCCATCGCAGCCTTGTTTACCGGCTTCTGGGCGCTGATCAATCGCCCGGTCACCGCCCCCAACTGGCCTGAACAGATCTCCGGTTTCTCGTACTCGCCGTTCCAGCAAGGCCAGTATCCGCAGAAAGAGCAGTACCCGACCGACGATCAAATGCGTCGCGATCTGGAAATCATGAGCAAGCTGACGGATAACATCCGTACCTACTCGGTCGATGGCACCCTGGGAGACATTCCCAAACTGGCAGAGGAATTCGGCCTGCGGGTCACCCTGGGGATCTGGATCAGCCCGGACCTGGAACGCAACGAGCGGGAAATCACCCGGGCCATCGAAATCGCCAACTCCTCACGCAGCGTGGTTCGTGTGGTCGTAGGCAACGAGGCCATCTTCCGTAAGGAAATTACCGCTGCCGAACTGAGCGTGCTCCTTGATCGCGTTCGCGCAGCCGTGAAGGTGCCGGTCACCACGTCCGAGCAATGGCACGTCTGGGAAGAACACCCGGAACTGGCCAAGCACGTCGACCTGATTGCCGCGCACGTCCTGCCTTACTGGGAATACATCCCGGTGGACAAGGCCGGCCAGTTCGTCCTCGACCGTGCCCGCGACCTGAAAAAGATGTTCCCGAAAAAACCGCTGCTGCTCTCGGAGGTTGGCTGGCCGAGCAACGGCCGCATGCGTGGCGGCACCGATGCCAGCCCGGCAGATCAGGCGATCTACCTGCGTACGCTGGTGAACAAGCTTAACCGCCAGGGTTTCAACTACTTCGTGATCGAAGCGTTCGACCAGCCGTGGAAGGCCAGTGACGAAGGTTCGGTGGGCGCGTATTGGGGCGTGTTCAACGCTGCGCGTCAGCAGAAATTCAACTTCGAAGGCCCGGTCGTCGCGATCCCGCAATGGCGCGTGCTGGCCATCGGCTCGGCGGTGTTGGCCCTGCTGTCCCTGACCTTGCTGATGATTGACGGCTCGGCCCTGCGTCAACGTGGCCGCACCTTCCTGACTTTTATCGCCTTCTTGTGCGGTTCGGTGCTGGTGTGGATCGGCTACGACTACAGTCAGCAATACAGCACCTGGTTCAGCCTGACCGTAGGATTTCTCCTCGCACTCGGCGCACTCGGGGTCTTTATCGTCCTGCTGACCGAGGCGCATGAACTGGCCGAAGCAGTCTGGACCCACAAACGCCGGCGTGAATTCCTGCCGGTGGTGGGCGATTCGGACTACAGGCCGAAAGTGTCGATTCACGTGCCGTGCTACAACGAGCCGCCGGAGATGGTCAAACAGACCCTCAACGCCCTGGCCAACCTCGACTATCCGGACTTCGAAGTCCTGATCATCGACAACAACACCAAGGACCCGGCCGTCTGGGAGCCGGTGCGCGATTACTGCGCAACCCTCGGTCCGCGCTTCAAGTTCTTCCACGTCGCACCGCTGGCCGGCTTCAAGGGCGGCGCGCTGAACTACCTGATTCCGCACACCGCCAAAGATGCCGAAGTGATTGCGGTGATCGACTCCGATTACTGCGTCGACCCGAACTGGCTCAAGCACATGGTGCCGCACTTCGCCGATCCGAAAATAGCCGTGGTGCAGTCGCCGCAGGATTATCGCGACCAGAACGAAAGCACCTTCAAGAAGCTCTGCTACGCGGAATACAAAGGCTTCTTCCACATCGGCATGGTCACCCGTAACGACCGCGACGCGATCATCCAGCACGGCACCATGACCATGACCCGGCGCTCGGTGCTCGAGGAACTCGGCTGGGCCGACTGGTGCATCTGCGAAGACGCCGAGTTGGGTCTGCGCGTGTTCGAGAAAGGCTTGTCGGCGGCGTACTACCACACCAGCTACGGCAAAGGCCTGATGCCCGATACCTTTATCGACTTCAAGAAACAGCGTTTCCGCTGGGCCTACGGTGCGATTCAGATCATCAAGCGTCACACCGCGAGCCTGCTGCGCGGCAAGGACACCGAGCTGACTCGTGGCCAGCGTTACCACTTCCTCGCGGGCTGGTTGCCGTGGGTGGCGGATGGCATGAACATCTTCTTCACCGTGGGCGCACTGTTGTGGTCGGCGGCGATGATCATCGTGCCGCAACGGGTCGATCCGCCGTTGCTGATTTTCGCGATCCCGCCATTGGCGCTGTTCGTGTTCAAGGTCGGCAAGATCATCTTCCTCTACCGTCGCGCCGTTGGCGTGAACCTCAAGGATGCGTTCTGTGCGGCGCTTGCCGGGCTGGCGTTGTCGCACACCATCGCCAAAGCGGTGCTGTACGGCTTCTTCACCAGCAGCATTCCGTTCTTCCGCACGCCGAAAAATGCCGACAACCACGGCTTCTGGGTGGCGATTTCGGAAGCGCGTGAAGAGATGTTCATCATGCTGCTGTTGTGGGGCGCGGCGCTTGGGATCTTCCTGGTGAACGGGCTGCCGAGCAACGACATGCGCTTCTGGGTGATCATGTTGCTGGTGCAGTCGCTGCCGTACCTGGCGGCGCTGATCATGGCGTTCCTGTCCTCGCTGCCGAAACCGGCCGTCGAGGCCGAAACGGCACCGGCAGTCTAAATCTTTGCAGATGCACTAAACGGCGGCCAATGGCCGCCGTTTTGCTTTAAGATAACCGCCATTTTCCAGGCCTTGCCCCCCATTTCCCGTAGGAGCGAGGCTTGCCCGCGAACGAAGCGACTCGGTGTAACAGATACACCTCATTATCGTTCTTCGCGGGCAAGCCTCGCTCCTACAGATAAAGCACCGGAGTTTTCCATGACGGCCCACGCCGACCTTTCGCCGACCCTTCAACTCGCCATCGACCTGATCCGCCGTCCGTCCGTGACGCCGGTCGACGCCGATTGCCAGAAGCAGATGATGCAGCGCCTGGGCGATGCCGGTTTTATGCTTGAGCCAATGCGCATCGAAGATGTGGATAACTTCTGGGCCACCCACGGCAAGCACGACGGCCCGGTGCTGTGCTTCGCCGGCCACACCGACGTGGTCCCGACCGGCCCGGTGACCGCCTGGCAGATCGACCCGTTCAACGCACTGATCGACGAACACGGCATGCTCTGCGGTCGTGGCGCAGCGGACATGAAAGGCAGCCTGGCATCCATGACCGTGGCCGCCGAGCGCTTCGTCGCCGATTACCCGGATCACAAGGGCAAAGTCGCGTTTCTGATCACCAGCGATGAAGAAGGCCCGGCGCACCACGGCACCAAAGCGGTGGTTGAACGCCTGGCGGCGCGCAAGGAGCGTCTGGACTGGTGCATCGTCGGCGAACCGTCGAGCACTACGCTGGTCGGTGACGTGGTCAAGAATGGCCGTCGCGGTTCCCTCGGCGCCAAGCTGACCGTACGCGGTGTGCAAGGTCACGTCGCTTATCCGCACCTCGCCAAGAACCCGATCCACCTCGCCGCCCCGGCGCTGGCCGAACTGGCCGCCGAGCATTGGGACCACGGCAACGATTTCTTCCCGCCGACCAGTTTCCAGATTTCCAATGTGAATTCCGGCACTGGCGCGACCAACGTGATCCCCGGTGATCTGGTGGCGGTGTTCAACTTCCGCTTCTCCACCGAATCCACCGTCGAAGGCCTGCAGAAACGCGTCGCCGATATCCTCGACAAGCATGGCCTGGACTGGCACATCGACTGGGCGCTGTCCGGTCTGCCATTCCTCACCGAACCGGGCGCGTTGCTGGACGCCGTCGCGTCGAGCATCAAGGACATCACCGGTCGCGAAACCAAAGCCTCCACCAGCGGTGGCACCTCCGATGGCCGCTTTATCGCGACCATGGGTACACAGGTGGTTGAACTGGGCCCGGTCAACGCGACGATCCACCAGGTCAACGAGCGCGTGCTGGCCGCCGACCTCGACGTGCTGACCGAAATCTACTACCAGACCCTGATCAAGTTGCTCGCCTGATGCTCGCCTGCCCGATCTGCAGCGAACCGCTGAACGCGGTGGACAACGGCGTGGCCTGCCCCGCCGGGCATCGTTTCGACCGTGCGCGTCAGGGTTACCTGAACCTGTTGCCGGTGCAGCACAAGAACAGCCGCGACCCTGGGGATAACCTGGCGATGGTCGAAGCCCGGCGCGACTTCCTGAACGCCGGCCATTACGCACCGGTGGCCAGGCGTCTCGCTGAGCTGGCGGCGCAATACGCGCCGCAGCGCTGGCTCGACATCGGTTGTGGCGAGGGTTACTACACCGCGCAAATTGCCGAGGCGTTGCCGAACGCTGACGGTTACGCGCTGGACATCTCCCGGGAAGCGGTCAAACGCGCCTGCAAACGCAACCCGCAGCTGACCTGGTTGATCGCCAGCATGGCGCGGGTGCCGTTGGCGTCCGGCAGTTGTCAGTTTCTCGCCAGCGTCTTCAGCCCACTGGACTGGGAAGAAGCCAAACGCCTGCTCAGCCCCGGCGGCGGTTTGATGAAAGTCGGGCCGACCAGCGGCCACCTGATGGAATTGCGCGAGCGGCTGTACGACGAAGTGCGTGAGTACACCGACGACAAGCATCTGGCCCTGGTGCCGGACGGCATGGCGCTGCAACACAGTGAAACCCTGGAATTCAAGCTGACGCTTGCAAGTGGTCAGGATCGCGCCAACCTGTTGGCCATGACGCCTCACGGCTGGCGCGCCAGTGCCGAACGCCGGGCGGCGGTCATCGAGCAGACAGAGCCGTTCGAGGTCACTGTTTCGATGCGCTACGATTACTTTGTTCTTCAATCTTAATTTTTGGTCTTGAGCAGCAGCTTGAGGCCGGCTAAATCCGCGAATGGATTTTTCAGACCCGCAGTGAGGACATCCATGCGCCAACCCGATATCGAGATTTACCTGAAAGACGCCGACGTCGACCACAAGGCCGTATCCGCCTGGCTCGGCGCGGCTCTGGGCCCGTGCACCGATTGGGTTCAGAAAGGTCAGACCTACAAGTGCAAGGCTGGCAACGTGCCAGTGACCTGGCTGCCGAAAGCGGTAGGAAAATGGAACAGCCTGTACCTGGAAAGCGACCAGACCCCGTGGGAAGACGACATCGCCTGCGCCCGCGCCGCGTTTGCCGCGCTGAACGTAGAAGTACGTTGTGCGCCGGGCAGTTGGGTCGAGGAAGAAGGTGAAGAGACAGCGGATCGCTGGATGCGCATCAGCGCCGATGGCGAAGAAGAGATCACCTGGAAAACTGC
Organism: Pseudomonas sp. BF-RE-22; assembly: GCF_019956155.1. Taxonomy (NCBI): domain Bacteria; kingdom Pseudomonadati; phylum Pseudomonadota; class Gammaproteobacteria; order Pseudomonadales; family Pseudomonadaceae; genus Pseudomonas; species Pseudomonas sp. BF-RE-22. The sequence goes on along the minus strand of NZ_JAHBDD010000086.1, from coordinate 90,477 downwards.
GTAACCCATCACACCACGAACCTGTAGGAGCGTGGCTTGCCCGCGAAGCTTTTAGCGTCAGTGATGACGCCTTCGCGGGCAAGCCTCGCTCCTACAGTGGGTTTTGGGTGATCTGGAGGGTGGTTTTACAGCCCCACCACATCCTCAGCCTGCAAACCCTTCTCCCCCGTCACAACGCCGTACTCGACCTGCTGGCCTTCAGTCAGCGAACGATGCCCCTCACCGCGAATCGCGCGGTAGTGCACGAACACGTCCACCCCGTCCTCGCGCTGGATGAAGCCATAGCCCTTGGCGTCGTTGAACCACTTCACGTTGCCGGTTTCGCGTGTTGCCATTTGTTCATACTCCCTTTTTATTATTGATCGGGCTTTTCGCAGGAAAGCCTCGGGAACGTCAGCCTGCGCATACCGGTCCCATGAGGGTGACGGCGACAGTGCGCCGAGTATATGTCAGACATTTAATCTCTCAATAGCACTTTGATTGCCGCTTTTTTGCCGATTTTCAGTGAATCCGGCACACTATCGACCGCCCGAGCAAACGCTCGGTTTATTCCACTCATGCAGAAGCCGTATGACCCGTTCCCCGTTCCGCCGTCTTGTGTTTGGCACCCTGCGCCGACTGCTCTATCTCTGGGTTCGCTCGGAGACGATCAATCAGTCGTCGTTCACCCTCAACCTCGACCGCAGCCGTCCGGTGTTCTATGTCCTGCAAAACCCTTCGCTGACCGACCTCGCCGTGGTCGACACCGAATGCAGCAAGGCCGGCCTGCCGCGCCCGGTGCTGCCGGTGTCTGTCGGCAATCTGCTGGAACCTGCCGCGTTCTTTTACCTGACACCGGAGCCCGACTGGCTCGGTCGCCAGGACAAACGCGGCGCGCCACCGACCCTGACCCGACTGGTCAGCGCCCTGAGCCAGAACGCTGCCGAAGACGCGCAGATCATTCCGGTCAGCGTGTTCTGGGGCCAGTCGCCGGACAGCGAATCGAGTCCATGGAAACTGCTGTTCGCCGATAGCTGGGCGGTTACCGGGCGCCTGCGCCGCTTGCTGAGCATCATCGTGCTGGGGCGCAAGACCCGCGTGCAATTCTCCGCGCCGATTCACCTGCGTGAACTGATCGAGCACAACAAGGGCCACGAGCGCACCGTGCGCATGGCCCAGCGGATTCTGCGGGTGCATTTCCGCAACCTCAAAGCCGCGGTGATCGGCCCGGACATTTCCCACCGTCGCAACCTGGTCAAAGGCCTGCTCAACCAGCCGCTGGTCAAGCAAGCGATCCTCGACGAAGCCGAACGCGGGAATATCTCCCCCGAGAAAGCCAAGGCCCAGGCCCTGCGTTACGGCAACGAGATCGCCTCGGACTACACCTACACCGCGATCCGCTTCATGGAAGTGGTGCTGAGCTGGTTCTGGAACAAGATCTACGACGGCATCAAGGTCAACAATATCGAAGGCGTGCAGAAGGTCGCCCCGGGTTACGAAGTGATCTATGTGCCGTGCCACCGCAGCCATATCGACTACCTGCTGCTGTCCTATCTGCTGTTTCGCAACGGCCTGACCCCGCCGCACATCGCCGCCGGGATCAACCTCAACATGCCGGGGATCGGTGGCCTGCTGCGTCGCGGCGGTGCGTTCTTCATGCGCCGTACCTTCAAGGGCAACCCGCTGTACACCTCGGTGTTCAACGAGTACCTGCACACCCTGTTCACCAAAGGTTTTCCGGTCGAGTATTTCGTCGAGGGCGGCCGCTCGCGCACCGGGCGCATGTTGCAACCGAAAACCGGGATGCTGGCGATCACCTTGCGCAGCTTCCTGCGCTCCTCGCGCATGCCGATCGTGTTCGTGCCGGTGTACATCGGTTATGAACGCGTACTGGAAGGCCGGACTTACCTCGGCGAACTGCGTGGTGCGAGCAAGAAGAAAGAATCGATCTTCGACATCTTCAAAGTCATCGGCGCCCTGAAGCAGCGTTTCGGCCAGGTGGCGGTGAACTTCGGCGAGCCGATCAAACTGGCGGAATTCCTCGACAGCGAACAGCCAGACTGGCGTCAACAGGAACTCGGCCCGCAGTTCAAACCGGCCTGGCTCAACGAAACCACCAACCGCCTCGGCGAGAAAGTGGCGCAGCACCTGAACGAAGCGGCAGCGATCAACCCGGTCAACCTCGTGGCGTTGGCATTGCTGTCCACCAGTCGCTTGGCACTGGACGATCGCGCCATGGCGCGGGTGCTGGATCTGTATCTGGCGCTGCTGCGCAAGGTTCCGTACTCGCCGCACACTACGCTGCCGGAAGGTGACGGCCGCGCGCTGATCGAGCATGTGAAGGACATGGACCTGCTGTCCGAACAGAGCGATGCGCTGGGCAAAATCCTCTATCTGGATGAGCAAAACGCCGTCCTGATGACTTACTACCGCAACAACGTGCTGCACATTTTCGCGTTGCCGGCGTTGCTCGCGAGCTTCTTCCAGAGTGCGTCGCGCATGAGCCGCGAGCAGATCCTGCGCTACACCCGCGCACTGTATCCGTACCTGCAATCGGAGCTGTTCATTCGCTGGTCGCTGGACGAACTGGATGCCGTGATCGATCAATGGCTCGAAGCGTTCGTCGAGCAAGGCCTGCTGCGTTTCGAGAACGACGTTTACCTGCGCCCGGCACCAAGCTCGCGGCATTTCGTGTTGCTGACGCTGCTGTCGAAGAGCATCGCCCAGACGCTGCAACGCTTCTACATGACCGTTTCCCTGTTGCTCAACAGCGGCCAGAACAGCATCAGCGCCGAAGAACTGGAAGACCTGTGCACGGTCATGGCCCAGCGCCTGTCGATCCTGCATGGCCTGAACGCGCCGGAATTTTTCGACAAGAGCCTGTTCCGCCACTTCATCCAGACGATGCTCGACCTCGACGTGCTCAAGCGTGACGAGGCCGGCAAGCTGAGCTATCACGAACTGCTCGGCGAACTGGCCGAAGGTGCGGCGAAACGGGTGTTGTCGGCGGAGATCCGCTTGTCGATCCGTCAGGTGGCGTTGCATCGCAGTGAGGATGCGGCGGAGTTGGTCACGCCTGTTTGATCGCGCGGCCCCCAGGGGTTCAGAAGCAAGGAAGCTTCCGATCCACCCTGACATCAATTCACCCCCTAATCAGGGAATTCCCCTACATCTAGTTCCGGTGCCTTGGCGATAGGCTGACCCCTCGTCATTTCCGACGATTTATTTGATAAGGAAATCAAAATGAGCAGCGAACCTGTAATGAACATCAGCGGTACCGTGTACTACCTGCACAAGATTGCCCTTCCACTGAACTCGACACTTTACGTCGATCTGCTGGATGTCACTGAGACTGATGCCCCAGCCAAACTACTTGCCCGACAAGTTATCTCTGATGCGGAAAAGAAAGCGTTAACCTTTTCCCTGCTGTACCAGGTTGCGGATGTCCTGCCTGGCAATAGCTATGCAATCCGTGCACGCATCGAAACCCCCGAGCATATGATTTACAAGACCATCAAACTTCATCGAGTGGAGCTGGGTGTAAACCACCTGCGCCCGGAGGACGTTGTCGTTCGTAGCGTTCGTGAAACACCGGAAGGTAACTTCTAAGCCCTCGCCTGAAAAAAACGCTAAATTGTCGTTGGCGCCAGTCTTCTTCAGGTGCCAACGACAAGGATTGAATGCATGAAAAAACTTTCGCTTCTGGGACTGGCTGCTTTGCTCAGTGCCTGCCAAACCCCGCAACCCGCCGCCAAAACCAGCCTCGATGGCGAAGTCTTCTACCTGCAACGCATCGCCCTGCCGCCGACTGCCACCCTGAGCGTCAGCTTGCAGGACGTATCGCTGGCCGACGCTCCTGCCGTGGTGCTCGACGAGCAGAAAGGCCCGGTCAAAGGCCAGGTGCCACTGCCGTTCCATCTGAGTTACGATCCGGCCCAGGTCAAACCCGGCCATCGTTATTCCGTCAGCGCGCGAATCGAAGTGAATGGCCAGCTGATGTTCATCACCACCGAACATCACGCCGTGCAACTGAATGGCAGCGACCCGCAGCCATTGAAAATTCGCGTCGACGCCGTCCGTTAATTCTTTTTTTGCTCATTTTTTTCCGAACAAGGAAGCCGCCATGTTCCGCCCTACCCTTCGCTTTGCCGGCCTGTTTGCAGGTTTGATGATTTCCGCCAGTGCCATGGCGCTGTCGCTCAGTGACTTGTCGCAAAAGGACGCTACCGGCGGCCTCAAGGATGCCCTGACCCAAGGCGCGCAACTGGCCGTGAAACAACTCGGTACGCCGGGCGGCTTCAGTAACAACCCGGACGTGAAGATCGAACTGCCGGGCAAACTGGGCAAGGTCGCCAGCAAAATGAAACAATTCGGCATGGGTGATCAGGTCGATCAGCTGGAAACCAGCATGAACAAAGCAGCGGAAACGGCCGTGGTCCAGGCTCAGCCGATCCTCGTGGATGCCGTGAAGAAGATGACGGTCGAAGATGCCAAGGGCATTCTCAGCGGCGGTAATGACTCCGCCACGCAATACCTGAACAAAACCAGCCGCGAACAGATCCGCGCCAAGTTCCTGCCGATCGTCAAACAAGCCACCGACCAGGTTGGCCTGGCCAAGCAGTACAACTCGTTCGCCGGACAAGCCGCGACCATGGGCGTGGTGGATGCGAAAAGCGCCAACATCGAAAGCTACGTGACCGAGCAGGCCCTGAACGGTTTGTTCGAGATGATCGGCAAACAGGAAGAAACCATTCGCCAGAACCCTGCGGCGGCGGCGACCAGTTTGGCGAAGAAGGTGTTTGGTTCGCTCTAAGCCTTAGTACAAGGCTCTGTGGGAGCAGGCATGCTCCCACACTGATTCAGGCCGATACAGGCCGTAGGAAAAACACCCACTCCCGCCCCACCTTCCTCTTCTCAAACACCTTCAAATCCGCCAGCCCGTTCAAGGTCGCCGACGCGGTGTTGTAAGAGCAGTTGAGATTTTCCTTCACATTAACTGCCGTAAATTCCTTGGCCATCCCGCTCTTGGCCACCTGGAATACGGCACGCTGCTTCTCGGTCAATTGCTCAAAAAAACCGGACGCCAACAACCAGCGATCAAAGCTGTCGGCGTACGCCAGACTTTTCCGATACGCCTTGGTGAAACCACTGACAGCACGCAAGACGACCGAACACTGGAAATCAATGAAGTACGTCAAGTCGAGGTCATCAGCTTCAGTGTTCAGGTAAGAGCGCCCGTACTTCACTGGCGCATTGCGCAACAAAATGCTGATCGCAATGTAACGAAAGGCAGAGAAGTCACTCTTGAACATGTACCAGTAGAACAACGCCCGCGCGACCCGCCCGTTCCCATCACGGAAAGGATGCTCATAGCCCAGGGCAAAATGCAGCGCGATGCCTTTGATCAGGGGATGAAGGTATTCCACGTGCTCAGGATCGTTGTGCGACTGGTTGATCCACTTCGCCAGCAACTGCAATCGTGACATCACCCCCGCTGCAGGAGGGGGCGTATGAACGGTGTTGCCTTCGCCATCCTGCACCACCACGTCATCGCTGCCCCTGAACTCCCCTGGCGAATATTGCGCATCATCAATACCTTCGACGCCAACCCGGTGCATGTCCAAAATCAGCGCGACACTCAGGGGTTCATAACGTTTTTCCCAGGCGAAGTTCATCATTTTGAAATTGCCGATCACCATTCGCTCATCCGGCGTGCGCGGCCGGCGCTTGCGCTTGAGCATGTCCTTGGCCACACGCGTGGTCGTCGCTGCACCTTCGAGTTGGCTGCTGCTGATCGCTTCGTCTTCGATCAGATCATTCAACAGATAGCTGAAATGCGCATGCTCGCCGATCTGACTGGTCATGAATTCCAGTGCAGCCGTTGTGGTTTGTCGATCGACGGCGGAAACCGCCTTGTGCGCCAGCGGCGTGAGCATGAAGTTGCCCCACCGAACAGGCTCGCCCAGCGGCAAAAGACTTGAGTACTGTGCCGTTCTGGCTTTCTTTACCAGCGCCCAACACAGGTTCGAATCCAGCCCCGGCGCCCAGCGATAACGCAACTCATCGAAGGGAAGATAGCGTCCCTGATCATCCAGCGGTTTGAGCAGGGCGAGGTAATCCGAGAGGCGCTCTTTGTGGGGTGACTTCCCCAACAGGTCGAACACCGGATCGGTCCGCCCCTTCAGCTTCGGTGGCTTTTTCATTATTGCTGTCTCAAAACCTCATGAAACTGAAGCTTGAGTACAGCATTCAGGTCCCTCTGACTCAATATCAGAGGTTTCTGAAATAGTTGTAGGAGCCGAGGATGCCTTCGCGGGCAAGCCTCGCTCCTACAGGGAATATGTCGTTCGCAAATTATACGGTCGACTCAAAACCTGTAGGAGCAAGGCTTGCCCGCGAAGGCGTCTTTGAATCCAACAAAAGTCAGGCGGGTTCTTTCTTGATGCGGAACCATGCCGCATACAGCGCCGGCAAAAACAGCAACGTCAACGCCGTCGCAACAATCAATCCACCCATGATCGCCACCGCCATCGGCCCGAAGAACACGCTGCGGGACAGCGGGATCATCGCCAATACGGCGGCGAGTGCGGTCAGCACGATCGGCCGGAAACGACGCACTGTGGCTTCGATAATCGCCTGCCACGGTTTGAGCCCGGCGGCGATGTCCTGCTCGATCTGGTCTACCAGAATCACCGAGTTACGCATGATCATCCCGGACAGCGCGATGGTCCCGAGCATGGCCACGAAACCGAACGGCTGGCGAAACACCATCAGGAACAGGGTCACCCCGATCAATCCCAATGGCGCTGTAAGAAACACCATCACCGTGCGTGAGAAGCTTCGCAGTTGCAGCATCAACAACGTCAGCACCACCACGATGAACAGCGGCACACCGGCCTTCACCGAATTCTGCCCACGGGCGGAATCTTCCACGGTGCCGCCGACTTCCAGCAAGTAGCCGTCAGGCAGCTCCGCGCGGATCGGATCGAGCGTCGGCATGATCTGCTGCACCAGCGTCGCCGGTTGTTCCTTGCCATAGATATCGGCGCGGACCGTCACGTTCGGCAAGCGGTTGCGGTGCCAGATGATGCCCTCTTCAAAACCGTATTCCAGCGTCGCGATCTGCGACAACGCCACGCTGCGACCGTTGTCGGTCGGCACCGCCAGGCTTGGCAGCAACGACAGTTCAGTGCGTTCATGCAACGTGCCGCGCAGCAGGATTTCGATCAACTCGTTGTCTTCGCGGTACTGACTGACGCTGGAACCGGTCAGCGAGCTTTGCAAAAACTTCGACAGGTTCGCCGTGCTCACGCCCAGCGCTCGGGCGCGGTCCTGATCGACGTTCAGATAAACCACTTTGCTCGGCTCTTCCCAGTCCAGGTGGACGTTGGCCACATGGGGATTCTCGCGAACCTTGGCCGCCACTTTTCGAGCCAGGGCGCGGACATCCTCGATGTGTTCGCCGGTGACCCGGAACTGCACCGGATAGCCCACTGGCGGGCCGTTTTCCAGACGCGTCACCCGCGAACGCAGGGCCGGGAATTGCTCGTTGAGGGTTTCGATCAGCCAGGTGCGCAGGGTTTCGCGGTCCTCGATGGTCTTGGCCAGGACGACAAACTGGGCGAAGCTCGCCGCAGGAAGTTGCTGATCCAGCGGCAGGTAAAAGCGCGGCGAACCGGTACCGACGTAGGCCACGTAATTATCGATGCCGGCGTGATCCTTCAGTAAACCTTCAAGGCGTTTAACCTCGTCGGCGGTGTTGCTCAGCGAAGCGCCTTCGGCCAGTTTCAGATCGACCATCAACTCCAGTCGTCCCGAGGCCGGGAAGAACTGCTGCGGTACAAAACGGAACAACACGATGGAGGCGATAAACAACACCACTGTCAGCGTGATCACCGTTTTGCGCCAGCGCACGCACCATTCCACCAGCCGTCGGACACGTTCATAAAAAGGCGTGTCGTACGGATCAGGCTGACCAATGCCGTGTTTCGCTGCATGAATCTTCGCCAGGTCCGGCAAGAGTTTTTCCCCCAGATACGGTACGAAAACCACAGCGGCAATCCACGACGCCAGCAGCGCGATGGTCACTACCTGGAAGATCGAGCGCGTGTACTCGCCAGTGCCCGATTGCGCAGTGGCAATCGGCAGGAAACCGGCGGCCGTGATCAGCGTGCCGGTGAGCATCGGGAACGCGGTGCTGGTCCAGGCGTAACTCGCGGCTTTGATCCGGTCAAAGCCCTGCTCCATTTTGATCGCCATCATTTCCACGGCGATGATCGCGTCGTCCACTAGCAAGCCCAACGCCAGCACCAACGCGCCAAGGGAAATCTTGTGCAGGCCGATGCCCAGGTAATACATGCAGGCGAAGGTCATCGCCAACACCAGCGGAATCGCCAGCGCCACTACCATGCCGGTGCGTACGCCGAGGGAGAAGAAGCTCACCAACAGGACGATGGCCAGGGCTTCCACCAACACTTGCACAAACTCACCAACACCGGTTTTCACCGCGGCGGGTTGATCGGAAACCTTGCGCAGTTGCATGCCGGCCGGAAGGTTTTTCTGGATCCTGGCGAACTCGATTTCCAGCGCCTTGCCCAGCACCAGAATGTCGCCGCCTTCCTTCATCGCCACGGCCAGACCGATGGCGTCTTCGGCCATGAAACGCATGCGCGGCGCCGGAGGATCGTTGAAGCCACGACGCACGTCCGCGACATCGGAGATACGGAACGTGCGATCACCGACGCGAATCGGGAAGTTCCTGATCTCTTCGACCGTCTGAAAATTCCCCGAAACCCGTAGCTGCAATCGCTCACTGGTGGTTTCAAAGAAACCGGCCGTGGACATCGCGTTCTGCTCTTCAAGCGCCTGCTGCACCGCCGCCAACGGCAAACCGAGAGTGGCGAGTTTGACGTTGGAGAGTTCGATCCAGACCTTCTCGTCCTGCAACCCGAGCAGGTCGACCTTGCCCACATCCTTGACCCGTTGCAGCTGAATCTGGATGCGGTCGGCGTAGTCCTTGAGCACCGCGTAATCAAAACCGTCGCCGGTCAGCGCGTAGATGTTGCCGAAGGTGGTGCCGAATTCATCGTTGAAGAACGGGCCCTGAATGCCCGGTGGCAATGTATGACGAATGTCGCCGATCTTCTTGCGGACCTGGTACCAGAGATCCGGAATCTCCACCGAGTGCATGGAGTCACGCGCAACGAACGTCACCTGGGATTCACCCGGTCGAGAGAACGACACGATGCGCTCGTACTCGCCGGTTTCCATCAGCTTCTTTTCAATGCGTTCGCTGACCTGGCGCGACACTTCCTCGGCGGTGGCCCCCGGCCAGTTGGTGCGGATCACCATGGCCTTGAAGGTGAACGGCGGGTCTTCGCTCTGGCCCAGCTTGGTGTAGGAAAGTGCGCCGACAATCGCCAGCAACAGCATCAGGAACAGTACGATCTGGCGGTTACGCAGCGCCCATTCGGAAAGATTGAAACCCATCAGGGATTACTCCTTGCCCGCTAGATTGACCACGCGGTTGGAGCGATCCACCGGGCGCACTTGCTGCCCGTCGTGAAGCACATGCACACCGGCCGCCACCACCCAGTCACTGGCGTTCAGGCCTTCGAGCACCGGCACGGTTTTCTCGCCGAACGGGCCGACCCGGACCGGCGCTTTCTTCAGGGTGTTGTTGACGCTGAGCACCCAAACGTAAGTGGCACCGTTTTCGGCGGTAACCGCCGAGAGCGGCACCGACAGCGCCACGACGTCGGCAGTCTGGATAAACACCCGGGCGCTCTGGCCGAGCTCGGCCGGAACCTTGCCGGCGTTGAAGGCAATGCGGGCAGCGAAGGTGCGGGATTTCGGGTCGGCGGCAGGCGACAACTCACGGATGCGCCCGGCAAAACGCTGGTCAGGTTGCGTCCAGAGTTCCACCGACACCGGCTGCCCGACCTTGAAACGACCGAAGCTCTGTTCCGGCAGGCTGATCAACACTTCGCGCTCGCCATCGGTGGCGAGGGTAAACACGGTTTGACCGGCGGCGACAACTTGCCCGACTTCCACCGCTCGCTTGGCCACCACACCATCCTGAGGAGCACGCAGCACGGCGTAGCTGGCCTGGTTGGTCGAGACGTTGAATTCGGCCTTGATCTGCTTCAGGCGCGCTTCACCGGATCTGTATAGATTTTCGGAATTGTCGTACTGCGAGCGGCTGACCATCTGACGATCCATCAGGGTCTTGTAGCGATCGCGCTCGGCACGTACGAGATTGAGATTGGCTTCGGCAGCCGCGACCTCAGCGCGGGTGGCTTCCAGTTGCAGGCGGACGTCCTGGGGATCGAGTTCGGCCAGCGGTTGATCGGCCTTGACCCGCTGTCCTTCTTCGACCAGTCGTCGGCTGACTTTGCCGCCAATGCGAAACGCCAGATCCGGCTCGTAGCGAGCACGGACTTCACCGGGATAGCTTTCCATCGCCTGTGTCGAAGGCTCTGGCTGCACCACCATGGCCGGTCGGACGGTGACTTGCGGTGCCTCTTCGTGACCACACGCAGACAATAAAAGCGCCAGACTGACTGGCAATGCGAGGGGCAAGGCATAGCGGAACATGGTGAAGGACCTTTCGCTAATGGTGCTTGGAATAATTATACTGACCAGTATGTTATTAATAGCAAACTCACCAGTCCAGTATTAAAAGCGAATAATGCCGAACAACTTTTCAGCACCCAATGGTCCGGGCCGCCCCAAGGATCTGGCCAAACGCCAGGCAATCCTCGATGCGGCGAAAATCCTGTTCCTGAGCAATGGCTATGCGAGCACCAGCATGGACGCCGTCGCGGCTGAAGCTGGCGTGTCGAAGCTGACCGTCTACAGCCATTTCAACGACAAGGAGACGTTGTTCTCCGCCGCCGTTGTCGCCAAATGCGAAGAGCAATTGCCTACGCTGTTTTTCGAATTGCCTGACGGCATTTCAGTGGAGACGGTGTTGTTGAATATCGCGCGCGGCTTTCATCACCTGATCAACAGCGATGAATCGGTGAACCTGCACCGGTTGATGATGACGCTGGGCAGCCAGGATCCGAAACTCTCGCAGATCTTCTTCGAGGCCGGGCCGGAGCGCATGCTGCATGGCATGGAGCGGCTGCTGACCAAGGTTGATCAAAGCGGTGTGTTGAGCATCGACAAGCCACGTAACGCGGCGGAGCATTTCTTTTGCCTGCTCAAGGGCGCGGGGAATTTTCGGTTGTTGTATGGCTGTGGCGAACCGTTGACCGGGGATGCGGCGGAGGAACATGTGCGGGAAGTGGTGGAGTTGTTTATGCGGGCTTATCGGCCAGAGACAGCCTGTTAATTATTGGGTGTCTGGACTGGCCTCTTCGCGGGCAAGCCTCGCTCCTACAGGGGCCGCGGTGCTTTTGTAGGAGCGAGGCTTGCCCGCGAAGGGCGCGACTCGGTCTTAAGGCTTGAGCGCCTTCTTCGGATAAATGTCATACCGACTGGATTTCCCGTCCAGCGCATGACTCGGCTTCGGCCCGGCAATGCACGGTGCCTTGCGCGGACGCTTCACCACCACCCGGTGGCTGGCCAATGCCAACGCCGCTTCGAGCAACGCCGGCGCATCCGGGTCATCCCCCACCAACGGCCGGAACAGGCGCATTTCCTTCTTCACCAGCGCAGTTTTCTCACGATGGGGAAACATCGGGTCGAGGTAGATGACCTGCGGCGGCTCGCCTTCCCAGTTGCGCATGACTTCGATCGAGTTGCCCTTGAGCAATCGCATACGCGCCACAATCGACGCCACGTCGAAATCTTCCGCGCCGCGCGCCAGACCATCCTCAAGCAAGGCGCCAATCAGCGGCTGACGTTCGATCAGGCTCATCTCACAACCCAGGCTCGCCAGCACGAACGCGTCCTTGCCCAGCCCCGCCGTGGCGTCCAGCACCCGCGGGCGCAAGCCTTGGGCGATGCCGACCGCCTTGGCGATCATCTGGCCGGTGCCACCGCCGAACAAGCGGCGATGGGCGGCGCCACCCTCGACGAAGTCCACCCGCACCGGTCCCGGTGCGTCCGGGCCGAGCTGTTGCAGTTGCAAACCCTGTTCACCCACCTGCAAGGCAAATTCACCGTCATCGACCTGCAAAGGCAGGCCCAGGCGCTCGGCCCATTGCTCGGCCTGTGGCTGAAAAGCCGTGCCCAGGGCCTCGACATGGATGCGGCAAGCCGCCGGTTGCTCAATCATGGGAAAACACGCTCAAAAAAATTAATGATCGGCAGAAACGGCCGATAACAAAACTAACGAGCATTTTGCCAGAGCTGAGCGTCGACCGAGAGAAATGTCAGACATTCAACGCACATCGATAGGTTACATCTCGCCCCACGGCGATTTTGGCCTGCGAAACTCCCAAGCACTGAGCGGCGTCAGTCACCTGTGGCAGGATTTCTTTGCCCAGGCCCTGGCCGAACAGTCGGGCGATGTCGTGCCGGCGTCTCTCAACTTTCCACCGGTCGATCTCGAAAGCCCGGAAGAACCCACGGTTGGCAGTGAACTGCTGGCGCACATCGTTTCCCAGCGTGAATGCGATGTGAAGGAAACCCAGGTCAAGCCACCCGAGCCGCTGTTCCTGCCGATCGCCGAGTTCGAAATGGACCTGGCCGACAAACCATTCCCACCGTTCCCACCGGAAGAAATCGCTGCCCAGCAAAAGCAGCAGAACTTCGAAAGCGGCTGGGTTCGCCCGATCGTACTGACGGCGGGGCAACCCGTGCCAGAAGCCGGCCCGGCACCGCAACCACGTCCACTGCACCTGCCGATCGCCGAATTCGAAATGGACCTGCTGGACAAGCCATTCCCGCCGTTCCCGCCGGAAGAACTGGCGGAACAACAGAAAAACTTCGATTTCGATATCGGCTGGGCGCGCCCGATCGTGTTGCAGAACCTGCGCATCGCCGCCTGACCCTCAGCGACACCCTCTCCTCACGCAGCCGCATCAGTTTGTAGCGGGTGAGCGATCACCCGCAAAAACCGCGTTGTCAGCCTTTGAACAATTGATTGGCCTGTGCGTACGGCATCGACCGCGAGGTAAAGCCGAACGTGCCCGAGGTCTTGATCTCTTCGGCTGCTCGGTAGAATTCACCAAGCGCTGCCAGCGCAAGCGCCGAACCGACGCTGATACGCTTGACGCCCATTTCGCTCAACTGCTCGACCGTCAATTTCAACCCGCCGGACATCAACACATTGACCGGTTTCGGCGCCACGGCGCGCACCACCGCCAACACGTCTTCAGCACTGCGCAATCCCGGCGCATAGAGCACGTCGGCGCCCGCCTCGGCAAAGGCCTGCAAGCGGCGAATGGTGTCGTCCAGATCGGGATTGCCATGCAGAAAATTCTCGGCCCGGGCCGTCAGCGTGAACGGGAACGGCAAACTGCGGGCGGCGGCGACGGCGGCTTCGATTCGCGCCACTGCATGCTCGAAGCAGTAAATCGGCGCGTCTGCACGTCCCGTGGCGTCTTCGATCGAACCACCGACAGCGCCTGCTGCAGCGGCTCGCAGAATGCTTTGGGCGCATTCGGCGGGGTCGTCGGCAAAACCGTTTTCCAGATCGACCGCAACCGGCAGGTCCGTCGCCGCGACAATCGCCCGAACGTTCGCCAGGGTATCGTCCAGCGTCAGCCCACCATCGGGTCGCCCCTGAGAAAAGGCAAAACCGGCACTGGTGGTCGCCAGCGCCTCGAAGCCCAGGTTGGCGAGCATTTTCGCCGAGCCGGCGTCCCACGGGTTGGGAATGACAAAAGCCCCGGCGCGTTCATGCAGTGCTTTGAAGGCTTGGGCTCGAAGGGTTTGCGCATCCATTGGCAGGCTCCTGAAAAAGGCAGGGAATCCGCCTCAGAGCAGGCCAAGTTGCTCCGCGGCGGGCTCTCTGTATAGCTCAGGCAGCGGCGGCAAGCCAGGTAAACGCAGCATCAGCTTTGCGTGAAAACGTTGCGCCAGTTTCGCCGCCAGCAGGTTGTCGGCGGTGTGCAGGAAGATATACGGCGTGCGCCCTTCTTCGATCCACAAGGCGATTTTCTCGACCCAGGGCACCAGGAACGGGTCGTTGGCTTCCAGTTGCGGATGGCCAATGAAGCGCACTTGCGGGAATTGCGTGAAGGCCGCCGGACGTGGCGGAACCCTGGGTTTCTTCGATTGGGCGTGGAGCACCGACGGATCGGTGGACGTGCAACTGAACAACGCCCGCGGATCGAGGCAGATGCGTTCGACCCCGCGATCCAGCAGCAGGCGATTGAGCGAGCGCTCGGCCTCACCCTTGGCGAAGAAATCGTCATGCCGCACTTCGATGGCCAGCGGCCGGTCCACTGCGTCGATAAAACCCGCCAGCTCGTGCAATCGTTGCGGCGTGAAGCTTTTCGACAACTGCAACCACAGCGGCGACACCCGCTCGCCCAAAGGGCTGAGCAATTGCAGGAAGGTTTCGGTGGCGGTCAATTGTTCGCGCAGGTCACCGCCGTGGCTGATGTCGCCGGGGAATTTGGCGGTGAAGCGAAAGTGTTCGGGCATGGTCTCGGCCCAACGCTGCACGGTGCTGGCAGCCGGGCTCGCGTAGAAGGTCGTGTTGCCTTCCACGGCGTTGAACACTTGAGAATACAGATTGAGAAATTCGGAGGTTTTCGCGTCTTGCGGATAAAGATAATCGCGCCAGGCGTTTTCACTCCAGGACGGGCAGCCAAGGTAGTAAGGCAGCCGCATCAGATATACAGGTCGAGACCCATCACATCCGAATCCCAATCGACAAAATTGGCGGTGCTGAGGTAGCTGGCCAGGGCCATCGCGACGCTTTTACTCATGGCGCGGTGGTAAATCATGTCTTGTTGGCGCGCCGGCAGATTGCTCAGGCGTTGCGCGGAGGCTTTGGCGGCGCGGGCGGCCATTTGCTCTTCCGAAGGGAACTCCAGCTCGCCCTCGATATCGACGGAATCGTCCTCAACCACATGCCCTTTGCGAGGCTTGCGCTTGATGGGGTAGGACTGAGAGGAAAGGCCGTCTATGCGCATAATGTCATGCTCGGTATCAGTGATGGCAGTTTAGTGGCGCATAGCCCACTTCGCAAACCGCTTGGTGATAACTAGAACACAGAATTGCGAAAAGGTTTAAAGGCGGGGGGATAAAACGACGATTGGTTACATCCATTAGATCGTCTTCGCGGGCAAGCCTCGCTCCTACAGGATTCACTCAAACCCTTGTAGGAGCGAGGCTTGCCCGCGAACGGAACAACTCGGTATCGCTGATTAACGCGCCTTGGGCGTCGCAACCTTGTCCCGCAGATAAACCGGCTGCGCCTCGTCCGCCACAATCGCTTCACCCCGTTCCCAGGCAAATCGCGCCAGGGTCAGCAGGTCTTCGGCGTGAGGCAGCATGCCTGCGTCCTGACCGCTCAGGCTGACGGCGATGCGATCGGCATAACCCCAACCGGTGCCGGCGCCAAACCAGTCACCGCTGGCATCCGCCGGCAACGCCGCCACTTCCGGCGGCAATACAGCTTCGTTGCCGACCAGACGCATCTCACCCGCCGTTTCGCGGTAGCAGCCCCAATACACTTCATCCATGCGCGCATCGATGGCGGCCGCGACCTGGCTCACACCGTGTTCGCGATACGCCCGCTGCGCCAGCACCGCCAGGTTCGACACCGGCAGGACCGGGCGATCCAGGGCAAACGCCAGGCCCTGTACCACGCCGATGGCGATACGCACGCCAGTGAATGCGCCCGGCCCACGGCCAAAAGCGATGGCATCGACCGCTTGCAAGGTGGTCCCGGCATCGGCGAGCAATTGCTGGATCATCGGCAACAGCTTCTGCGCATGCAGGCGCGGGATCACCTCGTAATGGCTCGTCACTTTGCCGTCATGCAGCAAGGCAACGGAGCAAGCTTCAGTCGCGGTGTCCAGGGCCAGCAAGGTGCTCATCGATGTTTCCGTAAGAGAGGTCAGAAAAAGTGCGCCAGTATAAACAACTACGGCCCGCAAGCGGGCCGTAGAAGATGAAGCGGTTCAGACTTTTCAGCTCAGCGCTTCAAGCACCTTGCCGGTGATCGCTTCAACCGAACCGACACCAGCAATGTGGCTGTACTTCGGTTTGCCTTGAGCCGCCGACAGCTTCTGGTAGAAATCCACCAGTGGCTTGGTCTGCGAGTGGTAGACCGACAGGCGATGACGCACGGTTTCTTCAGTGTCGTCCTTGCGCTGCACCAGATCTTCACCGGTGATGTCGTCTTTACCAGCAACTTTTGGCGGGTTGTAGACGGTGTGGTACACGCGGCCGCTGGCCTCGTGAACACGACGACCAGCAATACGCTGAACGATTTCTTCGTCATCGACCGCGATTTCGACCACGTGGTCCAGCTCGACGCCGGCCTTCACCAGGGCTTCAGCCTGAGGAATGGTGCGCGGGAAACCGTCGAACAGGAAACCGTTGGCGCAATCCGCCTGGCTGATGCGCTCCTTGACCAGATTGATGATCAGGTCATCGGAAACCAGGCCACCGCTGTCCATGACGCTCTTGGCGATCAGGCCCAGCTCGGTGCCGGCCTTGACCGCAGCACGCAGCATGTCGCCGGTGGAGATTTGCGGGATGCCGAACTTTTCGGTGATGAACTTAGCCTGAGTACCTTTACCGGCCCCGGGAGCTCCCAGCAGAATGACGCGCATCGATGTGCTCCTCAATTTTTATATAGATAACAAAGGATTCGCCTCGTGGGGCCAATCTCAAAACAGGGTCGTGACCGCCCAAACGGCCAAAGGCTGATCAAGATACACAGCAGATCCTACGCACACAAGCCGTCGAAAGTCGGAGAAACCCGCGCCTTGCGTGACCTTGCGACGGGGTACCCCAAGTCGCAACCCCATCATTAAGTGTCGCCTTGCAGCACTTTCCAACCCCGCGCAAACCGGCACTCGACGCCCGCGTCGAGTGCCCGAACCCACGACGAAAACCTTAGCCGGTATTTCGCAAACCGGCGGCAATCCCCGCCACAGACACCAGCAACGCCTGTTCTACCGGGCTGCCCTGCGCCACTTCCTGCAGGCGCGAACGTGCCAGCAACTCCGCCTGCAATAGATGAAGCGGGTCGAGGTAGGTGTTGCGCAAGCGGATGAATTCGAGGGTAGCTGGGCTATGTGCCAGTAGCTGCGACTGACCGGTCAACCCCAGAACAATCGAACACGCCTGCGACAATAGGTCGCGTAAGTGCGCACCCAAAGGCAGCAGATCCGGCTCGACCAGCCGCTCATCGTAGGAGCGGGCGATATCCGCGTCGGCCTTGGCCAGGACCATCTCCAGCATGTCGATGCGCGTGCGGAAGAATGGCCACTGCTCGCGCATTTGCCCCAGCAGCTCGCCTTCGCCCCGCGCCAGCGCCTTGCTTAACGCGGCTTCCCAGCCGAGCCAGGCCGGCAACATCAAGCGGGTCTGGGTCCAACCGAAGATCCACGGGATCGCCCGCAGGCTTTCGATCCCGCCAGCGCGGCGCTTGGCCGGGCGACTGCCCAGTGGCAGGCGCCCCAACTCCTGCTCCGGGGTGGACTGGCGGAAATACTCGACGAATTGCGGATTTTCCCGCACCACGGCGCGGTAAGCACTGACACCGTCTGCCGCCAATTCGTCCATCAAATGGCGCCAGGCGGGTTGCGGTGGTGGCGGTGGCAACAACGTCGCCTCCAGCACCGCCGCCAGGTACAGGTTGAGATTTTGCTCGGCGATGTCCGGCAGGCCGAATTTGAAACGAATCATTTCCCCCTGCTCGGTGGTGCGGAAACGCCCCGCCACCGACCCCGGCGGCTGCGACAGAATCGCCGCGTGCGCCGGACCGCCACCACGCCCCACGGTGCCACCGCGACCGTGGAACAACAGCAGTTCCACTTGCTGCTCGCGACAGATGTCGACCAGACGCTCCTGCGCCCGATACTGCGCCCAGGCCGCCGCCGTGGTGCCGGCGTCCTTGGCCGAGTCGGAATAGCCGATCATCACTTCCTGCGGGCCTTGCAGGCGCGCACGATAACCCGGCAGCAGCAACAGTTTTTCAATCACCGGGCCGGCGTTATCGAGGTCGGCAAGGGTTTCGAACAGCGGCACCACGCGCATCGGCCGCAAAACACCAGACTCTTTGAGCAACAGTTGCACGGCCAGCACGTCGGAAGCGGCGCCGGCCATGGATATCACGTACGAACCGAGCGAAGCGCCCGGTGCGGCGGCGATTTCCCGGCACGTGGCGAGCACTTCAGCGGTGTCGGCGGAGGGTTTGAAGTACGCCGGCAACAACGGCCGACGGTTGTTCAACTCGCGCATCAGGAAGGCGATGCGCTCCTCTTCGCTCCAGTCTTCGTAGCGACCGAGCCCGAGGTAATCGGTGATTTCCGTCATCGCCGCCGTGTGGCGGGACGAGTCCTGACGTACATCGAGACGCACCAGGAACAAGCCGAAGGTCACCGCACGACGCAGGCAATCGAGTAGCGGTCCATCAGCGATCACGCCCATGCCGCACTCATGCAGCGACTGGTAGCAGAGCTCCAGCGGGTCGAGCAAATCGCGGTTGTTTTGCAGCACATCGGCGGGGGCCGGCGTGGCGGTTGTCAAGGATGTGTGGGCCCAGCTTCGAGTGGCGCGCAGGCGTTCGCGCAGCTGTTTAAGGACGGCACGATAGGGTTCGGCGCTGTCGCCTGCCTTGGCTTTCAACGCGTCGCTGGCCTGTTGCATCGACAGCTCGGCGGCGAGGTGATCGACATCGCGCACGTACAGATCGGCGGCCATCCAGCGTGCCAGCAGCAACACCTCACGGGTCACGGCAGCCGTGACGTTGGGGTTGCCATCGCGGTCGCCGCCCATCCACGAAGCAAAGCGAATCGGCGCGGCTTCCAGCGGCAAATGCAGGCCGGTGGCGTCATGCAGGGCTTTATCGGCCTTGCGCAAATAGTTCGGGATCGCTTGCCACAGCGAATGCTCGATCACCGCGAAACCCCATTTGGCTTCGTCCACCGGGGTCGGGCGGGTGCGACGGATTTCTTCGGTG
The DNA here is from genome assembly GCF_019956155.1 of Pseudomonas sp. BF-RE-22. Lineage (NCBI taxonomy): Bacteria > Pseudomonadati > Pseudomonadota > Gammaproteobacteria > Pseudomonadales > Pseudomonadaceae > Pseudomonas > Pseudomonas sp. BF-RE-22. The sequence continues at coordinate 71,453 of NZ_JAHBDD010000086.1, read as the reverse complement.
TGCCACGCTTCGGCGATCAGGCGCTGCAATTTCGATTGAATCTGCTCGCGCTCGGCGCTGGTCAGGTCGCGGTGATCCTGAGCGGCAAGTTGCGCAGCGATGGCGTCGTACTTCTGGATCAGCGTGCGGCGCGCGACTTCGGTCGGGTGCGCAGTCAACACCAGTTCGATTTCCAGGCGCCCCAACTGTCGTGCCAGGGATTCGGCCGCATGACCTTCGGCCAGCAGGCGCGTTAGCAACTCCGGCAATACGCGCGCCTCGAACGGCGCGGGCTGGGACTCTTCGCGGCGATGGATCAGTTGATATTGCTCGGCGATGTTGGCCAGGTTGAGAAACTGGTTGAACGCCCGCGCCACCGGCAGCAACTCGTCTTCGCTCAGCTGATTGAGGCTGGCGCTCAGTTCGGCGTCCATCGAACCGCGACGGTCGGCCTTGGCGCCTTTGCGGATCTGCTCGATCTTGTCGAGAAAATCGTCCCCGTACTGTTCACGAATGGTGTTGCCCAACAGCTCACCCAACAGGTGAACATCCTCGCGCAAGCGTGCATCAATATCGGTCATCAGCCGTTCTCCAGCGAAAAATCCGGGGTGCCTTGTGGTTCAAGAGTGCCGCCGTAAAGCGCTTCTTACAAGCACACGACGAAGGGACTTTAAACCCCGGGCACGCAAGCTAGTCTGAAGAGTAAGCCGCACAACGGCTTTCGCCGGCCATGGCCGGACACTTACCCGGCCTGCTACGAACAGGCGTGCCATGAGGTTTTTATGAAAATCCGCGAGCTTGCCCATCATTGGGAAGAAAACGCCAAGGGTCGCCTGACCGACACCGGCTACTCGATTCATCTGGATGTGGAGGCCGCCGCGCGCTTGGCGGCGATCATCGAGATGTACCCCAAGCGGCACCCTGAAGAACTGCTCGGCGAGTTGATCGGCGCGGCGCTCGAAGAGCTGGAAAAGAGCTTCCCGTACGTGAAAGGCTCGACCATCGTGGCCACCGACGAAGAAGGCGATCCGCTGTACGAAGACATCGGCCCGACCCCGCGTTTTCTCGCGCTGTCCCGGCGGCATTTGCACGATTTGTCGTCTGGTGAGGACAAGCAGAAACACTGAATTCACCGCAGAACCTGTGGGAGCGAGCTTGCTCGCGATAGCGGTGTGTCAGGCGACATCAATGTTGAATGTTAAGCCGCCATCGCGAGCAGGCTCGCTCCCACATTTGACCTGCGTGACTTTCAACAATTGCGTGTTTCCGCCCTTGGAATACCCCCTCCTATCGCCAAAGTTCCCGATTTAGAGCCTTGTCCGTTCGGTCAAAGTTTTTCGGGCGACAGGCCATATTCTCTGAACTTTTAAAAAATGCCTCGGGTCGTAACCAGTAACCACGCCTGGGACGGCCGTTTCAAAACGCTTCGGAAATTGATGGTTGCGGCTCCTTGCCCAGGATGGATGTTCAGTTTTTCAGGAGTTATTCCAATGGAGTTGAAGACCATGAAGATCAACACTGCCAAGCCCGCTTCCACCCCCCTGCGCAGCCTGAAACTGGCCGCCCTGGCCATCGGCAGCAGCTTCGTTCTGGCCGGTTGCGCCGGTAACCCGCCGACCGAGCAATACGCCGTGACCCAATCGGCCGTAAACAGCGCCGTCAGCGCGGGCGGCACCGAATTCTCGGCGGTTGAGATGAAGTCCGCCCAGGACAAGCTCAAACAAGCCGAAATCGCGATGCACGACCAAAAGTACGACGAAGCCCGAGTGCTCGCCGAACAGGCCGAGTGGGACGCGCGCGTCGCCGAACGCAAAGCCCAGGCGATCAAAGCCGAACAGGCGGTGAAGGACTCTCGGATTGGGGTTCAGGAACTGCGTCAGGAAAGCCGGCGCACCGTGCAATAAGCGCCGCCACGACGTACTTCTTACTCGACTTAAAAGGACGATACCCACATGCGCAATCAATTGATGATCCCTGCCCTGCTGGCCGCAAGCGTTGCACTGGCTGCCTGCTCGACGCCGCCTAATGCGAACCTTGAACAGGCCCGCACCAACTACAGCGGCCTGCAAGCCAACCCGCAGGCGAGCAAAGTCGCGGCACTGGAAACCAAGGACGCCAGTGATTACCTGGACAAAGCCGACAAGGCTTATCTGGACAAGCGAGACGCGAACGAAGTCGACCAACTGGCCTATCTGACCAATCAGCGTGTTGAAGTGGCGAAGCAAACCATCGCCCTGCGCACCGCTGAAGCCAATCTGAAGAATGCTGCCGCACAGCGCGCCCAGGCACGTCTGGATGCTCGCGACGCGCAGATCAAACAGTTGCAGGACAGCCTGAACGCCAAGCAGACCGATCGCGGTACGCTGGTAACCTTTGGTGATGTGTTGTTCGCAACCGACCGTGCCGACCTGAAGTCCAGCGGCCTGGCGAACATCAACAAACTGGCGCAGTTCCTTCAGGAAAACCCGGACCGCAAGGTGATCGTCGAAGGCTACACCGACAGCACCGGCACGGCGTCGCACAACCAGTCGCTGTCCGAGCGTCGCGCCGGTTCCGTGCGCACGGCACTGGTGAAAATGGGCGTTGATCCTGCGCGCATCGTTGCCCAGGGTTATGGCAAGGAATACCCGGTTGCTGAAAACGGCGACGCTTCGGGTCGTGCCATGAACCGCCGTGTAGAAGTGACCATTTCCAACGACAACCAGCCGGTGATCCCGCGTTCGGCGGTGAGCGCCAACTAAGCTTCATGCCGTAACGCAAAAGCCCCGCCTGATCGGATCAGGCGGGGCTTTTTGTTTTCGCGGTTTGGCAGAACACCGCGTCGCGTCCATCGCCAGCAAGCCGGCTCCTACAGGATCAACGCAAACCTGTAGGAGCCGGCTTGCTGGCGATGAAGGCAACGCGGTCTGTGTGATTTAACCGCGTTACAGTTACTGCTCCAGCTTTTGCGGGGTTTCCTGGCCCATGCAGCGCACGGCTTTTTTCTTGTTGTTGACCAATACGCCGGTCAGGCCTTTCTGTTCAGTGTCGAACATCACCAGCACGCCATCGATGCACTGGGCGACTTGTGGAGCCGGTTCCAGGGAGACTTTGTAATCTTCGCCCGGCACGGTCTTGAGCATGGTGAAGTCGCTGAGCAGCAGCGCATCTTCGGGTTTGGCGAAGTGCAGGTAACCGTAGTACCACAAGGCCCCGACGGTGCCGAGGATGCTGCAGATACCGGTGATGATCAGCGGGATGGCGTTACGTTCTTCACTCATTGCGGACTCTCTGGTGGTTCATCTTCTGAATTCGGGGGTGCCGGGTAGTTGGGAATTTCACCCAAGCGGCGCAGACCGTTGAAATGCTGCGGGTCATCAAGGTATCGCAGCATGACCTTGCGCCAGACCGGGTCGGCGAACGTCTGCACATGACCACCACGGGTCAGTTGCAGCACTCGCGGCGGCGGCGCAGCTTGATACAGACGGATGCCGTTGGAAAGGGGCACGATCGGATCGTCGATGCTGTGATAGATCAGTTTCGGCACGCCGTTGAGCTGCGTCATCGAGTGGATCGCGCTGTCACCGTCCGGCACCAGCCACGACAGCGGCACCTGGAACGCCCACGTCAGCCAGGAATTGCTCAGGGCGAATTGGCCGATGCTGCGATAACTGGCGGGCACGCCATCGAGGACGAAGGCCTTGAGTTGTTTCTGGCGTTCGGGATGCTGAACCAGGTAATGCACGGCCATTGAGCCGCCCAGACTTTGCCCGAGCAGGATCAACGGTTTGCCTTTGACCTCCGGCGCCTGGTCGAGCCACTTGAACGCCGCGTCGATGTCCTGATAGATCGCCGGCAAACTCGGTTCGCCTTCGGACAAACCGTAACCGCGATAATCGATCAGCAGTACTTGATAACCCTCTTCCGGCAACCACCAGCTGCCGCCCAGATGCATCGGCAGATTGCCGCCGTTGCCGTGCAGGTGCAGCACCGTGCCTTTGACTTCGACGCCTTTTTTCGCCGGCAGCCACCAGCCGTGCAGCTTGAGGCCGTCGGCCGTGGTGAGGGTGACGTCGCGGTATTCGAGTTTGGCTTTTTCCGGGGTGAACAGCTGTCCTGGCTCGGGGTAGAACAGCAAAGAGCTGCACCCGCCGAGGGTTAGAAGCAGGAAGAGGATGCCGAGGATTCTCATCCGTTGAAACCTCGCTTTTAGGATTGATAGCAAGTCCTGTAGGAGCGAGGCTTGCCCGCGAAGGCGGCATAACATTCAACAGGCATGTTGACTGACACAACGCCTTCGCGGGCAAGCCTCGCTCCTACAAGGTATGCGGTGATTACAAGATGTTGGAGTAATCCGCTTCGATCCGGTCCAGGCTCAGGTGGTTCAGGAAGTTGGAGAAGCACATCCACGCCGACAGCGCGTTCATGTCACGGAACTGTTCCGGCAGGTATTTCGGCGGCACCACCAGGCCTTCATCGACCAACTGGCGCAAGGTGCGCATGTCTTCCAGCGTGGTCTTGCCGCAAAACAGCAGCGGCACTTGCTCAAGCTTGCCTTTACGCACGGCCAACTGAATGTAGTTGTAAACCATGATAAAGCCCTTGAGGTAGGACAAGTCTTTGGTAAATGGCAGACCGTTCGGCACCGAACCACGGAAAACCCGACTGGCGTTGCCGTAGCTTTCCGCCATTTCAAAGCCCTGCTCGCGGAAGAACTCGAAGATCTGCAGGAAGTCCGCGCCCTCCTCCACCATGTGAATGGCGCGGGTGCGGTTGGTCAGTTTGCGCAGGCGGCTCGGATAAGAGGCAAAGGTGATGATTTCCATCAGGATCGCCAGGCCTTCCTGGGTCACCGTCGACGAGGGCGGCCCCTTGGACAGGAAAGTGCAGATCGGCTGGTTCAGACCGTTGAGCGTAGTGCCGACATGCACCAGCCCTTCGTGGACTTCCAGCGCACGCACATCGCGCTCGTTGAACATCGCGTCGGTGCGGATCTTGATGTAGTCGGCGCCGGCCGCCGCATCGGCGACGATGCCGTCGGACTCGAACACCCTAATGGTTTCCTCGGCCTCGCCAAACACTTTGCTCAGCCGGGTTTGCAACAAATGCACGGCGTCCTTGGCGGTGAGGATTTTCGGCTCGTCCTTCAGGTCACCACGACCATCGATGTTATTCAGATAATCGGAGAGCATCAGGCCGAGGTCGGACAGGGTCGGGTCACCGGCGTGAAACGCATCGGATGCCGCGCCATACAACTCCTGGGAAATCAGGCCGAAATCCTCGGTGCCGCGCGCTTCAAGCATGCGCACCACCATCCGGTATTCCTTGCACATGCGCCGCATGATCTGGCCGACCGGGTTGAACTGGCCGAGCTGACGGGTGATGTCGCGCTCGATGTTCTGGAATTCCAGTTTCACTTTGCTGGAGTCGAAGGACAGCGGCCGGTTCAGGTAGTAATCACGGTCCACCGCCGGCATTTCCTTGCCCTTGGCCTTGAGGAAACCCTTGCGGATGCTCTCGTCCCACTTCACTGCATCCAGGACGCGAATCGGCGTCTGCGCCAGCACAATGCGATCGGACAACATGCGTATCGTCTGCTGGTAATCGTCCACCCGAAACTCCTGTAGAAAAACCGTTATGTGCTGGGTTTATTTGGCTTTGGCCAGGCGCTGATAGCGCACGGCTTCGACGAAGACATCGGAATTGGCCGGATCGTCGAGGTAAGCGAAGACCTGGTCCATGCGTGTGTTGATCAGCACGCCGTCGCCGTCGTCGGTCTGGAAACCTTCGCCGCTGAGGACTTTTTGCCCCAGGGCCTGGTTGATCTGCTCGAGGTCGAGGTTGTAGACCACCAGTTCATGCTTGTCGGTGAGTTCGAAACCGGCAATGGTGAAATGCCCGCCGAACTGTGCCGGGACTTTCGCCGACAGGTACCAGCGGTTGCCATGGCGCGAGACAGTGAAGGGATAGGCTTCGCGTTCCTTGGGTTTGGCCTTGAAGTAGCTGACCGCCTGATAGCGATTGTCGCCGATGCGCGTCAGCTCCAGGTTCAGCGGCTCGCCCCAGGCGTTGGTGCTGGTCCATTTGCCGAGTAATCCTTTGGGCGCGGGGTCGCTCGTGGGCAATGGCTCCCTGAAGGTCACCAGACAGCCACTGAGCAGCAGGATCGACAAGGCGATCACAACGACGCGCCAGGCTTTCATTCAATACTCCCTATGAACACAGTCCCCGAATGCTCACTGTCCCTGTAGGAGCGTGGCTTGCCCGCGAAGGCGATGTGTCAGTCACACATCATCTGTTGAATGTTAAATCGCCTTCGCGGGCAAGCCTCGCTCCTACAGGTTCATCGCAGGATCACACCGACGCCAATACCAGATGCATGTAGCGGGTCAGAATACCGAGCATTTCAGCTTCGGCGTCAGGCTCGGCGTCGTTGAGCAGCCCCTGATATTCCATCCGTCCGATAATCGCCGTCAACACTTTGGCATCCTGGTGTGGCTCACGGGAACCCAAAACCTGGAAAAGCTGACACGTACCCTGCAGGAGAATCTGCTGATGCGAGCGCACCAGCTCCGCCAGGCGCGGGTTCAGCAGCGCTTCCTGACGGAATGCCTGTTCGGCCATCAGGTGTTCGCGACGGTTGATCAGTTGCCGGTGAACATAGTCCGCCATCAACCGTGCAATGTCGTCCGCCAGTTGCGAGCGCGACTCGGGGCTGCCGTCGCCGCTGACGACCATCTCGCGCAGCAGCCCTTCATTGTTCACCCACAACTTGGCCATGAACGCCGCGCTGCGCTCCACGTATTGGGCAAAGGTATCGGTGAGCAAGTCATCGATGTCCTTGAAATAGTAAGTGGTGGCCGACAGTGGCACACCCGCTTCTGCAGCAACCGCACGGTGACGCACGGCCCGCACGCCATCGCGCACGACAATGCGCATGGCCGCATCGAGAATGTCCTGTCGACGCTGCTCGCTGCCCTGACGGCTGGCCTTGCGGCCCTGGTACTGAACACTTTCAGCGACCGCAGTGGCGATACCCGCTGCACCTTCTTGAGCCATTGCACGGTTCACGACAGGAATTCCTCTCTCATTTCAAAAGTAACCAATTGATACGTTTGTACCAGACAGGCAATAAAAAGCCGCCTGTTATAGGCGGCTTTTTAATTGAAACATTTACGCTTGCGGCCGCATGTGCGGGAACAGGATCACGTCGCGGATCGACGGGGAGTTGGTCAGCAGCATCACCAGACGGTCGATGCCGATGCCTTCACCGGCCGTTGGCGGCATGCCGTACTCCAGCGCGCGAACGAAGTCGGCGTCGTAGTGCATGGCTTCGTCGTCGCCAGCGTCCTTGTCGGCCACCTGCGCCATGAAGCGCTCGGCCTGGTCTTCCGCGTCGTTCAACTCGGAGTAGGCGTTGGCGATTTCACGGCCACCGATGAACAGCTCGAAACGGTCGGTAACGTTCGGGTTGTCGTCGTTGCGACGGGCCAGCGGCGACACTTCGAACGGGTACTGGGTAATGAAGTGCGGCTGCTCCAGCTTGTGCTCGACCAGCTCTTCGAAAATCATCACCTGCAATTTGCCCAGGCCTTCGAAACCCAGCACCTTGGCGCCGGCTTTCTTGGCGATGGCACGGGCCTTGTCGATGTCATTCAGATCATCGGCAGTCAGCTCAGGGTTGTACTTGAGGATCGAATCGAACACCGACAGACGCACGAACGGTTCGCCGAAGTGGAACACCTTGTCGCCGTAAGGCACGTCGGTGCTGCCCAGAACCAGCTGCGCCAGCTCGCGGAACAGTTCCTCGGTCAGGTCCATGTTGTCTTCGTAGTCGGCGTAAGCCTGGTAGAACTCCAACATGGTGAATTCAGGGTTGTGACGGGTCGAAACGCCTTCGTTACGGAAGTTGCGGTTGATCTCGAACACTTTCTCGAAGCCGCCAACCACCAGACGCTTGAGGTACAGCTCCGGCGCGATACGCAGGAACATTTCCATGTCCAGCGCATTGTGGTGCGTTTCGAACGGCTTGGCCGCCGCGCCACCCGGAATGGTTTGCAGCATCGGCGTTTCCACTTCCAGGAAGTCACGCTGCATCAGGAAGCTGCGGATGTGGGCGATGACTTGCGAACGCACGCGGAAAGTCTGGCGCACGTCTTCGTTGACGATCAGGTCAACGTAACGCTGACGATAGCGCTGTTCGGTGTCGGTCAGGCCGTGGTGCTTGTCCGGCAGCGGGCGCAGGGATTTGGTCAGCAGGCGCACGCTGGTCATTTCAACGTACAGGTCGCCCTTGCCGGAACGGGCCAGGGTGCCTTCGGCGGCAATGATGTCGCCCATGTCCCAGGTTTTCACCGCGGCCAGGGTTTCTTCGGACAGGGTCTTGCGGTTGACGTAGACCTGGATGCGACCGGTCATGTCCTGGATCACCATGAACGAGCCACGGTTGAGCATGATGCGACCGGCAACCTTGACCGGGATTGCAGCCTCTGCGAGCTCTTCCTTGGTCTTGTCCACGTACTGTTTCTGCAAGTCTTCGCAGTAGTTTTCGCGGCGGAAGTCGTTCGGGAAGGCATTGCCCTTGGCGCGCTCGGCAGCAAGCTTTTCCTTGCGCAGGGCGATCAGGGAGTTTTCTTCCTGTTGCAGGGCTTGCGGGTCGAGTTCTAGGTCGCTCATGTCTTTAGATATTCCATCTGGTTCGTTGCCCCCGGCCTGCGGCCGGGGATCGCCAGCGAGCTGGCTCCTACAGGGGATCGGGGGGTGTCAGCCGATCCCGTATTGCATTGCTTACAAGCCCGACTTCAGGCTCGCTTCGAGGTATTCATCGATATCACCGTCGAGTACCTTGTCGCAGTCACTGCGCTCGATGTTAGTGCGCAGATCCTTGATGCGCGAGGCATCGAGTACATAAGAACGGATCTGATGACCCCAGCCGATATCGGACTTGGTGTCTTCCAGCGCCTGGGACGCCGCGTTGCGCTTCTGCATTTCCTGCTCGTACAACTTGGCCCGCAGCATTTTCATGGCGGTGTCCTTGTTGGCGTGCTGGGAACGTTCGTTCTGGCAGCTGACCACGGTGTTGGTCGGTACGTGGGTGATACGTACGGCCGAGTCGGTGGTGTTTACGTGCTGACCACCGGCACCGGAGGAGCGATAGGTGTCGATCCGCAAGTCTGCCGGGTTGATTTCGATTTCCACCTTGTCATCGATCTCTGGCGAGACGAACACCGCGGAAAACGAGGTGTGGCGACGGTTGCCGGAGTCGAACGGGCTCTTGCGCACCAGACGGTGTACGCCGATTTCGGTACGCAGCCAGCCGAAGGCGTATTCGCCCTTGATGTGCACGGTGGCGCCCTTGATACCGGCGACTTCACCGGCCGACAGTTCCATGATGGTGGCGTCGAAGCCGCGTTTGTCAGCCCAGCGCAGGTACATGCGCAGCAGGATGTTGGCCCAGTCCTGGGCCTCGGTGCCACCGGAGCCGGCCTGGATGTCCAGGTAGGCGTTGTTCGGGTCCATTTCATGGCTGAACATGCGGCGGAATTCAAGCTTGGCGAGGTTTTCCTCGAGACGGGCCAGCTCGGCGACGACATCGCCCACTGCGCCTTCGTCGTTTTCTTCGACGGCCATGTCCAGCAGGTCGCGGCAATCGGCCAGACCGGTGTTCAGCTCGTCCAGGGTATCGACGATCTGTGCCAGCGCAGAGCGCTCGCGGCCCAACTCCTGGGCATATTCAGGTTTGTTCCAGACGCTCGGATCTTCAAGCTCGCGATTGACTTCGGTCAGACGCTCGTGCTTTTGATCGTAGTCAAAGATACCCCCGAATAGTTTCGGAGCGCTCGGACAGGTCCTTGATGGTGTTAAGGATCGGGTTGATTTCCATGGCGGGCAGCACTCGTTGGCGAACTTTTGAAAGCCGGCGAGTATAACGGCAAACGGCCGGAAACGGCAGCCCGCTTGGCCGAAAAGGCCCGGTGTGTTTTCGGAGCGGCCGTACACCGATCAACTGTAGGAGCCGGCTTGCTGGCGATAGCGGACTGATAGCCGGCCTGTGTTTTCGGTCGGAGTACATATCCGTTCTTTTGGTGACGGCGGCTATCGGTTTCGCCCTTACGGCGAGTCACTTGGAAGAGCCCCAAGTAACCAAGGGCTCTTGCCCCTTTCGTTCGGTGCCTCGCCTAGGCTCGGCATGCCCTCGCTCCGGTCCTGCTCCGTGGGCCCGCCGCCATCGGCCATCCATGGCCGGGGGCGGCTAACCCGGCATCCATGCCGGGTTGCCCACTACGCAGAACCTCCACTCGGCCTCTCGAGGGGGCGCTCAGATCAAAAGCGGAAGGCGAGCTAACGCTCGGCCTGATGAGTGGTGGGAGTCAAAAGCGTACGCGATTCCCTGTAGGAGCCGGCTTGCTGCGGGCGGCGTTCCGACGATAGCGGTGGGTCAGTCAACCTGTTTATTGGCTGGACGGACGCTATCGTCGGAACGCCGCCCGCAGCAAGCCGGCTCCTACAGGGGATGAAGTCCCTGTTACTCGATACCCACCTGATTGCGCCCATTGTTCTTCGCCAGGTACAGCCCCTTGTCCGCCGCCGAGATCAATTGACGGCAATCGGCGCCCGGTTGCGGGGTCATGGTCGACAGGCCGATGCTGATGGTCAGGCTTGAGCCTTCGCTCGGTGAGATGTGCGGGATTTTCAGTGCCGCCACGGTCTGGCGCAGTTTTTCCGCGACCAGTCGCGCACCGCCCGGTGATGTATTGGGCAGGACCAGCGCGAATTCTTCACCACCATAACGGGCCGGCAAGTCAGAAGGTCGGGCGCTGGCGTCGCGGATGGCCGTGGCGACTTTGCGCAGGGCTTCGTCGCCTTCGAGGTGGCCAAAGTTGTCGTTGTAGGACTTGAAGTAGTCCACATCGATCATCAGCAACGACAATTGGCTCTGGTCGCGCAAAGAACGTCGCCATTCCAGTTCCAGGTACTCGTCGAAGTGACGACGGTTCGACAGGCCGGTCAGGCCGTCCGAGTTCATCAGGCGTTGCAGCACCAGGTTGGTGTCGAGCAATTGCTGCTGGCTAACCCGCAACGCGCGGTACGCGGCGTCACGCTGCAGCAGGGTCATGTAGGAGCGCGAGTGATAGCGGATGCGCGCCACCAGTTCGATGTTGTCCGGCAGTTTGACCAGGTAATCATTGGCCCCGGCCGCGAATGCCGCGCTTTTGATCAGCGGGTCTTCCTTGGTCGACAGCACAATGATCGGAATGTCCTTGGTGGCCGGGTGATTGCGGTATTCGCGCACCAGGCTCAGGCCGTCGAGACCGGGCATGACCAGGTCCTGGAGGATCACCGTCGGCTTGATCCGGATCGCCTGCGCAATCGCCTGATGCGGGTCGGCGCAGAAGTGGAAGTCGATGTTTTCTTCATTCGACAAACCGCGGCGCACCGCTTCGCCGATCATGGCCTGATCGTCCACCAACAACACCATGGCGGCGTTTTCGTCGGTTTTGAAGCCGTCGAGCTGTAAGTCATTCATGTGCGGTCACCTGAGTACTGCCTGGGCCAGGATTGCTGCTGAGCATAGTCATTTGGCAAAAATCTCCAGCAATCGTGGCGCTATCTTTTCCAGCGGGCGAATTTCTACAGCGGCGTCGATGGCCGCTGCCGCTTTCGGCATGCCATACACCGCGCTGCTTTGTTGGTCCTGAGCGATGGTCAGGTAACCCTGTTGGCGCATGAGTTTAAGCCCCTGCGCGCCATCGCGTCCCATGCCGGTCAATAAAACCCCTACGGCATCGCCATTCCAGTAACTGGCCACACTCTCGAAAAACACATCGATCGAGGGACGATAGATCTCGTTGACTGGCTCGGCGGTGTACGCCAGCGTGCCGTTTTTCAATAAGCGGATATGGTGGTTGGTGCCGGCCAGCAGCACGGTGCCCGCCTGCGGTGGCTCACCTTCCTGGGCCAGGCGCACGTTCAGGCCGCTGGCGCCGCTGAGCCACTCGGCCATGCCGGCGGCGAACACCTGGTCAACATGCTGCACCAGCACAATGGCGGCGGAAAAATTTATCGGCAGCCCCTTGAGCAGTATTTCCAGGGCTGCCGGCCCACCTGCGGAGGAACCGATGGCGATCAGTTTTTGCCGGGAACCTGAGTGGCGCAACGGGCCCGGCGCAGGCCGCACGCGATTGCCCTTGTCGCCGATAATCCAACCGATGTTGAGGATTTTGCGCAGCAACGGCGCCGCTGCTTCCTGGGCATTGCCGGCACCGATTGCCGGCGTATCGACCACATCCAAAGCACCGTGGCCCATGGCCTCGAACACCCGGTGCACGTTCTGCTGACGGTCGACCGTGACGATCACGATGGCACACGGCGTCTCGGCCATGATTCGCCGCGTCGCCTCGACGCCATCCATCACCGGCATGATCAGGTCCATCAGGATCAGGTCCGGGGTGTTTTCCACGCAACGCTGCACGGCCTCGGCGCCGTTGCTGGCGACCCAGATCACTTGATGCTCCGGCTCAAACGCCAAGGCGCGACGCAGGGCCTCCACCGCCATGGGCATGTCGTTGACGATTGCGATTTTCATGCCCGCGCTCCTCCTATGAGCTCAACCACTGCATCAAGCAGGGCGTCGTCGTGAAAACTGGCTTTGGCTAGATAATAGTCGGCCCCGGCGTCCAGTCCACGACGACGGTCTTCTTCGCGATCCTTGTAGGACACCACCATCACCGGCAGCGATTGCAGGCGGTTGTCCCGGCGCAACAATGACACCAGTTCGATACCGTCCATGCGCGGCATATCGATGTCGGTGATCAGCAGATCGAAATCCTCGGAACGCAGGGCATTCCAGCCATCCATACCGTCCACCGCCACGGCCACGTCGTAGCCGCGATTGAGCAACAGTTTGCGTTGCAACTCGCGGACGGTCAGCGAATCGTCGACCACCAGAACCCGTTTGCGCGCGGCTTCGGCCGCCTGATTGCTGTGACGGGCAATCCGCTCCAGACGCCCGGTATTGAGCAGTTTGTCCACCGACCGCAGCATGTCTTCAACATCGACGATCAGCACCACCGAACCGTCGTCGAGCAGCGCGCCTGCAGAAATGTCCTGCACTTTGCCCAGACGCTCGTCCAGCGGCAAGACCACCAGCGTGCGCTCGCCGACAAACCGCTCGACCGCCACACCGTAGATCGCATCGCGCTCGCGGATGACCACGACCTTGAGGGTTTGCTGACTGTTGGTGCTCGCCGGACGCTGAAGCAATTGGCTGGCCGCAACCAACCCGACATGCCGGCCTTCGTACCAGAAATGCTGACGGCCTTCGACCTGCACGATGTCCGCCGGCTCCAGGTCGCACATGCGCTCGATGTGGGCCAGCGGAAACGCATACGCCTCTTCGCCGACCTCCACCACCAGGCTGCGCACCACCGACAGGGTCAGCGGCACTTCGAGATGGAAGCGGCTGCCCTCGCCCGCCGTCTGCTCCAGCACCACCGCGCCGCGCAACTGGCGGACCATGTGCTGAACCGCGTCGAGGCCGACGCCACGTCCGGACACTTCAGTGACCGCGTCGCGCAGGCTGAAACCCGGCAGGAACAGGAACGTCAGCAACTCCTCTTCGCTCAACTGCGCGGCGGTGTCGGCCGGGGACAACTGACGTTCGATGATGCTGCGGCGGACCTTTTCCAGGTCGACGCCGTTGCCGTCATCGCTCAGTTCCAGCATCAGCAGACCGGCCTGATGCGAGGCGCGCAGGCGGATCACACCTTCTTCCGGTTTACCGGCCAGTAGCCGTTGCTCCGGGGATTCGATGCCGTGGTCGACGGCGTTGCGCAGCAGGTGCGTCAGCGGCGCTTCGAGTTTTTCCAGGACGTCGCGATCGACCTGGGTTTTCTCGCCCTCGATCTCCAGCCGCACCTGTTTACCGAGGCTGCGCCCCAGGTCGCGGACCATGCGCACTTGCCCGCTCAGCACATCGGCAAACGGCCGCATGCGACAGGCCAACGCGGTGTCATAGAGCACTTGCGCGCGTTGACTGGCCTGCCAGGCGAACTCGTCCAGCTCGGCGTTTTTTTCCACCAGCAATTGCTGGGATTCCGCCAGCAACCGACGCGCATCGTCGAGGGCTTCCCGGGCTTCCAGGCTCAAGGTCTGATCCTTGAGATGGACATTGAGGTTTTCCAGCGCCCGCAGGCCGTTGTTCTGCATGCGCTTGAGGCGTTGCATGGTGGCCAGGTGCGGTTTGAGCCGCAGGGTTTCCACCAGGGATTTGCTCGACAGGTCGAGCAGGCTGTTCAAGCGTTCGGCCGTAACGCGCAATACGCGCTCGCCACTTTCGGTGGTGCGTTTGGTCTTGGGCGAGGGCTCGGCGGCAGCTGCCGAAGGGGCTTGCGTGGCGGCCGGCATGGGCGACTCAACCGTGGCCGTCGGCGGCTCCAGCTGCAGTTCTGCCATCGGCGGCGCGATGGGGGCAACCGTCGCCATGTGAACAAGCAGCCGTCCCATCAAGACGACATAAGCTTCGATATCCGCAGGCGCCGGTGCGTTGTTCGGCGTCGCGATGCGCATCAGCAAATCGGTGCCCTGCAGCAAGGCATCAATGTGCTCGGGCCGCAGATACAACCGGCCTTCCTGGGCGCTGACCAGGTAATCTTCCATCACATGGGCAACGCTGACGCCGGCATCGACGCCAACAATTCGCGCCGCGCCTTTGAGCGAGTGAGCCGCGCGCATGCACGATTCAAGGTAATCGGCCTGGGTCGGATCGCGTTCAAGCGCCAGCAGCCCCGTGCTCAACACCAGGGTCTGGGCCTCGGCTTCGAGGCTGAACAGTTCCAGCAAAGAGGCGTCGCGCATTTGCTCGGGGGTCATGTGAGGCTCCGGGTCACGGCGGACAGCAGCTGTTCTTCATCCAGCCAACGCAGGCTGCGACCTTTGAATTGCAATACGCCACGGGTGTATTTGGCGCTGGCCTGCGTACCGGAACGCGATGCGGCCTCAAGGAGGCGCTCGTCGATGGCATGGATCCCGTCGACTTCGTCCACTGGCACCACCACCGGCCCGCCGTGGGCCGCGATGATCAACATGCGCGGCATCACGCGCGCACCAGGCGCCACGCTGCTCACGCCGTCGAGCCCGAGCAGTTCCACCAACGACAGGCACGCCACCAGCGCGCCGCGCACATTCGCCACGCCGAGCAAGGCCCGGGAGCGCTGGTGCGGCAAGGAATGAATCGCTTGCAGCGGCGCCACTTCCACCAGGCTGCGGGTGGCCAGGCCCAACCATTCTTCGCCGAGGCGGAACATTAGCAGCGAGCGGGTTTTCACCTCGCTTTCGACCGCGACCGAGACTTGTCCGCGGTCTTCCTGTTGCAACGCATAACGGTCGAGCAAACGCGTAGCGGCCGCCGAGTACACCGCGCAATTGCGGCAATGAATGTGTTCGATCAGCAGCGGGCAGGACTTGTCGCCGTGGATACCGATACGGTTCCAGCAATCGTCGATGGCCTGGGCATCTTCATGGGTGAGGCTAAAGCTGTCGGCGGCATTCATCGTTTGCGCTCACTGTTTGCGCGCTCGCTGCGGGCGGCGCGGTCCTGCAATCGTTTGGCGCCCGCCGTGTCACCCTGTGATTGCAGCAAGGCCGCCAGGTGCATCAACGCGTCGGGATGTTGCGGTTCGAGGTACAACGCCTTGCGATAAAAGCCCTGGGCTTCGAGAGCGCTGCCGGCGACATCGCTGAGCAGTCCCAGCCAGTAAAACACCTGGGCTACCGGTTCATGGCTGCGCAAATAACTTTCGCACGCGGCGCGCGCTTCGGCGCTTTTGCCTTCATTGGCCAGTGCGGCGATGTTTGCCAGCAACGTAGCGGCGTCGGGACTGGCGGCTTTTGCCGCCACCGGCAGCGGCGTCACCGTTGCGAAGGGCCGCAGGCGTACCGGTGCCGGCGTGACGCTGCGCACCGGTTGGCGCACTGGCAACGGCGTCGGCACGAAGGCCGCAAAAGGCTCGGGCTCTGGCGCGCTTTGGCGACTGAACGCAAAAGATTGAGGGATACCAATCGAACGCATGCCCAGGCGCCCCAGCAAACTGCCCTCGGCGGGGCCGATAAACAGCACACCCTCGACATGGGTCAGGCGCTTGAGCACTTCGAACACCTGTTGTTGCGTCGGCTGATCGAAATAGATCAGCAGGTTGCGGCAGAACACGAAATCATAAGGCGATTCGTTGGCCAGCAACGACGGATCCAGCAGATTGCCGACCTGTAAACGCACCTGTTCCAGCACGCGCTCGCTGAGGCGATAGGACTCGTCCTCGGCGGTGAAATGCCGCTCGCGAAACGCGATGTCCTGGCCGCGAAACGAATTCTTGCCGTACTGCGCGCGCCTGGCTTTCTCCACCGACAGCGGGCTGACGTCCATGCCTTCGACTTTGAATTGATGCGGTTTGAACCCGGCATCGAGCAAGGCCATGGCAATGGAATAGGGTTCTTCACCGGTGGAACACGGCAGGCTGAGAATCCGCAATGCGCGCATGTTGTTGATATCGGTCAGGCGCTTGGCCGCCAGTTTTGCCAGGGCGGCGAAGGATTCCGGGTAACGGAAAAACCAGGTTTCGGGAACGATCACCGCTTCGATCAGCGCTTGCTGCTCATCCTGCGAGCCCTGCAAGGTGTGCCAATACTCATCGGCCGTCAGCGCGCTGGACGCCGTGCTGCGCTGGCGTACCGCACGTTCGATGATCGCCGGGCCCACCGAGGTGACGTCGAGGCCGATGCGCTCTTTGAGGAAATCGAAGAAACGCTGATCGCTGCTCATGGCTGCACCTCAAGCTGCGCCAGGTCCAGCGGGGGTGACGGAAACAGCAGCGCCCGAACCTGCTCGTCCAACAGATCGGCGACGCGCACCCATTGCAGCAAACCTTGCGCGTCTTCACGCACCGGTCCGAGGTACGGCGCCTGGCGATTATCGAGGCCGTACGGCTGAAAATCCGCCGGGTTGCAGCGCAGCGTGTCGGTGGCCTGCTCCAGGATCAGCCCGAGCAATTGCGCCTCGGCGGTTTCATCCGCACGGTAATTGACCAGCACCAGGCGCGTGCTGGTGCGCGCCTGGGCCGGTTCGCCAAAGGTCAGCGCACTGAGGTCGATTACCGGCACTACCGCGCCGCGATAGGCGAACACCCCGGCGACCCAGTCCGGCGCACGGGGTATCGGCTTCAACGGCAGGCGCGGCAGCACTTCTGCCACCTCGATCGCTTGCAAGGCATAGCGCTCGCTGCCGATGCGAAACACCAGAAACAATGCATGCATCGCCGGCTTCACGGCGGTGCGTTTGGCCGTGAGTTCGCTCATCAGACTTTGAATCGCGAAACGCCACCGCGCAGCCCGACGGCCACCTGGCTCAGTTCGTCGATGGCAAAACTGGCCTGACGCAAGGACTCGACGGTCTGGCTGCTGGCATCGCCCAACTGCACCAGCGCATGGTTGATCTGCTCGGCACCGGTGGCCTGGGCCTGCATGCCTTCGTTGACCATCAACACCCGCGGCGCCAGCGCCTGAACCTGATGGATGATCTGCGACAGCTGCTCGCCGACCTGCTGCACCTCGGACATGCCGCGACGCACTTCTTCAGAGAACTTGTCCATGCCCATGACCCCGGCCGACACCGCCGACTGGATCTCGCGCACCATCTGCTCGATGTCGTACGTGGCCACGGCGGTCTGGTCCGCCAGGCGCCGCACTTCGGTGGCAACCACAGCAAATCCACGACCGTATTCACCGGCCTTCTCGGCTTCGATGGCAGCGTTCAGCGACAGCAGGTTGGTCTGGTCCGCGACCTTGACGATGGTCACCACCACTTGATTGATGTTGCCGGCCTTCTCGTTGAGGATCGCCAGTTTGGCGTTGACCAGATCCGCGGCGCCCATCACCGAGTGCATGGTCTCTTCCATTCGCGCCAGGCCCTGCTGCCCGGAACCGGCAGCTACCGAGGCCTGATCGGCAGCGGTGGAGACTTCGGTCATGGTCCGCACCAGGTCACGCGAGGTGGCGGCGATTTCACGGGAAGTGGCACCGATTTCGGTGGTGGTGGCGGCGGTTTCAGTAGCAGTGGCTTGCTGCTGTTTAGAGGTGGCGGCGATTTCGGTCACGGACGTGGTGACCTGCACCGACGAGCGCTGCGCCTGAGACACCAACGAAGTGAGCTCGGCCATCATGTCGTTGAAGCCGGTTTCCACGGCGCCGAATTCGTCCTTGCGCTCCAGGTTCAAGCGGCCGCTGAGGTCGCCGGTACGCATGACTTCGAGGATCTGCACGATGCGGTTCATGGGCGCCATGATCGCGCGCATCAGCAGCAGGCCGCAGAGACCGGCGGCCAATACCGCCACCAGCAGGGAAATGCCCATGATGACTTTCGCGGTGAACACCGCATCATCAATGTAGGCCATGTCCTGATCCGCCACGGCTTTGTTTTCGCGCAGGATGTCATTGAGCTTCATGCGCCCCGCCGTCCAGGTCGGGGTCAGTTGTTCATTGAACAACTTGATGGCCTCGGCTTCCTGATTGCGCTTATGCAAGTCGAGCACTGCGGCCAGGATCTTGCCGTAATTCTCATGGAATTTTTCGAAGGCTGCGAATTCGAGCTTGTCTTCATCCGTGGTGACGGTGGCGCGATAGCTATTCATCGCGTCCTGCACGCGTGCTTCAAAATTCTTGAAGTCTGCGGCGTCCTCGGCACTGATGCCCTGCCCTTCCTTCAAGCCCAGCATTTCCTGGGTCTGGAGATAGCTGTCGACCCAGGCGCCACGAATCATCGAGCTGTAATACACCCCGGGGAGCGCGTCGTCACGAACGCTTACTTCGCTGGCCTCGATTTTCAACAGCCGGGAATACGAGACGACGACCATCAGCAACATGATGGCGATAATTACCGCAAAGCTCGCCAAAATGCGTTGGCGCAACGTCCAGTTCTTCACAGTCAGTCCTCGGGGCCATTTCAAATGCTGCGCAGTATAGCCGAGGGCGGTGTTTCATTTATAAGACGGATGCGCGGCAGTTACATCTCAGGGGGAAACGTCGTGTTTTGGCTTTGAATGAGGTGGTGTGGCTGATGACGCCTTCGCGGGCAAGCCTCGCTCCTACAGGTTCAGGGGCATTCGCAAATATTGTGGACGACGCTGAACCTGTAGGAGCGAGGCTTGCCCGCGAAGGCGATCTTGAGGGTTACAAAGAAGCCTGGCGAACCTGCTTCTCCAATTCGGCCTTCAAACCCGGCTCCAGCTTCAACTGGCGGGCCAACTCATCCAGGTAAGACTTCTCCATGAAGTTCTCCTCGTCCACCAGCATCACGCTCGCGATGTACATCTCGGCCGCCATTTCCGGCGTGCTGGCGGCGCGCGCAACATCGGTTGGATCGAGGGGTTTGTTCAGTTCGGCGTGCAGCCAGTGTTGGAGTTCCTGATCATTGTCGAGTTTGATGAACTCACCTTCGATCAACGCACGCTCGCGCTCGTCGACATGACCATCAGCCTTGGCCGCCGCCACCAGCGCCTTGAGAATCGCCTGGCTGTGTTGCTCGACCTGCGCCGTCGGCACGCGGTCCACGGTTTGCGGCTCTTGTTTCGGTGCAGTGCCCTGCTGGGCCTGCCAGTTGCCGTAAGCCTTGTAGGCAATCACGCCCAATGCCGCGAGGCCGCCGTAGACAGCGACCTTGCCGCCGACTTTGCGAGCCTTCTTGTTACCCATCAACAGGCCCATCGCGCCAGCGGCCAATGCACCGCCACCCGCGCCTGACAACAAACTGCCAAGGCCACCCGAACCACCGCCACCACCAAGCAATCCGCCCAATCCACCGCTGGACGCCTTGTTCTGCGCGCCACCGGTCTTGTTCTGCAACAGGTCCTGGCCGGATTTGAGTAATTGATCGAGCAATCCACGGGTATTCATTCTTGCCGCCTCCACAAAAGGGGTTAACCGGACACATAAGGCCACCAGCCTAGATCGAAAGTGCCCAGCCCTTCCCGGCGAGAGTGCTTCCAGATGTTGCTCACCTTCTGTAACGCTAAAAAGCCCATCGATTAAAAAGATATACACTCAAGCGAATCTATAAAAACCGCCCACCGGGTACTTCTTCATGATGACTTTGCGTCAAATTCGTCATTTCATCGCCGTGGCCGAGACCGGCTCGATCTCTGCCGCCGCGCAAACCGCGTTCATTTCCCAATCGACACTGACCCTGGCCATCCAGCAACTGGAGCAGGAAATCGGCGTCGGGCTGTTCAACCGCCATGCCAAGGGCATGACGCTGACCCACCAGGGTCATCAGTTCCTACGCCAGGCACACCTGATTCTGGCAACGGTGGACAACGCCAAACGCAGCCTGCAACAAAGCACCGATCAGGTCGCCGGGCAGTTGATCGTCGGTGTAACCAGTCTCGTCGCCGGTTATTACCTCGCTGACCTGCTCACCCGCTTTCAACGCGCCTACCCCAACGTCGAGATCCGCGTGATGGAGGACGAACGCCCGTACATCGAGCATTTGCTGGTCAGCGGCGAGATCGATGTCGGTGTGCTGATCCTCTCCAACCTCGAAGACCGCCACGCCCTGCAAACGGAAGTGCTGACCCATTCGCCCCACCGTTTATGGCTGCCGGCCCAGCATCCGCTGCTGGAACACGACAGCATCAACCTGGCCGACGTCGCCCGTGAACCGCTGATTCAACTGAACGTTGATGAAATGGACCGCAATGCCCAGCGCATGTGGTCGGCGGCGTCGCTTCAACCGCGCATCACCCTTAAAACCGCTTCGACCGAAGCGGTACGAAGCCTGGTGGCCGCCGGATTGGGCGTGTCGATCCAGCCCGACATGACCTATCGCCCCTGGTCATTGGAGGGCGACATCATCGAAGCGCGGCCGATTGCCGACCTGAGCCAGACCCTCGACGTCGGCCTGGCCTGGCGCCGCGGTACGGCGCGCCCGGCACTGGTCGACCCGTTCCTGACCGTCGCGCGCGAGCAGCCCCACGGCGGGCGCAAGCCATCTATTTAATCGAACGCCACCTTCAGTATTTAGTATTTGTCGACCTCGGATCCGGGCACTAGTCTTGGAACATCTATAAGACGGCCGGGCCCCAGTCACAGGGAGCAGCATGGCCACACAAGAAAAGAGAACCCGAAAAATGGCTGGCGCGCAGACCCCGTTGTTCACCGCGTTGTTGATCGATGGCGAACTGGTCGCGGGTCAGGGTTTTGTCGAGCCGATCCTCAACCCGGCCACCGGTGAGGTGATAACGCACATCGCCGAGGCCAGCACCGAACAAGTCGAAGCCGCAATCCTCGCCGCGCACCGTGCGTTCGCCAGTTGGTCGCGGACCACGCCGCAGCAGCGCTCGAACCTGCTGCTGGACATCGCCAACGCCATCGAAAAACAAGCCGACCTGCTCGCCCGCCTCGAATCCCTGAACTGCGGCAAACCGTTGCACCTGGCGCGTCAGGACGACTTGAGCGCGACGGTCGACGTGTTCCGCTTCTTCGCCGGCGCGGTGCGCTGCCAGACCGGCCAGCTCAGCGGCGAGTACCTGCCGGGCTACACCAGCATGGTGCGTCGTGATCCGATTGGCGTGGTCGCCTCGATTGCGCCGTGGAACTACCCGATCATGATGGCCGCGTGGAAAATCGCCCCGGCTCTCGCTGCCGGCAACACGCTGGTGTTCAAGCCTTCCGAGCACACGCCGCTGTCGATTCTGGCCCTGGCGCCCGCGCTGGCCGAGATCCTCCCACGCGGTGTGATCAACATCATTTGCGGCGGCGGTGAAGGCGTGGGCAGCCACTTGGTCAGCCACCCGAAAATCCGCATGGTGTCGCTGACCGGCGATATCGTCACCGGACAAAAAATCCTGCAAGCCGCAGCGAAAACCCTGAAGCGCACGCACCTCGAACTCGGCGGCAAGGCCCCGGTGATCGTCTGCAACGATGCCGACATTCAGGCGGTAGTCGAAGGCGTGCGCACGTACGGTTACTACAACGCCGGCCAGGATTGCACCGCCGCTTGCCGGATTTATGCACAGGCCGGCATTCATGACCGCCTGGTGGCCGAACTCGGCGCGGCGGTCAGCAGCCTGCGCTTCGCCGGTAAACGCGATGCCGACAATGAAATCGGGCCGCTGATCAGCACCCGCCAGCGCGACCGCGTGGCCAGTTTCGTCGAACGCGCCCTGGGTCAGCCGCACATCGAGCGCGTGACCGGCGCGGCCGTGCATTCCGGCGCCGGCTTCTATTACCAACCGACGCTGCTGGCCGGCTGCAAGCAGAGCGATGAAATCGTCCAGCGCGAAGTGTTCGGGCCGGTGGTCACCGTGACCCGCTTCGATGGGCTCGAACAAGCGGTGGACTGGGCCAACGATTCGGAATACGGCCTGGCTTCCTCGATCTGGACCCAGAACCTGGACAAGGCGATGCAGGTCGCCGCGCGCTTGCAGTACGGCTGCACCTGGATCAACAGCCATTTCATGCTGGTCAGCGAAATGCCCCATGGCGGCCTGAAACGCTCGGGCTACGGCAAAGACCTGTCCAGCGATTCGCTTCAGGACTACAGCGTGGTGCGGCACATCATGGCGCGCCACGGACAGCATTTATAAAAGCGCACTACGCTAACAATTAGCCGTAAAGGCATTAGCGCAGAAACGCTGGAACACCGCGAATCCTGTAGGAGCCTGGCTTGCCAGCGAAGGCGTCCGTCCAGTTGACCATCAGGTTGACTGACCCACCGCTATCGCCAGCAAGCCGGCTCCTACAGGATCGTGTTTACAACGCTGAACCACGTTCAAAACTGCCCCGACCATAATTTAAAGAAGAGGGAATTCCCATGTTCGTGCACAAGACCGCACTGCTCAGTGCAATCACCACAGCGCTGTTGGCCAGCGCCAGTATCCAGGCCGCCGAACCGCTGAAAGCCGTCGGTGCCGGCGAAGGTCAGCTGGATATCGTGGCTTGGCCCGGCTACATCGAACGTGGCGAAAGCGACAAGGCCTACGACTGGGTGACCAGTTTCGAGAAGGAAACCGGCTGCAAGGTCAACGTCAAAACAGCCGCCACTTCCGATGAGATGGTCAGCCTGATGTCCAAGGGCGGTTACGACCTGGTGACCGCATCGGGCGACGCGTCGCTGCGGTTGATCGTTGGCAAACGCGTGCAGCCGATCAACACCGCGTTGATTCCGAACTGGAAGAACATCGACCCGCGCCTGAAGGATGGCCAGTGGTACGTCGTCAACAAACAAACCTACGGCACCCCGTATCAGTGGGGCCCGAACGTGTTGATGTACAACACCAACGTCTTCAAGACCGCCCCGGACAGCTGGGGCGTGGTGTTCGAGGAACAGAACCTGCCGGACGGCAAGTCCAACAAGGGCCGGGTCCAGGCCTACGACGGTCCGATCTACATCGCCGATGCAGCGCTCTATCTCAAGGCGAAACGGCCGGAACTGGGGATCAAGGACCCGTACCAGCTCAACGAAGAACAGTACAAGGCCGCGCTGGACCTGCTTCGCAAGCAACAGCCTCTGATCCACCGCTACTGGCATGACGCGACCGTGCAGATGAGTGACGTCAAGAACGAAGGCGTCGTGGCGTCCAGCACCTGGGGCTACATGGTCAACGGCCTGGTGGCGGACAAGCAGCCAGTGGCCTCGGTCATTCCGAAAGAGGGTGCAACAGGTTGGGCCGACACCACCATGCTGCACGCCGACGCCAAGCACCCGAACTGCGCTTACAAGTGGATGGACCATTCGCTGCAACCGAAAGTCCAGGGTGACCTGGCCGCCTGGTTCGGTTCGTTGCCGTCGGTTCCGGCGGGGTGCAAAGAGAGCGAACTGCTCGGTGCCGAAGGCTGCAAGACCAACGGCTTCGACCAGTTCGACAAGATCGCCTTCTGGAAAACCCCGCAGGCTGAAGGCGGCAAGT
Organism: Pseudomonas sp. BF-RE-22; assembly: GCF_019956155.1. Lineage (NCBI taxonomy): Bacteria > Pseudomonadati > Pseudomonadota > Gammaproteobacteria > Pseudomonadales > Pseudomonadaceae > Pseudomonas > Pseudomonas sp. BF-RE-22. Next base: position 47,541 of record NZ_JAHBDD010000086.1, on the reverse strand, counting down.
TCGTGCCGTACAGCCGCTGGACCCAGGACTACATCGCGATCATGGGCGGTCGCTGACGCCTGAAGGTCCTTCGGACCTTATCGCCGGCAAGCCGGCTCCTACGAAGTACGCGTCCCCCCCTGTAGGAGCTGGCTTGCCAGCGATGCTTTTCAGATTTGATATTTCGGAGCACCGCACCATGACGCTTGCAGTCCAGTTCACCAACGTTTCCCGTCTGTTCGGCGAAGTGAAAGCCGTAGACCGGGTTTCCATCGACATCCAGGACGGCGAGTTCTTCTCCATGCTGGGCCCTTCCGGCTCGGGCAAAACCACGTGTTTGCGCCTGATCGCCGGTTTTGAACAACCGAGCGCAGGCTCGATCCGGATTCACGGCAATGAAGCCGCCGGGCTGCCGCCGTATGAGCGTGACGTCAACACGGTGTTTCAGGATTACGCCCTGTTCCCGCACATGAACGTACTCGACAACGTCGCCTACGGTTTGAAAGTCAAAGGCGTCGGCAAGGCTGAACGCCAGAAACGCGCTGAAGAAGCCCTCGACATGGTCGCCCTCGGCGGCTACGGCGCGCGCAAACCGGTGCAACTGTCGGGCGGTCAGCGCCAGCGTGTGGCCCTGGCCCGTGCATTGGTCAATCGCCCACGGGTGCTGCTGCTCGACGAACCGCTGGGCGCCCTCGACTTGAAGCTTCGCGAGCAAATGCAGAGCGAGCTGAAAAAGCTGCAACGCCAGCTCGGCATCACCTTCATCTTCGTCACCCACGACCAGACCGAAGCCTTGTCGATGTCTGACCGTGTGGCCGTCTTCAACAAGGGTCGCATCGAGCAGGTCGACACGCCGCGCAACCTCTACATGAAACCGGCGACCACCTTTGTGGCGGAATTCGTCGGCACCTCCAACGTGATTCGCGGCGATCTGGCGCAGCAGCTCAGCGGCAATCCGCAGCCGTTTTCGATTCGCCCGGAACACGTGCGTTTCGCCGACGGCCCGTTGGCCAGCCACGAAATCGAAGTCAGTGGTTTGCTCCACGACGTTCAGTACCAGGGCAGCGCCACCCGTTATGAACTGAAGCTGGAAAACGGCCAGACCCTGAACATCAGCCAGGCCAACAATCAATGGCTGGACGTCAGCGCGCAACATCAGACCGGGCAACGCATCAGCGCACGCTGGGCACGGGAAGCGATGATCCCGCTGCACGACACCGTTGCCGGCGGGGTGTGAGATGACCAGCGTGGCTCTCCCTCAATCCCCGGCCAGCGGCTCGCCACTGCGCAGGTTTTCCAACCTGCTGTATCGCCGGCCGAACTTTTACCTGTCGCTGCTGCTGGTGCCGCCGCTGTTGTGGTTCGGCGCGATCTACCTCGGTTCGCTGCTGGTGCTGTTGTGGCAAGGCTTCTACACCTTCGACGACTTCACCATGGCGGTCACGCCCGACCTGACCCTGGCGAACTTCACCGCGCTGTTCCAGCCGTCGAACTTCGACATCATCCTGCGCACCCTGAGCATGGCTGTCGTGGTGTCGATTGCCAGCGCCATCGTCGCGTTCCCGATCGCCTACTACATGGCGCGCTACACCACCGGCAAGACCAAGGCGTTTTTCTACATCGCGGTGATGATGCCGATGTGGGCCAGTTACATCGTCAAGGCGTATGCGTGGACGTTGCTGCTGGCCAAGGGCGGCGTGGCGCAGTGGTTCGTTCAACACCTGGGACTGGAGCCGGTGTTGCAATTTGTGCTGGGCATTCCGGGCGTGGGTGGCAGCACCTTGTCGACCTCGCACCTGGGGCGCTTCATGGTGTTCGTCTACATCTGGCTGCCGTTCATGATCCTGCCGATTCAGGCCTCGCTGGAACGCCTGCCGCCGTCGTTGCTGCAAGCCTCCGCCGACCTCGGCGCCAAGCCGCGCCAGACCTTTATGCAAGTGATTCTGCCGTTGTCGATTCCGGGCATCGCCGCCGGGTCGATCTTCACGTTTTCGCTGACCCTGGGCGACTTCATCGTGCCGCAACTGGTGGGCCCGCCGGGGTACTTCGTCGGCAGTATGGTGTACGCCCAACAAGGCGCGATCGGCAACATGCCAATGGCCGCGGCGTTCACGCTGGTGCCGATTGTGTTGATCGCCATTTACCTGACCATCGTCAAACGACTGGGGGCCTTCGATGCACTCTGAGAAAGCTTCTTTGGGTCTGCGCATCGCAGCCTGGGGCGGGTTGGTGTTTCTGCACTTCCCGATCCTGATCATCTTCCTCTACGCGTTCAACACCGAAGACGCGGCGTTCAGCTTTCCGCCCAAGGGCTTCACCCTGAAGTGGATCGGCGTGGCGTTCGCACGGCCGGACGTGCTGGAAGCGATCAAGCTGTCGCTGCAGATCGCCTCCGTCGCGACGTTGATCGCGTTGGTGCTCGGCACGCTGGCGTCGGCGGCGTTGTACCGGCGAGATTTCTTCGGCAAGCAAGGCATCTCGCTGATGCTGATTTTGCCCATCGCATTGCCGGGGATCATCACCGGGATCGCGTTGTTGGCGACCTTCAAGACGCTGGGCATCGAGCCGGGGATGTTCACCATCATCGTCGGCCACGCGACCTTCTGTGTGGTGATCGTCTACAACAACGTCATCGCCCGTTTGCGCCGCACTTCGCACAGTTTGATCGAAGCCTCGATGGACCTCGGCGCCGATGGCTGGCAGACCTTCCGCTACATCGTCCTGCCGAACCTCGGCTCGGCGTTGCTGGCCGGCGGCATGCTCGCGTTTGCGCTGTCGTTCGACGAAATCATCGTCACCACCTTCACCGCCGGCCATGAACGCACCCTGCCGCTGTGGCTGCTCAACCAGCTCAGCCGCCCACGGGACGTGCCGGTGACCAACGTCGTCGCGATGCTGGTGATGATGGTGACCATGCTGCCGATTCTCGGCGCCTATTACCTGACCCGTGGTGGTGAAAGCGTGGCGGGAAGTGGCGGGAAGTAACGAACAACTCAATATCCACTGTAGAAACCGAATCCTGTGTAGGAGCGAGGCTTGCCCGCGAAGGCGTCCTCGAGAGCGCCAAAAGCTTCGCGGGCAAGCCTCGCTCCTACACAGGATCCGGTTTCGGAAGAAAAATAATAGATTCAAAGAGGACAACGCCATGCAAACCAAACTCTTGATCAACGGCCAACTGCTCGACGGCGAAGGCCCCGCCCAACCGGTGTTCAACCCGGCCCTCGGTCGTGTGCTGGTGGAAATCAACGAAGCCAGCGAAGCCCAGGTCGATGCTGCCGTACGCGCTGCCGATGCCGCGTTTGAAAGCTGGTCGCACACCCCGCCGAAAGAACGCTCGCTGTTACTGCTCAAACTCGCCGACGCCATCGAAGCCCATGGCGAAGAGCTGGCCAAACTCGAATCCGACAACTGCGGCAAACCCTACAGCGCTGCGCTGAACGACGAGATCCCGGCGATTGCCGACGTGTTCCGTTTCTTCGCCGGCGCCAGCCGCTGCATGAGCGGTTCGGCAGGCGGTGAATACCTGGCCGGGCACACCTCGATGATCCGCCGCGACCCGGTGGGCGTGATCGCCTCCATCGCGCCGTGGAACTACCCGTTGATGATGGTCGCCTGGAAAATCGCCCCGGCCCTCGCCGCCGGTAATACCGTGGTGCTCAAACCGTCGGAACAAACCCCGCTGACCGCGTTGCGCCTGGCACAACTGGCGTCGGAAATCTTCCCGGCCGGCGTACTCAACCTGGTGTTCGGCCGTGGTCCTACCGTAGGCAGCCCATTGGTCACCCACCCGAAAGTGCGCATGGTGTCGCTGACCGGTTCCATTGCCACCGGCTCGAACATCATTTCCAGCACCGCCGCCAGCGTCAAACGCATGCACATGGAACTGGGCGGCAAGGCCCCGGTGATCATCTTCGACGATGCCGACATTGATGCCGCCGTGGAAGGCATTCGCACCTTCGGTTTCTACAACGCCGGCCAGGACTGCACCGCCGCGTGCCGCATCTACGCACAGGCCGGCATCTACGAAAAATTCGTCGAGAAACTCGGCGCGGCGGTCAGCAGCATCAAGTACGGCGTGCAGGATGATCCGTCGACCGAACTTGGCCCGCTGATCACCGCGCAGCATCGCGACCGGGTAGCCGGGTTTGTCGACCGCGCCGTAGCGCAACCGCACATTCGCCTGATCACTGGCGGCAAGGCAGTTGAAGGCAACGGTTTCTTCTTCGAACCAACGGTGCTGGCCGATGCACAGCAGGACGACGAAATCGTCCGCCGCGAAGTGTTCGGACCAGTGGTGTCAGTGACCAAATTCAGCGATGAAGCACAGGTGCTCGGTTGGGCCAACGATTCGGACTACGGCCTGGCGTCGTCGGTGTGGACCTCAGACGTCGGCCGCGCGCATCGCCTGTCGGCACGCTTGCAGTACGGCTGCACCTGGGTGAACACGCACTTCATGCTGGTCAGCGAAATGCCCCATGGCGGTCAGAAACTGTCCGGGTACGGGAAGGACATGTCGATGTATGGGTTGGAGGATTACACCGTTGTGCGGCATGTGATGTTCAAGCACTAAAAGCATCGCGAGCAAGCTTCGCTCCTACGGGTTTTGCGTCGTACGCAATTTTTGCGAACACCCTCAATCCTGTAGGAGCGAGGCTTGCCCGCGAAGGTGTCACCTCGGTTTCAAGGTAGAAACCGGCACCACGCACCACCAGGTTCTACACCAAAACAATAACCACCGATCCGGGCAGCGCCATCACGGCCCTGTCACGGTTTCGGACATCCGAAATCTGCCGATTTTCCGGAGCTAACACACCATGAGTGCACTACCTGAATTCTCCGCAGCCGTTGCCGACAGCGATGCCGAGCAACTCCGAAAGCTGGGTTACACCTCCAACTTCAACCGCAGCATGAGCCTGTGGGAAAACTTCGCCCTGGGCTTCACTTACCTCTCACCGGTCGTAGGGGTTTATACCCTCTTCGGCCTGTGCCTGGCCGCCGGTGGACCACCGATGTTCTGGGCGTATTTGCTGGTCGGTTGCGGCCAATTGCTGGTGTGCCTGATCTTCGGTGAAGTGGTCTCGCAGTTCCCGATTTCCGGTGGTGTTTACCCATGGGCTCGCCGCTTGGTGGGCAAACGCTGGGCGTGGATGGTCGGCTGGATCTACTCCATCGCCCTGTGCGTGACCATCGCCGCCGTTGCGGTTGGTGCCGGGCCTTACCTTGCCGCGATGATGGGCTTCGAACCGAGCAACAACACCAACATCGTCATCGCCCTGGTGCTGACCCTGTTCGCCACGCTGGTCAACCTCAGCGGCACCAAAGTGCTGGCGCGAATCGCCATGTTCGGCTTCCTCTGCGAACTGGTCGGCGCGGTGATCGTCGGCATGTACCTGCTGATTTTCGAACGTCATCAATCGATCAGCGTGTTGTTCAACACCTTCGACATCAGCGTTGACGGCTCTTATCTGCCGGCCTTCCTCACCGCCTCGCTGGCGGGGATGTTCCTGTACTACGGCTTCGAGGCCTGCGGCGACGTGGCCGAAGAAACCCCGAACCCGAGCAAGAAAATCCCGGTGGCCATGCGCATGACCATCTACATCGGCGGCGTTGCGGCGATGTTTGCTTGCCTGGCACTGATCCTCGCCGTGCCGGACATGCAAGCGGTGATCAACGGCACCGACAAAGACCCGGTCGGCACCATCCTCAACAACGCCTTCGGCCCGGTCGGTTCGAAAATGGTCATGGGCGTGGTGATGATTTCCTTCATCTCCTGCGTCATCAGCCTGCAAGCGGCGGCGAGTCGTCTGCTGTATTCCTACGCCCGGGACGAAATGGTCATCGGCAGCTCACTGCTGAAAAAGATTTCGCCTACAACTCAGGTTCCGGTTGCTGCACTGTTCGTCTCCGGCGTCCTGCCGGCGCTGATCATCATTCTGGGCTTCTTCCTGCAAGACGCCGTGGCCACCATCGTCAGTTTCGCAGCGATCGGCATCTACCTCGCGTTCCAGATGATCGTGCTTGCAGCCCTTTATGCCCGCCTGAAAGGCTGGAAACCGAGCGGCAAATTCACCCTCGGCGCCTGGGGCTGGGCGGTGAACATCGGCGCGCTGGTCTACGGCGTCGGCGCCATCATCAACATGGCCTGGCCGCGCACACCGGATGCTGCGTGGTACATCAACTATGCGATGGTGCTGAGCACGGCGATCGTGATTGGCTTGGGGCTGGTTTATATGTGGATTGCCAAGCCGTATGACCATGGTACGGCGCCTGCTGGGGATGCCTGGAAGGTTAGTCACTAAGGCATTTGCTCTTCAATCGACAGCCTGCCCGCAGCAATGTGGGCAGGCTTCATGTTGCTAGAGAGTCTGCGGTTTGGAGAGTGCTTCGAATTCATCCATCAGCAAATGAATCTCGGTGCTGGGGTTGGGTTCGCCACTAACCGCGACGTCCTCAAGAACCTTGGGGGCCAGGGTTCTCGCCTTTTGGAACGGCTCGCCCAGTAGTTGAGCGAAATAGTTGGTGTCTTTGCCCTTCTCGTATTTATCCATACTTGGTTTTTCTCTGAGGCTCCTGGTCACCAAGTCGCCCGGAGAGTTTTTCCCAACAGCTCTGAACGGCTTTCGATTGAATCCAAAGTGCAGAAGTAGCCAAAACTCAAAACAGGGGTATGAGGCAATAACGTGGATTTTTGGATGTGCCTTCGCCATATCGATGGCTCGTTCAAAGCATGGGTGCGTATCGCGATCCAGTGCACAAAACACCCTGTCGAACCACTTCTGACGTGCAATGGCTCTTTCCACGATGCCGCTTGGGTGTGTGACTCCGCAGTGGACGATCTCAACCAGGGCGTTGGCGCGAAAATAAAATGCGGCCTCTTGCAGATATCGTTTTCCTGACTGGCTGTCCTCACAGAGCACCAACACTTTAGGTTGAGGTTTAAATCGCGGAGCCTTTCGATCAAATGATCTTGCCGAGCGCACCATGGTCATCCCCGCCTTATCAGCGGTAGACCGCGGTATCGACCCTCAAAATAGAGTTTCTCGACGTCCTCGCCTTCTCGCCCCTCAAAATCGTGAACCGAAAACAGATCGGTTGAACCATTGGCATCGCGTTCGGTGATCCAGTACTGATCGCGTCGAAGCGTCTTGGCATCCATCAAGTGTGTGTCGTGAGTAGTGAAAATCAACTGAGTGTCCCGCCCGCTGTCCAGGTGTTTCTCAATCAACTCCGCGACGATGGCGGGATGAAGGCTGCTGTCCAGTTCATCGACAGACAGCACCCCGCTCCCGTCTGCGTGATTGATCATGAACCACGGTAACCAGAACCCAATCAGGTTTTTGGTGCCGCCCGACTCCTCCGAAAAATCGAAATCGGCTCTTCCCAAAAGACTTGTATGCGTCAGGGTCACTTTGTCTTTTTGTGCCGCAGCGAAAAACTCCTTAAGCGTGAGTTTTTTGTCAGTCGGGACGGAGTCCGCGTCGGTATTGAGCTGAATATTGGTCACCGGGATATCCACTGCTTTTAGAAAGTCTCGTAAGTCGCACGTGTAATTCGACGCCATCTGCAGAAACCTGATCGATGCGGCAGACAGGCCAATCATGTTGTTCTGCTCAATCACGAGAAGGCCGGTTTGAAACCAGCTGAACGGCCGACGCAACTGCGTCAGCTCTTCGCTGCTGTTTGCAACGGCCTGCGAAATAAAAAGCATCTTGGGGCTGGTCAGGCGTTGCCAGGCTTTATGCACTTCTTTGCCGCCCTCAAGGCTTGGGCCGAAAACATACTTCTCACCCTCCTCATCGAAACGACGTTCATACAGCAGCGTTTCTTTGCCTTTTGGGTATGAAACCAATTGCTCTTCGGTTATCCGCTGTGCCGTCATCCGCAGAACAAACCGATAGCGAAGCCCACTCTGGATGAAGTTGTATTCAAAGAAGCTGGGGGCGTTTTTGAGTTGCGAGTCGAAACGAAACGGTGATACCGGGAGAGCTTCGTCATTTGACGAGCCTGAAAAAGCGAGCAAATGGCCCATGATTCCCATGGCCCGGACCAGCGAAGATTTGCCTGACGCGTTGGGTCCGTAAATAGCGGCCACTTTCAACAAGTCAGGAAGCTTTTCTCCCTCTACGGGAGGCTTGAACACGTTACGTTTTTTACTCAGGCGCGGCGTTGCGGCCATGGATAAGGTTTTCTTCTCACGGAAGGAGCGGTAATTGGCCACTGAAAATTCGATCAACATGCAGTAAACCCGCAGTTCATGACTGAAAGCGGAAAACCTATAGGAAAAACTAGCTGTGCGGCGAGGTGCCTCTGCACTTCAAGTAAAAACAGGAAATTCCTACAGATCGAGCCTCCCTGAAAAGACTCTGATTCCTACGACAAGCGTCGCCAGAGTAGACTTGTCGCCGCGAGCGCCTGACCGATAGGCTTTGTCCCGTCGCTGCAAAATCAGCGATCCGGAGTCGAAGCCGGGAAATGTCAGAACGGTGCTTACGCGCCCCCATAGAACTGTGGCTGCTTTTCTATCCCCAGTTCTGCTTTATGGCGGGCCGTGTGGCGCGGGCCTTTCGGCTTCCGTTTTGACCTGGAAGTGTCCCGACTTCGAACGCCACTCGGTTCGCCACCCAACCTGTCGAAGGGTTGGTGGTGACTTTCCATTTCAAAACGGAATTCAAGTCATGTCAGAGCACACAAAAAACACACCCGCCTCCTGCTTCACCCCAACCATCTTCCCCCGCCACAACCGCTTCCTCCACGCCATCATCCAAGCCAACCAAGCCTGGTTCTGCGTCCATGACCTGGGACGCTTGATGGGCCGCCCGCTGGACCAACGACTCACCCATAAACTCGATCCCGATCAACGCCGATATGTCTGGCTGCTGAAGAACGGCAAAACGGTCGAATCGCTCATGGTCAGCGAGTCCGGAATGTACGCATTGCTGGTCCACCATTTCATCCCGGAAAACCGCAACCTGCGCCAATGGCTGAGCAACGAAGTCATACCTGCGCTACGCGAGTCGAACGCGGCATCCGTCGAAAACATTCCAAGCTTGAGTTCGTTGCAATGGGGCGGCCTCTCGGTGCCGCTGCTGCACTGGCAAGATTCGGCGTGGATCAAGTGGCGGGATATGCCGGATCTGGTGCAGGCGCAACGACCGTTTCCGATCATGGGCATTTGCAGTTGAAGGCAGGCTGAGACATGAAAAAGGCCCGTTCAGCCTGACTGATGGGCCTTTTTTTTGCCTTCATTTCCCCCTCGGTATCAGCCAATCGCACTGCGCTACGACCTTGCCTGCACCGCTCACCCACCTGCCTTTCTACAGCTTTTGCACCCATGGTTTTTTTTAAAAATCATGGCACTTTGGTTTGATTGAACTACCGTCAAACAATAAGAAGTCATAACGGCTCCAGTTTCCAAGTTAGCTTCAATGATCAGATTGGCAAAAGGAGTTAGCTCACTATGATCATGGCAGGCGTATTCCGGCTCTGTACCTACATGGCCGTTTACTTTTCGGGGGGGGCAGGTCGGCGGACAGTAGCGTCCGTAACTGCCAGCGTCACTCTGGCGCGCAGTCCAGGTAACCGCCTCACTAAAAACCGTTTTAGCAAAGGTCGCTCGCTGTTCAGCCCGGTCAGCGAACTGCGCCCGCTCGTGTGTTGCACGCAAGGAATAACGCCAAAGCCATCGATAAGTGGTGTGGCGCATTGGGGGGGATAGTCCGATCCCCGTGAAGTGATCAGAGACAACTTTGTCTGCCTATAGATGGCCTATCCAGTGAGGATGCATTAAATGAGCCTTCGTCCCGCGCCCGCTTTCAAGAAAATTATCCATGGCCTGTTCTGGACGGGCCTCAGCGTGAATGCGGCTCAGGCCGCACCTGCCAATTGTTCGCAACTGGACAGTTGGTCGACAACGTTCGAGGTCGGTCAGGGGTTGCAGAATGAACTGCGCAGCCCCGTTCCGGTAACGCAACTGGCGGTGGGTGACCCGAAAATTGCCGACGTGCAACCCAGCGGCAACAACGCGTTCATACTCACGGGCATTGCACCGGGGACCACCAGCCTGATGGTCTGGACTGCCTGTTCGAAAACGCCGCGCCAAAGCATGGTGTTCGTCAAGGGTAAAGCCACATCGGCACTGACCAGTGTGCCGTCGGTTCCCTCCGACGACCCGCTGCTGCCGAGCCAGGTGCAGACCGATATCCGTTTCGTCGAAGTCAGCCGGACCAAGCTCAAGGAAGCTTCCGCCTCGATTTTCGGCATCCGTGGCAACTTCCTGTTCGGCTCGCCGAGAACCTTGCCCACCATCGGCGGCATTGTCACGCCCGCGATACCGGTGAACAACAACAACTTCAACCTCACGTTTGCTACCGGCAGTACCCTGGTGGCACTCAACGCGCTGGAAGGCAGTGGTTTCGCCTACACCCTGGCGCGGCCAAGCCTGGTAGCGCTCAGCGGGCAGAGTGCGAGCTTCCTGGCCGGCGGTGAAATACCGATTCCGGTGCCCAGTTCAGGCAGCGATAACGTGTCCATCGAGTACAAGGAATTCGGTATCCGCCTGACTCTGACGCCGACCATCGTCGGGAAAAATCGTATCGCGCTGAAGGTGGCGCCAGAAGTCAGTGAACTGGACTTCACCAACGCCGTGAGCATCGCCGGCACGATAGTCCCGGCCCTGAGCGTGCGCCGTACCGATACCAGCATCTCCCTGGCCGACGGCGAGAGCTTCGTCATCAGCGGCCTGATCAGCTCCCGCAACAATTCCCAGGTGAACAAGTTTCCGGGGCTGGGCGATATCCCGGTTCTGGGCGCATTTTTCCGCGACAACACCATCAACCGTGAAGAGCGCGAACTGCTGATGATCGTCACCCCCCATCTGGTCCAGCCACTGGCTGCCAATGCAACACTACCGTCATTGCCTGGCGAACAGCTGCGCAATTACGACCCGAACTTCTACCGCATGTTTTTCCTGGAAAATGGCGACTTCGACAGTCTCAGCGGTCTCTCGCAATGATCCGGAGCCTGAACCAGACTCGCCTCGCCCTCACTCGTAACGGTGACGTTGAACGCCTGCCGGGCCAGTTTCATTGCCATTGGCCGGGCGTTCAACATGTTGTAGCCAGAGGACATACGATGAAAGCAGTCATTGCAATAGCGACGACGTTAATGCTCGCAGGTTGCGCCAGTAATGGCCTGACTTCGCGACCGCCCAGCTGTGCCAAGCCCGGTTCGGAGCAGGAACTGGCCCTGAACCTGGCCGACAACATGGCCGACGAAGGCCGTTTGTATGCCAGCCTGGCGAATCTGGAAGGTTTGCCCGATGACCTGGTCCAGGTTCGCCTGCGCAAGGCTCGGGTGTTGCGCATGATGGGGCGTAGCGGCGACGCGCAGCCGTTGTACGAAAGCTTGCTCGGCACCTGTCTGACGGCTGAAGGGGAACATGGCCTGGGCCAGTTGGCCGCCGCCAAAAATGATAACGCCTCCGCTGCCACTCACCTTGAGCGTGCGGTGAAGATGGCCCCCACCGACGACAGGATGCGAAATGACCTGGGGGTCGTCTACCTCAATCAGCGACGGATCCCTGAAGCACGCTTTGAGTTCATGACCGCCATGGAGCTCAAGCAGGCAAACACATTGGCGGCACTCAATATGGTGACGCTGCTGATCTACCAGGATAACTGGAAGTCGGCTGCTGACCTGGTGACCCGCGCCGACTTGAGCCCCAAGCAAGTCGCCGAAGCTCAAACCCGCGCGGAAAAACTCAAGGCCTCCGCCAAAAAAGTGGTGGCTACCGAGGGGAATCGCAAGACGGAAGTAGCCGATGCCTCTTCCAGTGCGAACAAGTAGAACGTACGAGGAATCGAGATGAAGACCAAAAGGCTGTTGATCGTGTGCATGGCTTGCCTGTCCACCACTGCCTGGGCTATTGAGCCGGGCCCCTCTTCGCCGTACCAACAAGGCACCGAACAGTGGTTGCAGTTGCAGATTCGAGGTGTGGTTGCCTCCCCTAATCTGCAAACCGCTTCGGCCGCCGAACGTGAACTGGCCATGCAGCGCTGGCTGAATAGCTTCAACTTCCCGATTCCGATGTTTTTTGAACAGGATGCTGGGGGAGATATGAGTAGCGGCAACTGAGGCATGTCGATGGGTGATCAGCCTCTGGCGTAGTCCAGAGTAGCCTGGCTGCAAAGCCGGGCTTGATGTCGTGTTCAGGAAAGTAGTCTCTACACATTATCCAACCCTGGTTGGATGATCCCGCGGCGGGAAATGTGTGGGTCCATAGCAGGAAAGTGCAGATCAGGCTCGGGTGGAGGCCATCGCACTTGATAGCCTCCACCCGTTTTACCTCACCCGAATACTTTGAGTACACCGATCATGGCCGGGCCGATAGCGACCAGAAAGAAGCTCGGCCACAGGCAGAAAATCAGCGGGAATATCAGCTTGGTACCAATTTTCGCCCCCATCTCTTCGGCGGCCTGCGTACGCCGGTCACGGAATTCATCGGCATAGATGCGCAGCGTATCGGCCACGCTGGTACCAAAGCGAATACTCTGCGCCAACAGGCTGACCAGCCCTTGTACGTCATCCAGGCCAGTGCGCACAGCCAGTTGTTTGAGCGCCGCGGTACTGGAAATGCCCGCGCGGATTTGCGCATTGACCAGGGCCAGTTCTTCAGCCAGTTCGACCTGACTGACCGACATCTCCTCAGCCACCCGTTCGATCGTCGTGGGCAAGGCCAGGCCCGACTCCACGCACACGACCATCAGATCCAGCGCATCCGGAAACGCGGCACGCAACCGACCTTGTCGCAACTGCTTGCGCTTGGCGACATACAGTGCTGGCAGCAACCATCCGATACCGGCTGCCAAGACCACCACCAGCAACCCCATGGCCAGGGAAACCCTGGGGATCATCGGCAATAGCAGCAACGCAATACCGACTAATAACAGCGGCGTCATCAAGCGCACAGCCCAGTACATCTGCACCGCTGAAGTGGAACGGTACCCAGCATGCGTCAATAACGTCTGGGTGACGGACGTCTGAGCCGATTCGGCCGAGGCAAAGCGCTGGCCGACCCGTTCCAGTAACAGTTGCAGATTACCCGGGGCTTCTTGCCCGGCGGTGTTGCCTAAATGACCACGCTTGATCAGCGCCAGACGACGCTGCACCGGATCCTGAAGCCCCAAAATCAGCAAGCTCACGGCGACAACTGCAAGCACCGTACTCAAACCGATCGCGCCGAGGAACAACAGGCGCGCCACCTCCTCGCTTCCCGTGACCCGACTGAACAACCCGAGCAAAAAGTCCATGACCTGTACCTCCCGGTAGCGAAAACCGCTTAAACCTGAATCCGAATGATTTTGCGTATCCAGAAAATCCCGAGCAGCATGGCGAAAAACGCCCCGATGATCAGTTTGTGGCCTATGGGATCATTGAGCAGCACAGGCATGTAGGTGGGGCTTGTGACAACGATCGCAATCGCCAGCACGAATGGAATCGACACCAGCACCCAGGCTGACATCCGCCCTTCGGCCGACAGGGTCCTGACCTTGCGCTGGAAGCGAAAACGCCCGCGGATCAGGCGACTCAAACGCTCCAGCACCTCGGTCAGATTACCGCCGGTCTCGCGATGGATGAGGATTGAGGTCACCAGCATCATCACCGTCATGCTCGGCATCCGCTCCAGCAGGCCGAGCATGGCCCGACGTACATCGTTGCCATAGTTGATGTCCGCGAAAGTCAGGCCAAACTCCTGAGCGACCGGCCCCTTATGCTCCTCGCCGACCAGGCGCAGGGTTTCGTTGAACGGGTGCCCGGCGCGCAGGGCACGGCAGATGGCATCCAGTGCATCCGGCAGGCCTTCCTCAAACCCGGCGAAGCGTTTGCCACGGTCACGAGAAATTTTCAGCAGTGGTAGCCAGAACGCTCCGAAGCCCGCCAGCAACGCCATCCACCAGACTGACGAGACCATCCAGATCGAGAAACCTGCACAGGCGCCCAGGAACAGCCCGAGCAACAACACCCGATAAGCACGATATTCATGACCGGACTGCTCGATCATCTGGGTCAGGCTCGCCATAAAGGGCAACTGCTCGAGCATGGCCTCCAGCGGCGTCAAGCGCGTCAGGTACTTCTGTCGCAACACCGTCTGCATATTGGGCAGGTTGTTGGCTTTCTCCAGAACGTGCAAACGGCCGCGGATACGCTTGCGCATCTTGCCGGCCTCGCCGAACACCGGCACCACCACCCCCTGAGACAGGAGGAACACAGCGATAAACACCATGCCGAGGAACATCAGAATGAATTCACCAGGAATATTGTTCATGACTGCCGTGCCTCCATCCATTCAGGCCTGAACATCGTAAGCGGCAACTCGATGCCGCGTTTGGCCAGCACATCGCGGAACGCGGGGATCATGCCGCTGGGCCGGTAATCACCAAGCACTTCGCCGTTTTCGCCCATGCCATGGCGCACGAAGGAAAAGATTTCGGTCATGGTGATGATCTCGCCTTCCATGCCGTTGATTTCCTGCACGCTGACCAGTCTGCGCTTACCATCCTCCTGGCGTTCCAGTTGGATCACCACATCAATGGCCGAAGCGATCTGCTGCCGCATGGCCTTGATCGGAAAGGTCGCCCCGGTCATCGACACCATGTTCTCGACTCGCCCCAACGCATCCCGTGCGGTGTTGGCGTGGATCGTGGTCAACGAGCCGTCGTGGCCGGTGTTCATCGCAGTCAGCATGTCCAGCGCCTCGACGCCGCGCACTTCGCCGATCACTATGCGGTCCGGACGCATCCGCAGGCTGTTGCGCACCAACTCCCGCTGGCTCACTTCGCCACGGCCCTCAATGTTCGAAGGCCGGGTTTCCAGGCGCACAACATGGGGTTGCTGCAGTTGCAGTTCGGCCGAGTCTTCGATGGTGACAATCCGCTCGTTTTGCGGAATGAAACTGGACAGCACGTTGAGCATGGTGGTCTTGCCGCTGCCGGTACCGCCGGAAATCAGCACGTTCAAGCGCCCACGGACAATCGCCTTGAGCAGCAGGGCAATGGCCGGGGTCAACGTCCCCACCTGGATCAGACTGTCGGTATTGAGCAGGTCCACCGCAAAGCGCCGAATCGACATGCTCGGGCCATCGATGGCCAGCGGCGGGATAATCGCGTTGACCCGCGAACCGTCCTTGAGCCGGGCATCCACCAACGGCGAGGACTCGTCGATACGCCGACCCAGGCTTGAGACGATACGGTCGATGATGTTCAACAAATGCTGATCATCGCGAAAACGCACATCGGTCCGTTGCAGTTTGCCGAAGCGCTCGACATAGACCGAGGCAGAGCCGTTGACCAGAATGTCGGACACGCTGTGATCGGCCAGCAACGGTTCCAGAGGCCCCAGGCCGAGCACCTCGTCGGTGATCTGCTTGATGATCAACTGACGGCTGACGGTACTCACCGGTGCCGAATGCTCATCGAGCAGGCGCTGGCAAATATCGCGAATCTGCCGAGCAGCCTCGGCCTGTTCAAGGGAGTCCAGCAAGGACAGGTCCATGACTTTGAGCAACTGCTGGTAGATCTTTTCCCGCCACTCAGCCTCCACCGGGGTGACCTGGCTTTTGGTTTCGTAAAGAACGTCTGGTGCCACACGTTCCCACGCCATTATTTCCTCTGGCGGATCCAGCAGATCGTCGCCCGGTTGGGCAGCGGCGGGTTTACCGGACTGTTTGCGCAAGCGGTTACGAAAGTCGCTGATCATGGTTCATCCCCCGAAAACACGGTTGAAGGCGCGTTTGAACAAGCCTTTGTTGCCGGCTACTTGCTGACCGACCAGGTCCTCGGTCATGTCGCGCAGTGCAGTAGTAATCGCTGCCCTCGGCGCATGCAGCCCCAACGGCACACCAGTGTTCTGACTCTGGCTGACCAGATTGAAGTCGTTGGGTAATTTCGACAGATTGGTGCAGCGCAGCGCCTCGCCGATATCTTTAAGGCTGATCGCTGCGGCCTTGTCATAACGGTTGACCACGATCTGCAATTGATCCCCGCGCACACCCAGGTCATCGCGAAGAATCCGCACCAGAGAGCTGGCATCGCGCAGATGGCTGACGCTCTGTTGCACCACCACGTACACCCGATCCACCTGCTCCAGCACAGAACCGGTGAGGTGATCGATTTGCCGCGGCAGGTCGACCACCACCCAGCCATAGCTGGCGCGGGCCAACTGCAACAGGGTGTCAAGTTGCTCGGGTTGGGCATCCTGCGGCAAACACAGCTCACCGGCCCGACCGCCCAGCACATGCAAGGTCGGGCTGAAGTGACTGCAAAAACCGCGTAACGCGACGCTGTCCATGCCGTTGATCTGATGCAACACCTCCAGATGGCTGTGCGTCTGCGCCACATCCAGATAATGCGTCACGCTGCCAAATTGCAGGTCCATATCCAGCAGCAGGGTACTGCCGCCTTTCATGCTGAGCTGTTGTGCCAGGTTGCAGGCCACCAGCGTTCCGCCGGAACCGCCCTTTGCGCTCATCACGGCGATCAATTTCCCGTCAGCCCCACTGCCGCTCCGAACCTCCGTGACCAGCCGATTCATGGCGGCGACCAGTTCGGTCTCGGCGATGGGCTCCGGCAGCACGTCCCGGGCACCGGCCTGCATCGCCAGGCGCATGGCTTCCTGTTCGCTCAGCAGTCCGCACACCAACATCGGCGGACGCTCATGGGCCGGGTGTTGCAACAGTGCCGACAATTCCTCGCGCCACAGGTGGCTGACGCGCAACAGCAACAGATCGGGCATACGGTCCAGACTGTAGAGCGGGTCGACATGCCCATTGCTCACCAGGCGAGTGCTGACCTCCAGGCCAGGCATGCGCTGACAGACACTCTGCAGATCGCGTAAAGAGTTGGCATCACGGCTGCTGATCAGCAACCGCAACCCGGTTTTGCCAGTCGAACTGGCAATCGGCGTTTCCTTCATATTCAGCATGGTGTGATCTCCCCGGAATCAGAGTGACGCCCGAGACTTTCGCGTGGCAACGTTGCCCTGAATGCAGGCAAGGTAATGGGCACGCCGAACCCGGGAATAAACAGATTGAAAACGAAGTTTTGCAGACTCAACTGGACATAGCGGATGGCACGAAAGCCGTTTGCGCTGACCAGGTCAGCTGGGTTGGCCACCAGGGCGCCATTTGCGTCCAGGTAGGTCAACGTCAGATTAGTGGTGGCCAGATTGCTGATCAGCTGGCTCGTGCCTGCGTCGGTCGCGGCATTGAAGATTGCCCGCCGCAACACCACCGGATCGCTGATATTGCAGACGGCTGCCAGGCGCGCACCACGGCGCGCGGCCTCATCCAGTGCATTGACCGTGAAGTACAGGCGGCCCATTTCCAACACGCCGAACAACAGCGTGAACACCAGCAGACCAACGAACGCGAACTCCACCGTATAGATTCCGCGCATGTGTTTTCTATTCATCACAGTGCCCTCATCACGGTAGTGGCAACCAGGGGAATGTTCAGCGCAATCTGATTGCCAAAAAAACCCGGAATCGAGCCGGCACAATTGCCACTGCCAATCACCGGGCAGAACGTATAGGTGATGGTGACTCGCACATGGTCGGTGCCCACCGCAGCGACGACCACGTTGTCAGGCGTCAACCCGGACAACACAGCGGTGCCGGTGTTGGCAGGCACGCCATACACCGCAACGTTTTTCGTCTGGGTCTGCAGCGCATTGCTCAGAGAGACCGCACCCAGCGTCGAGTCCCAGGCGTGGTTTGCGACAAAACGGTCGGCATCACGGCTGGCCTGCAGCAATACGTTGTACTGATAGAGCATGCGGCCGATCTCACCGAGGCTCAGTAACAGCAGCAACAACACCGGCAGGACGAGGGTGAATTCCACCATGGCCAAGCCTTGCTGGCGCTTCGGATGTTTAAACGCGTGAAGTCTCATGACGCCTCCTATGAGTCAGTGCTCGGAGTACCGCTGCCGTTGAGATAGGTTTTGTAAAGCTGGATGATCTGTGGGCCGGAATCGGTTGACGGCGTAGGGCCGGCCACGTTGTCGCCTTCGCACTCCTTCACGAACTGCCCGAAGATCTGAGCGTCCCCGCCACCGCCATCCATTGGTTGCACCACGTAATAGCAGCCAAAACCGAGGACAGGGATCGAGGTTGAACCGCCTTGTTTGCCAGTGCAGTTGCCGACCACAATTTTCATCATCCGGCGCTCGAACACGCCATGGCTCTCACAACCACTGCCAGACCCTGCCACACACCCGGCAACGCTCGTGCGCCAGTCGTTGTAGTCAAATATCGCGTCGCCGCCCGCCGTGAGATTGCCGTTGCTCGAGGTGACGGCTTGCCCCTTGTACTTCGCCTGTGCCGGTGTGACCGAGTCGTCGTAAGTGATCGCGGGGTTGCTGGACGCGGTCACCATGTCCGGCGGATAGTCCGAGGCACTGACCGGGCCGTTGTAGATGCCGAAGCGTGTGTTCAAGCCTTGGGAGGTAGGGCCGACCTTATTGCCAGGTGCGGTCTGGACGTTGTCCCCCACAGTGCGGCAGACCTTGCCACCTCCGGCCAGGTCCTCCCTGACCGTACTGCCGCCCGAACCAAAATCGAGCAACTGAAAATTGCCTGGACCAATGGGCGACGAATTGCCGGCAGCCGTCTTCAATACCTGCAAATCACCAAACTGGAAGCCCCAGAACACGCCGGCGCCAGGGTTGTATTGAGTCGGGTCGCCACAGACCATCAAAGGTGCGAGATCACAAGGGCTGGTAGGGCTGGGTCCGGCAGTGGCGATTGCCGCCACCGCTTTGGCCCCCAGACCGCCAGAACCGAATACCTGGGCGAAGTTCCAGAAAAAACCGGTCAGGTTATAGCTCGGTACCGATACCCGAACGTATTTGGCATTCGCTGGCCCGGGATAGGTGAACGGCCCATAGACACTGCTTGCCAATTCCACCACCGCGAATGTGGCTGCGTTGCCACCAACTGCCGTTGCCAATTCTGTGTTGCCCGTGGCATTCGCATTTTGCGTCAGCGTATTGAGTGCGGCAGTGCGCGTCGTACTGGCAATATTGACTCCACCTTCCACCTGACTCAGGGTTTTGGCACCACTCAGGGCCGCGGCGTCCACCGCATTCTGCAAGCGCGTTTTGTTCAGCATCATGTGCCCGCCGTCCAAAGCCAGTGCGGCCACCATGCCAATCATCGCCAACGCGATCACCATCAATACACTCACCGATCCTTTCTGGCGCCTTGGCGTCGCAGTGAACGGCTGCTGAATACGACGATTCATCATCAAGCCCTCATTTGCCAATACTGATGCGGATCGGCTCCGCCAAGACCTGGTGTCCAGGACCTGTTACGACCTGTCAGCGAATGTTGACTACTTTGGTTTCGACCCCGCGGATGACGGTGACAGCCCCACCACTTTCGCCGCCGCTGCGTTGCACCACGCGTTTTGGCACCGTGGCGGTGGCCACCGTCATGACCGGTGCGACAGGCGCAACAGGTGCAACGGCCGCGATTTTTTTCTCGGAGTTCAGCGGATTGCGCAAGGTCAATTGCAACTTCCCTTCCGTTTGCGCCGTGACCAGGGTTTCAGCCTCTGCGGTCGTCATTTCCAGCGTCACTGCACGCACCACCACCGGTTGGGTCTTGTCGGTACCTGCCGTCTGGTCCACCGCCAATACCCGCAAGTTCTCGAGGATGGTCCTGGACACGGCGCTGTTGCTGCCGGCACTGGTGGTTTTGGTCGCGAGTACATCGACCCGGTTACCCGGCAACAGGAACCCGCCCACACCGACCACATCGTCCACCCGTACCGAGATGGCACGCTTGTCTGTCGCAATCAGCGAAGCCAGGGTGCTGCCACCCAAGTGCTCACTCAGACGCGCACCGCGCACAATGTCGCCCTTCAGAATGTCGAACGTTGCGATCTTGCCCACAGCCTTTTCGCTCATGTCGAAGGCGTCTTCCGGGATCGTATCCATGGGCATGCGTACGGTCGTGACCTGCTGAGCCTCGACCATCTGCCCGAATGGAATCTCTACTGTGGCGACCACTACGCTTCGAAGGTGATCATCCGGGCTGGCATTGAGCCGGGCGCTCAGCCAGGAGTCGGCCATCCATGCAGCACCAAGGCCCATGACCAGGGAAACGCCTATCAGGGAAAGAGTACGAGAGCTCATGTCAGTATCTCCGTATCAAAGAAAGTCGAGCTGGACGAAGTAGTTGTGCCAGGCCCATTCCAACTCTTGCGGTGACAGTGGTCCGGAACCGCCCATGTAACGTTGACGATCGAGCGCCATGCTCAGGAGATCGCGGGGATGGCAAGGCACCAGGGGCATGCCTTCACTTGCATAAAGCCTTTGCAGCACATAACGCACCAGCAACTGGTCATAAGGCACGCCCAGACGCTCGCTTTCCTGACGCCAGATCTTTTCGTACTCCTCAGGCTTCAGATAACCGAATTGCAGCTTGTAGCCAATCCGGCGAAGAAAGGCCTCATCGGCCAACTCCAGGGGATTGAGGTTGGTGGAAAACACCAGAATCAGATCGAACGGCAGCTCGCAATGCCGACCGCCGCCCAGGTTGAGGAAATCGCACTTCTCTTCCATCGGGACGATCCAGCGATTCAACAGCTCGGCGGGTGCCATGCGCTGGCGCCCCATGTCATCGATGATGAACAGGCCATTGCTGGCCTTGAGCTGCAAAGAAGCCTGGTATTGACGGGTGTTAAGGTCATAACGAACGTCCAGTTGCTCCATGCTCAACTCACCGCCAGTGACGACGATCGGGCGTTTGCAGCGCAGCAATCGACGGTCGATCCCTTCGCTGAGCATCAGATTGTTCTGTTGAACGTTATCTTCGAACCGCTGATGCACTTGCGGGTCATAGATCTCGATCACGGACTCGTTGATGACGATGGCATGAGGTACCCAGATGGCCTCGGTGAACAGACGGATCAACCGACGGCTGATGTAGGTCTTGCCAGTACCCGCGGGGCCATAAATCATAATGGCGCGCCCGGAGTTCATCGCCACACCTAACTGATCGAGCATGCTGTCGGTAAGCACTACGCCAGCAAAGGCATTGCGCATATCGTTGGCGTTGATGCGACCATGGTGAATGGTTTGCAGTTTGATCAGGGACCGGTAGGTGTCCACCGGGAAGGGTGCCGCACCGATATAGCCACTGCGCGACAAGGCATCGCGGGCGGCGCTGCGACCGCGTTCGGTCAGGCCATAACGCAGCATTTGCCCACTTGTCGATTGCGACCCCAACTGGCCAAGCACTTCGACACGACCGTCCTTGCGCAGAAACGCCAGGACTTCATCAAGTACGGCGCCGGTCAGCGCCAGGCGCTCCACCAGCCGCGGCATGTCCAGCACGCCAGCGTCATACAAGTGCTTGCATACCAACTCGCCGAGGAAACTGTCTGTCAGTCCAGTTTCGCGGATTGTGCACGGCTGGGGAGCCAGTCGTTGCACCGCGCCCCGAGCGCTGGGGTAGGCATCACTATCGACAATGATGTGCATGACTAGCCTCCGAATCCACCGGCAACCAGTTGCCAGTAGACGCTGATTAAAGTGCCTATCAAGATTGCAATCGAATAAGGGAAAGGCTTGCTGGCTACTTCATCTGAAGTTGGCGCCAGATAGGCCTGCGCCTTCAGAATCAACCAATAACGTCCCAGGGTCTGAAGCAGCTGGCCGCGATACAGCACAATCAAAAAACCGCACACGCCACCGGCTATCAGGCTGAACAAGGCAGCCCACAATGCAAAATGGAAGGGTAAAAAGCTGCCGACCATGGCCATTAACTTGACGTCGCCGGCGGCCATGCCACCCAAGGCGTACATCGGCAGAAACAGTGCAAAACAGACCAGGATGCCCAACAGGCTGTCACCCAACCCGCTGACGCCACCTAAATACATTTGACCGCCCAGTCCCAGGGCAAGGCCCAACAGGACCAGCATGTTGGGAATGCGGTGGCGACGCAGATCGCTCACCACCGCCACGCCCAATAGTCCTAGCAGTAAAACAGTCATTACCAACAATTCCATGGACATGGCGCGTCCCCCCCTAACCGGGATTATCGTTAGCAGCCAGCACCTTTGACCGCTGCGCAAAGTGCTGTAATCCTGGTGTTCACCTCGGCCCCCAAAAGAATAAACATTGCGGCAACCGCTACCGTCACTAATCCACCGGCCACGGCGTATTCCACAATTGTCAGGCCATCTTCATCTTTGGCGAACTTGGTGATTGAAGTTCTGATTGTTAGCAGATTCATTTTTGTATACCTCGCTTCAGCCGTGATATGGATCAGAAAGTACGTTGGCGGGGACAGCGTGAAGTCTATTGAGTTGCCCGGTCTATCAGAGGAACTGTAAAACTGGTTGCTCTATGGATATCACCGCGCCCCACCACAACGAGTGGTTGTCATCAGCAGGCGGCACCTTTGACCGCAGCGCACAGTGCTGTGATCCTGGTGTTCACGGCGCCACCCAAAAGAATAAACATCGCGGCAACAGCTACCGTAATTAAGCCACCGGCTACCGCGTACTCCACAATGGTCAGGCCATCTTCATCTTTGGCGAACTTGGTAATTGAAGTTCTGATTGTTTGCAGATTCATTTTTTAGTACCTCGTTTCAGCGGTCATACGACTCAGAAAATACATTGGCGGGGTCTGCGCGAAGTTCATTGAGTTGCCGGTCGATCAGAGAAACTGTAAAACCGGCTGCTCCGTGGATATCACCGCGCCCCACCACAGTGGGTTACTGTCATCAGCAGGCAGCGCCTTTGACCGCAGCGCACAGCGCTGTGATTCTGGTGTTCACGGCACCGCCCAAAAGAGTGAACATTGCGGCAACAGCTACCGTGATTAATCCGCCGGCCACCGCGTATTCCACAATGGTCAGACCGTCTTCGTCTTTGGCGAACTTCACTACCGAAGCCTTGATTGTTTGCATGATCATTTTGGCCACCTCACTCAAATGTTGTGTTTCTGAGGCAGAACTTTCTGTGCTGCCTGATGCAACCCTAGTCAGTAAGCAGGCATAGGCGTTAGGAGGATTTTGCACATCGTTAGGACTTTTTTGCGCAGCGGCCGGATACGGTTCATTGGCCTTTGCAGAAGTCACGAGAGGGGTAAACAAGGCATTGAAACGCAACGGCAATTGCCATTGATTCAGAAGCGACAAGTGGTTAAACCCGGGTTCGTCGACAACACACCCGCAAACACTGGGACCGGGCAGCCTTCCAGGAAACACATAGATCGAACAGATCTGTAATTCGTCGTTTTTATAAGGATTCAATCTGCAAAGTGATGGCGTATTGGCAATACTAGCGAGTAGAGAGTCAATCAGACCTGCCGAGTAGAGACATGACGTCCAATTTGACCAAAAGGCCATCGCTCCTATGGTTCGATCTGACTCATGATCGATCCACGAAAGAACTCATCGCACAGTTCGAGGGTACCTGCGACTGCAAACTGGCGAAAAACTCCGCGCTGCCCATCGGGGAACAGGCGGACATGATCTGCATGCATTTCGATCGCCCCGACACACCAGGTTTGAGGCTGTTGCTGGAGATCAAACGCAGCACACCGGGCATCCCGATCACCATGTTCACCGTGCAGCACTCAGAGGAACTGGCCGTCTGGGCCATGCGTTCCAGCGTCTGGGAATACATGGTGCTCCCGCTCTCGCTCACAGAGAAAAGTCGCTACCTGACTGCTGTAGTTCAGCTCTGCGAGCTGCGCCGAAATGTGACCGACCTGCGCAAGACGATGCTGATCGACCACTCCCCAACCCTGCCGGACAGTATCCGGCTGACCTCAGGGCACCAAAAACACCAGGCGCTGAGCAATGTCATGCTGTACATCGAACAGCACTTTCGAGACAGCATCGATCAAAGGGATTTGGCGCAGCGCTGCGGCATGACGACATTTCGCTTCAGCCGCCTGTTCAAGGAAGCCAATGGACTTGGCTTCACGGATTACATCTTGAACAAGCGCATGAACTTCGCCAAAGAGCTGCTCGACAACAGCCAGATGCCTATTACCAGCATCGGCTATGAGGCCGGCTTCAAGGATCCGTCCTACTTCGCTCGTGCCTTCAAGCAGTTCGCAAACTGCACGCCCAGTGAATACCGCTTGGCACGTCAAGTCAGAGCGACTGCAGCAGCGCAACTGGCGCAGGATGAAAATATCACTGAAGCGCTCGAAAGCCTGATCGAAAGCCTCAGCGGTTGATCGGCACCCGCAAGATTGCGCCCATGCCGGGCGCACATGAAAAAGGGGCAGACTTCACAGTCCGCCCCTCGGCTTCTTACTCAAAACCGCGAAACACTGCGCATCGCATCCACCAGATACCGCATCGCAATCCGGTCGTTCTCCGACAACTCGCGATACCGCTCCACCAGTTTCAACTCCTCGGAATTAAGCCGGCGCCTTCGCCGCCCCATACCCAGGCACGGAAAGATCCCCAACATTTCAGTGATGCCTTGTACTTTCGACATGGACGATGTCCCTCTCTACGTCAAAAAGAAAACTGCAAAAACCGCATCGCCCTACCCTTTTTCAGCGGTCACCTCGTGCCAACTGAATCCCACCGGCCTGAGGGCAGAAACCGGTCATGCCCATAGAATAGGAAGTAAATTGGCGCTGAAAAGCGGTTTTTAGAGTAATTAGTCAAAAAAAGCAGAAATGCCGCATAAATCAGAAATCTCTGTGGGAAACGTTTACCGGAAATGTCTTGTTTCATAGCGGTGCCACTGCCACGCCATCAATCATTTTTGCTCTGCCACCGAACGGTTTAAGCTATTTGGCATCTGTTTAAAGTCCGTTGCGTTTGGCCGAAGGCATGTCCGAACCTCCATTTCTGATCCAGCACGTGCCAGGAACGGCGCGGGATTGTTCACGACAGGTTGTACTTATGCACCGCAGGAATTTGCTCAAAGCGTCCATGGCCATCGCTGCCTACACCGGTTTGTCTGCCTCCGGCCTGTTGGCTGCGCGGGCCTGGGCCGGTAATGGCACGGCTGACGGCGAGGCACAGGCGTTCGATTTCGAAGCCCTGAAAATCCAGGCCAAGCAGCTTGCCGGCAACCGCTATCAGGACACCAAGCAAGTGCTGCCGCCGACCCTGGCGACCATGACCCCACAAAATTTCAACGCGATCCGCTACGACGGCAATCATTCGCTGTGGAAGGATCTGAAAGGTCAGCTGGATGTGCAGTTTTTCCATGTCGGCATGGGTTTCAAGCAGCCGGTGCGCATGTACAGCGTCGACCCCAAGACGCGTCAGGCGCGGGAGGTGCATTTCCGCCCTTCGCTGTTCAACTATGAAAACACCACGGTCGATACCAAGCAGCTCACGGGCGATCTGGGCTTCTCCGGGTTCAAGCTGTTCAAGGCCCCGGAACTGGATCGGCACGACGTGCTGTCTTTCCTCGGCGCCAGTTATTTCCGTGCGGTAGACGCCACTGGCCAATACGGCCTGTCGGCGCGCGGTCTGGCGGTCGATACCTACGCCAAGAAGCGCGAAGAATTCCCCGACTTCACCAAGTTCTGGTTCGAAACCCCGGACAAGGACAGCACCCGTTTCGTGGTCTACGCCCTGCTGGACTCGCCAAGTGCCACCGGTGCCTACCGTTTCGATATCGATTGCCAGGCCAGTCAGGTCGTCATGGCCGTCGACGCCCACATCAATGCGCGTACCGCCATCGAACAACTGGGCATCGCGCCGATGACCAGCATGTTCAGCTGCGGCACCCACGAGCGGCGCATGTGCGACACCATCCACCCGCAGATCCACGATTCGGATCGCCTGGCGATGTGGCGTGGCAACGGCGAGTGGATCTGCCGTCCGCTGAACAACCCGGCGACCCTGCAATTCAATGCCTTCGCCGACACCGACCCGAAAGGTTTCGGCCTGGTGCAGACCGACCACGAGTTCGCCAGTTATCAGGACACCGTCGACTGGTACAGCAAGCGGCCGAGCCTGTGGGTAGAACCTACAACCGCGTGGGGCGAAGGCTCTATCGATCTGTTGGAAATTCCTACAACCGGCGAAACCCTGGATAACATCGTCGCGTTCTGGACCCCGAAGAAACCGGTCGCTGCCGGTGATTCCCTGAACT
The DNA here is from genome assembly GCF_019956155.1 of Pseudomonas sp. BF-RE-22. Lineage (NCBI taxonomy): Bacteria > Pseudomonadati > Pseudomonadota > Gammaproteobacteria > Pseudomonadales > Pseudomonadaceae > Pseudomonas > Pseudomonas sp. BF-RE-22. The sequence continues at coordinate 21,414 of NZ_JAHBDD010000086.1, read as the reverse complement.
ACGGCTACAAGCTGTACTGGAGCGCTTTGCCACCGGTCGGCACGCCGCTGGCGCGGGTCAACGCGACCCGTTCGGGCATGGGCGGCTTCACTGAAGGTTGGGCGCCGGGCGAGCATTACCCACCAGTCTGGGCGCGCCGGTTTGCGGTGGACTTCACCGGCGGCGGGCTGGATCGCTTGCCGCAAGGTACGGGCATCGAACCGGTGGTGACGTGCTCCAACGGCCAGGTCAAGGATTTCAACGTGCTGGTGCTGGATGACATCAAGGGCTACCGGATTACCTTTGACTGGTTCCCGACCAATGACAGTGTGGCCCCGGTGGAGCTGCGGTTGTTTATTCGCACCAATGACCGGACGTTGAGCGAGACCTGGTTGTATCAGTATTTCCCGCCGGCGCCGGAGAAGCGTAAGTACACCTGAGTTTGAAGGGTTGTCTGGGCGGGCCCTTTCGCGGGCAAGTCGGATCGCCGCACCGCTCGCTCCTACAGGTTAGTGTCGAACAAGAATGATGAGCTCGACACGACCCTGTAGGAGCCGAGCTTGCTCGCGAAAACGGCCTGGCAAACAACAAAAATCCCAGCACAGAAACGCAAAAGCCCCGATCAATTTGATCGGGGCTTTTTGCTTTTAGCGCATCACTCAGTCACGCAAATCCGACTCATGAATCGGCTGATCCCGATGCGTCGCGCGTTGATACTGCGCCGGCCAGATGGCCTTGTGTCCACCCAAATCATCATCCGCATGCAATGGCCAGTACGGGTCGCGCAGCAGCTCACGGGCGAGGAAGATAATGTCCGCCTGACAGGTGCGCAGAATGTGCTCGGCCTGGGCTGGTTCGGTGATCATTCCTACGGTGCCGGTGGCGATGCCTGACTCCTTGCGCACTCGTTCGGCGAAGCGGGTTTGATAACCGGGGCCTGTAGGAATTTCCGCGTTGACCGCCGTGCCGCCCGACGACACATCGATCAGGTCCACACCCAAATCTTTGAGGCGACGCGCCAGTTCAACGGTTTCATCCGGATTCCAGCCGTCTTCCACCCAATCGGTGGCCGAGACCCGCACGAACACCGGCAATTCCTCAGGCCACACCGCACGCACCGCTTCGGTGACTTGCAGCACCAACCTAATTCGATTCTCGAACGAACTACCGTATTGATCGCGCCGCTGATTGCTCAAGGGCGATAGGAATTGATGCAACAGGTAACCATGAGCCGCGTGAACTTCGACGACTTTGAAACCGGCGATCAGCGCCCGTTTCGCTGAATCAACGAACGCCTGGATGACCTCGGCAATTTCACTCTCATTCAGCTGCTTCGGTGGTGTGTGCTGTGGGTCGAACGCAATGGGCGAAGGACCGACCGGCGTCCAGCCGCCATCTTCAGGTTTGACGCTACCGTGCTTGCCGATCCACGGCCGATGGGTGCTGGCCTTGCGCCCGGCGTGGGCCAGTTGAATACCGGCGACAGCGCCTTGGGCGGCGATGAAACGCGTGATGCGTTGCAGGGGTTCGATCTGTTCGTCATTCCACAGGCCGAGGTCTTCGGCGGTGATGCGTCCATCGGCCGTCACTGCCGTGGCTTCAGTAAAAACCAGACCGGCCCCACCGACAGCACGGCTGCCGAGATGAACCAGGTGCCAGTCATTGGCCAAGCCATCGACACTCGAATACTGGCACATCGGTGACACCGCGATGCGGTTGAGCAGGGTCAATTGGCGAAGGGTATAGGGTTCAAGCAGCAGACTCATGGGGCACCTCTCGAATCAGTGGGCAGGCTCCAGGGTTCTGTTTGAAAGTCGACGAGTGACAGGAAAAAGGTGCAGCACCCGCCCCCGCGGGCAAAAAATTCGACAAGACGTCACAAGGAAAATCAAGCAGTGCTTAGAGCCTAGTCGACATTGACGGTTGAGGGAGGGTTCCGAGAGATTCGTCGTGAGGGACATCGCCTTCGCGGGCAAGCCTCGCTCCTACAGCGATAGCGTCAACGCGGTTCGATATGAGCAATCATCAACTGGACCGTCTCATTCCCGCGAAACTCGTTAAGGTCGAGTTTGTAGGCCAGTTCCACCCATTTGATGGTCGGGTTCGGCCAGATATCGCGGTCGATTCCGAACGCGATGCCGTCCAGCTTCACCGAACCGCATTCACTTCTCAGCACCACTTTGAGGTGCCGTTCACCAACAACCCGCTGTTCGACCAACTGGAACACACCATGGAACAACGGCTCCGGGAAGTGTTGCCCCCAAGGACCGGCATGCCGCAAAGCACGGGCCAGTTCGAGGTGAAACTCTTCGACGGCCAAAGTCCCGTCCGACAGCAGTCGCCCGGTCAGGTCTTCTTCACGTAATTGCCTACGCACTTCAGCGTCAAAAGCTTCGGCGAACAGCGGAAAATTCGCTTCCGGCAAGGTCAAGCCTGCCGCCATGGCGTGGCCACCGTACTTGCTGATCAAATTTGGGTGCTGAGCAGCCACCACGCTCAAGGCGTCACGAATATGGAAGCCCTGCACCGAACGCCCCGATCCCTTGAGCATGCCATCGCCTGCATCGGCAAAGGCGATGGTCGGACGGAAATAGCGCTCTTTCATACGCGAGGCGAGGATGCCGATGACACCCTGGTGCCACTCGGGATCGAACAGGCACAGGCCGAACGGCATCGATTCCACCGGCAAATCCTTGAGCTGGGCCAGCGCCTCGCGCTGCATGCCCTGCTCGATGGATTTGCGATCCTGGTTCATGCCGTCCAGCTGGATAGCCATTTCCCGAGCGAGCCCGGCGTCTTCGGTGAGCAGGCATTCGATGCCCAGGCTCATGTCATCCAGGCGCCCCGCCGCGTTCAGGCGCGGGCCGACAATGAACCCAAGATCCGTGGACGTGATGCGCGCATGATCACGTTTCGCCACTTCGAGGATCGCCTTGATCCCCGGCCGCGCACGTCCGGCGCGGATTCGCTCGAGGCCTTGGTGGACGAGAATCCGGTTGTTGGCGTCCAGCGGCACCACGTCGGCGACGCTGCCGAGGGCCACCAGGTCCAGCAACTCGCCGATGTTCGGCTGCGGCCTGCTCTCGTACCAGCCGAGGCTGCGCAGACGCGCGCGCAGGGCCATCAGCACGTAGAAGATCACCCCGACGCCGGCGAGTGCCTTGCTCGGAAAACCACAGCCTGGCTGGTTGGGATTGACGATGGCATCGGCCAGCGGCAATTCATCGCCCGGCAAGTGGTGGTCGGTGACCAGCACGTTGAGGCCAGCCTTTTTCGCCGCCGCCACGCCTTCAACGCTGGAGATGCCGTTGTCCACGGTGATCAGCAGCTGCGGCGTGCGGGTCAGCGCCACCTCAACGATTTCAGGCGTAAGGCCGTAGCCATACTCGAATCGGTTCGGCACCAGATAATCAACGTGAGCCGCGCCCAGCAGGCGCAAGCCCAACATGCCCACGGTACTCGCCGTCGCGCCGTCGGCGTCGAAGTCGCCGACGATCAGAATCCGCTGACGCTGCTCCAGCGCGGTCACCAGCAAATCCACCGCGGCATCGATGCCCTTGAGCTGCTGGAACGGAATCAGCCGCGCCAGGCTCTTGTCCAGTTCAGCCTCTGAAACCACGCCCCGCGCCGCGTACAGACGGGTCAGCAGCGGCGGCAGGTCACCGAGGAATGGCAGGGTGTCGGGCAACAGGCGAGGTTCGATGCGCATGGGGTGACAGGTACTTCTCTTGAATACGTAGGATAAAACCGGATGACGTGGCGAAAAATCAGCCGCGTTCGCCGCTCAGCCACTGCAACTGGACTTCGTGCTGACCACGGTCGTCGGTGACGAAAATCGTCCCTTCGCTGATCATCACGTCCCACTTGATAACGCGCGGCATGTCTTTGGCCAGGGTTTCCAGGACTTCCTGCGGCACAGCAGCGATGTGCACGTTTTTCAGGTTCTTGATCGCCGGGATCACTTTGGTTTCCCAGACGCGCAAGCTGCCGTAGGCCAGCAGGCTGGTGCGTTCGGTGCGACGCGAGCACCACGTCAGGCGGTCGGCGTCGGGCTGACCGACTTCGATCCAGTGCAGTACGCGATCATCCAGGCTCTTTTCCCACAGGGCGGGTTCATCCACGTCTGACAGACCACGGCCAAACGACAGCTGCTCGTTGTACCAGAAGGCGTAGGCCAGCAGCCGCACGGTCATGCGCTCTTCGGTTTCCGAAGGGTGACGGGCGATGGTCTGCTTCACCGTCTCGTAAACGCTGCGGTCGAGGTCGGTAAGGTTCAGTTCAAACTTGTAGGTCGTGGACGGCTGGGCCATGAACGGGCTTCTTGATACGTGGAAAGGCGGCAAGTCTAACCGATGCGGCAGGCTTCGCGGCCATCAACCTTGAGCGACTGACGGCGGGCTGTGCTAAAACGCTCTATCAGCCAAGCCTTTGTCCTACAGGATCCAGCATGCCGTTCACCGCCAAACCCCTCTCAGGTCTGAAAGTCATCGAATTGGGCACGTTGATCGCCGGGCCGTTTGCCTCGCGCATTTGCGGCGAATTCGGTGCCGACGTCATCAAGATCGAATCCCCCGACGGTGGTGATCCGTTGCGCAAATGGCGCAAGTTGTATGAAGGCACGTCGCTGTGGTGGTTCGTTCAGGCACGCAACAAGAAGTCCCTGACCTTGAACCTGAAACACCCGGACGGCCTGGCGATCCTGAAAAAGCTGCTCAGTGAAGCGGACATCCTGATCGAGAATTTTCGCCCCGGCGTGCTGGAAAAGCTCGGTCTGGGTTGGGACGTCCTGCACGCACTGAACCCGAAACTGGTGATGGTGCGCCTTTCGGGTTTCGGCCAGACCGGGCCGATGAAGGATCAACCAGGTTTTGGTGCGGTCGGTGAATCCATGGGCGGCCTGCGCTACATCACCGGGTTTGAGGACCGACCGCCGGTACGCACCGGGATTTCCATCGGCGACTCGATTGCGGCGCTCTGGGGCGTGATCGGTGCGCTGATGGCTTTGCGTCATCGCGAGGTCAATGGCGGCCAGGGTCAAGTGGTCGATGTGGCGCTGTACGAAGCAATCTTCGCCATGATGGAAAGCATGGTCCCGGAGTTCGACGTGTTCGGCTTCATTCGCGAACGCACCGGCAACATCATGCCCGGCATCACGCCCTCCTCGATCCACACCAGCGCTGACGGCAAACATGTGCAGATCGGCGCCAATGGCGATGCGATTTTCAAACGATTCATGCTGATCATCGGCCGTGAAGACCTGGCCAACGACCCGGCGCTGGCCAGCAATGACGGGCGTGACAGCCGTCGCGACGAGATTTATGGGGTGATTGATCGCTGGGTCAATGCGCTGCCGCTGGACACCGTCATCGAGCAGTTGAATCAGGCTGATGTCCCCGCCAGCCGGATCTTCAGCGCCGAAGACATGTTCAGTGATCCGCAGTACCTGGCTCGGGAAATGTTCCTGAAGGCTAAGCTGCCGGACGGCAAAGATTTCAAGATGCCGGGAATTGTGCCGAAACTCTCAGAGACACCCGGCAGTTCGCAATGGGTCGGGCCGCAGTTGGGCGAACACAATGCGCAGGTACTCAACGATCTTGGCTACGACAAGGAACAGATCGCAAAGCTGCGTGAAGACGGGGCCATCTAAGCTGAAACGCCTGCTTTCGCTGCTCATCACAGACTGCCTGTCGCACGGCAGGAGGGTGATGTGCGCGCTCGCGGCGACAGCCTTGCTCATCGGTCCGACCTCGTCGGCGATGGCGCAGCCCAAGGAAACCATGATCTGGCTGTTGCGGGATCTGCCACCGCTGACGATTTTCGAAGGACCGAAAAAGGGCCTGGGCGTCATCGACCAACTGTTGCCGCTGTTGATCGCCGGCATGCCGCAATACGAACACACCTTGATGCGAGTCAACCGTGCTCGCGCCTTGCAAATGCTCCACGAGCCGTCCCTTACCTGCGATGCGGCGCTGAACCGGAGCAAGGAACGCGAACGCTGGATCGCGTTTTCCATTCCGGTGTTTCGGGCCATGAGTAACGGCGTGGCCGTAAGGCGCGTTGACCGTGAGACGCTTGCCCCCTTCATCCAGGACGGTGAACTGGACCTGGCGGCCTTCCTGGCGAGCGGCGGCGAGAAGTTGGGCATTATCGCCGAGCGCAACTACGGTGATTACCTCGACGCACTGCTCAAACAGGCACCACCTGACTCGCTGACCCCGCACTACGGCAACGACGCCTTGGGCAGCCTGTTGCAGATGCAACGCCTGGGGCGCTTGCGGCTGCTGTTGGGATACCGCCCGGAAATCCGCTATCAGGCCCAACAGCAAGGGATCGCCGAGGATGAATTGCAGTTCTACCCGATTCGCGGCGCCGAGAAATTCTTGTCCGGTTACATCGGCTGCACCGACACGCCCAAAGGCCGGCAGGCGATTGTCGAGATCAATCAATTGCTGCGCAAAATGCCCCACGATCGCTTGAGCGAGGCGTACGCCGCGTGGCTCGACCCGGAAAGTCGCGATGCCTATCTGGAGGAATCCAGGAAGTATTTCGAGCAACAGGCGCTGGAATGACAAATCGCGGGCAAAAAGAAACCCCGAGAAGTGGGGAGACATCTCGGGGTTAAACGTGGTCTACAAAGAGACCAGTGGCAGCACGACTACAAGCACCGGAGCACAATGCTTGATCCTGCTGTTACATGCTCTGACTGACCTTGGCCCGGGAAGGTTCCCACAAAAGACAATTCAATTACGGCTGGCCACGACCTTGTCCTGTGCAGCATTGCGCAATGCCGCGATAACGCAGGGTTCCAGGCGTCCTTCGGCAATCATCAGATCGCGATGCAAGCCGTCGACCACATCCGTGAGCAGACGTTTGTCGGTCAGTTGGGCCTGATTGAACTCCCGCTCGACCACGATGGCGCCGGTCGTGCCCTTCAGTGTCACCAGGCATTCGCCGTGGGCGCCTGAGGGGGTCAACGTTACCTGGTACGGGCTCAGAGCCTCACCGAGCAATAGATTGATACTTTCCATCTCGATCACCACTCAATAGTCCGAAAACAAAGTGCCTGGGGCGTGTTCACATTAAGTGACCATTGGCCCGAGAAGAAAGTTCTGGATTCCAGGTGCAGGCGCGTCGGCGTCTCTGGTGGGTAGAGCATGCATGGGGTAGATGACAGGTTTGTGTATGGCCTGGGTTTTGGTGGTTGGTTGGGATTGGGATTGGGATTGGGTGAATATCCGTTTCTTCGGTGAGAGCGGCTATTGGTTTCGCCCTTACGGCGAGTCACTTGGAAGAGCCCCAAGTAACCAAGGGCTCTTGCCTCTTTCGTTCGGTGGCTCGCTAATGCTCCCCATACCCTCGCTCCGGTCCTGCTCCGTGGGCCCGCCGCCATCGGCCATCCCTGGCCGGGGGCGGCTAACCCGGCATCCATGCCGGGTTGCCCACTGCGCAGAACCTCCACTCGGCCTCTCGAGGGGGCGTGTACCTCAAGATCAAAAGCGGAAGGCGAGCTAACGCTCGGCCTGATGAGTGGTGAGAAGCAAAAGCGTACGCGATTTCCTGTAGGAGCCGGCTTGCCGGCGAAAAACGCCCAGACACCGCGTTCATTCAGACAGCTCGCGTTATCGTTGACGCCCATCGCCAGCAAGCTGGCTCCTACAATTTCGAACGGTGTGAACCCAATCCCTGTAGGAGCCGGCTTGCTGGCGATAGCGGTGGGTCAGTCAGCACATTTATTGACTGGACGGACGCCATCGCCAGCAAGCCGGCTCCTACAGGGGAGTGGTGCACAGTCCGGAATGAGTGAACGCATCAAAGAAGGACAACGCGAACAACCGAAGAGCCAGGTCGGCTTTCAGGCCGCCTCGGCGGCTGTGGCGGTAGTCGCCCCCTCGAGAGGCCGAGTGGAGGTTCTGCGCAGTGGGCACCGCGGCAGGGATGCCGCGGTAGCCGCCCCCGGCCATGGATGGCCGATGGCGGCGGGCCCACGGAGCAGGACCGGAGCGAGGGCATGCCGAGCATTAGCGAGGCACCGAACGAAAGGGGCAAAAGCCCTTTGGTTACTTTGGGGCTTTTCCAAAGTGACTCGCTGTAAAAGCGAAACCAATAGCCGCCATTACCGCAGCAACGGATATGCCCCCAATCAATCCAACCGATTACAACGGCTTCCCACGATTCCCATGCTGACTGACAAAAGCCTGTACAGCCTTAAGGTCATTCGGCAACACCGTGCAACGCTCATCCCGCTCAAACAGGTCAGCCAGGTGCACCGGCAATTCCAGCGCTTTACCCACACCCGCCTTCTCAACCGCATCCGGGAATTTAACCGGGTGCGCAGTGCCAAGGATCACCATCGGAATATCCAGACTACGACGGCATTCACGCGCAGCCTTCACACCGATAGCCGTGTGCGGATCCAGCAACTCACCCGTCTGCTCGTAAACCTCAGCAATCGTTTCGCAGGTTTGCGCATCATCCACAGCCAGCGAATCGAACAGTTTGCGCGCTTCGGTCCAACGCTCCTGTTCAACGCTGAAACCGCCGCCCTGCTTGAACGAATCCATCAACCCGGCAATCGCCGCGCCGTTGCGACCGTGCAGGTCGAACAGCAGACGCTCGAAGTTCGACGACACCATGATGTCCATCGACGGCGACAGCGTGGCGTGCAGGGTTTCCTTGACGTACTGATTGCCGCTCATGAAGCGGTGCAGGATGTCGTTGCGGTTGGTGGCGACGATCAACTGATTGATCGGCAGGCCCATGTTGCGCGCCAGGTAACCGGCGAAGATGTCGCCGAAGTTGCCGGTTGGCACCGAGAACGACACCGAACGCGCCGGGCCGCCCAGTTGCAGGGCTGCGTGGAAGTAGTAGACGATCTGGGCCATGATCCGCGCCCAGTTGATCGAGTTCACCGCCACCAGACGCGTGCCCTTGAGGAAACTTTGGTCGGCGAAGCTCGCCTTGACCATTTCCTGGCAGTCATCGAAGTTGCCTTCGATAGCGATGTTGTGGATGTTCTCGCCGAAGATCGTGGTCATCTGCCGACGCTGCACTTCCGATACGCGGTTGTGCGGGTGCAGGATGAAGATGTCGACGTTTTCGCAGTGTTTGCAGCCTTCGATGGCGGCCGAACCGGTATCACCGGAAGTGGCGCCGACGATCACCACGCGCTCACCGCGTTTTTCCAGCACGTAATCGAGCAGGCGACCGAGCAGTTGCAGGGCGAAGTCCTTGAACGCCAGGGTCGGGCCGTGGAACAGCTCCAGCACCCACTCATTGCCGTTCAGTTGACGCAACGGTGCCACGGCGTTGTGCGAGAACACGCCATAGGTTTCTTCAAGAATCTTTTTGAAATCGGCATCAGGAATGCTGCCGGTGACGAACGGGCGCATCACCCGGAAAGCCAGTTCGTGATACGGCAGGCCGGCCCAGGAAGCGATTTCTTCCTGGGTGAAACGTGGCAGGTTTTCCGGGACGTACAGACCGCCGTCAGTGGCCAGACCGGCCAGCAGGACGTCTTCGAAATTCAGGGCCGGTGCCTGGCCGCGGGTGCTGATATAACGCATGACTGACTCCAATGGACAGTGTTCGCAAACCCGGGCCCGCACGCAGGCCCGGTGAACGATAACGACTTAGTTCAGGTGCTCGACGCGGATCCGTACGACCGGACCGACCACGCCCGTGAGGGCTTCGAGGGCGGCAATCGCGTCGTTCATGTGCTGTTCCAGCACACGGTGGGTCAGCAGGATCATCGGCACCAGGCCGTCATGCTCTTCGACTTCTTTCTGCATGATCGATTCGATGTTGATGCCGCGCTCCGACAGGATGCTCGCAACCTGAGCCAGCACGCCCGGATGGTCCTTGGCCTGAATGCGCAGGTAGTAGGCGCTTTCGCAGGCTTCGATCGGCAGGATCGGATGCGCCGACAGCGAATCCGGCTGGAAGGCCAGGTGCGGCACGCGGTTTTCCGGATCGGAAGTCATGGCGCGAACCACGTCCACCAGGTCGGCGATCACCGACGAAGCGGTCGGCTCCATGCCGGCACCGGCGCCGTAGAACAGGGTCGAACCGGCTGCGTCACCGTTGACCATCACTGCGTTCATCACGCCGTTGACGTTGGCGATCAGGCGATCGGCCGGGATCAGCGTCGGGTGCACGCGCAACTCGATGCCAGCCGCCGTGCTGCGAGCGACGCCCAGGTGCTTGATGCGATAGCCCAGCGCTTCGGCGTAGTTCACGTCAGCCGTGGTCAGCTTGGTGATGCCTTCGGTGTAGGCCTTGTCGAATTGCAGCGGAATGCCGAACGCGATGGAGGCCAGGATCGTCAGCTTGTGGGCCGCGTCGATGCCTTCAACGTCGAAGGTCGGATCGGCTTCGGCGTAACCCAGGGCCTGCGCCTCGGCGAGAACGTCTTCGAAGGTGCGACCCTTCTCGCGCATCTCGGTGAGGATGAAGTTGCCGGTGCCGTTGATGATGCCGGCGACCCAGTTGATCCGGTTGGCGGACAGGCCTTCACGGATCGCCTTGATCACCGGAATGCCACCGGCCACGGCCGCTTCGAACGCAACGATCACGCCCTTCTCGCGAGCCTTGGCGAAAATTTCATTACCGTGAACGGCGATAAGCGCCTTGTTCGCGGTGACCACATGCTTGCCATTCTCGATGGCCTTGAGTACCAGCTCGCGGGCAACGGTGTAGCCGCCCATCAGCTCTATAACGATGTCGATCTCAGGGTTCGTGGCCACTTCGAAGACATCGTTGGTAATCGCAATACCGGTCGTTTGGAACTGAGGCTTTGGCGTGCGAATGGCAATTTGTGCCACTTCGATTCCACGCCCGGCACGACGAGCAATTTCCTCGGCGTTGCGCTGAAGTACGTTGAAGGTACCGCCACCGACGGTCCCTAACCCACAGATGCCTACTTTGACCGGTTTCACTGTGAACTCCCCATAAAACGGCCGACTCAAGGCCGGCCGTGAAAACAGCCGCATGCTCGCGGCTCTCTGTTAATGGCCCGGCAAATGTTGCCGCCGGACCATGATCGTCAAAGGCTGGCCGTGACGATGCGAATTTACTTCGCGCCCAGCGCCAGTTTGGCGACTTGTGGCGCAGGCTGGTAGCCCGGAATGACCTGACCGTCGGCCAAAACGATGGCCGGTGTGCCGTTCACGCCAATCGACTGACCGAGGGCGAACTGTTTGGAAACCGGGTTATCGCACTTGGCGGCCTTGATTTCCTTGCCGTCGACCATTTTGTCCATGGCCGCTTTCTTGTCTTTCGAGCACCAGACCGCTTGCAGCTGTTCGTCACCCGGCGAGCCCAGGCCCTGGCGCGGGAACGCGACGTAGCGCACTTCGATGCCGCGCTTGTTCAGCTCAGGCACTTCGGCATGCAGTTTGTGGCAGTACGGGCAGGTGGTGTCGGTAAACACGGTGATGTGCGATTTGGTTTCGCCGATGGCCGGGTAGACCACGGTTTCCGCAACAGGAATGGCGTTGACCAGCTTGGAAATGCCCAGGCGTTCGGCTTTTTCGGTCAGGTTGACCGGCTTGCCGTCCTTGAGCTGAAACATGTAGCCCTGAACCACGTATTGGCCGTCGGCACTGGCATACAGCACGCGGCTGCCCTGCAGTTTGACTTCATACAGGCCCGGCAGCGGACTGGCGGAAATGCTTTCTACCGGCACTTCGAGCTGGAGGGTTTCCAGGCTCTTACGAATGGCTTTGTCGGCCGCGTCATCGGCGACGGCAAGGGTGCTGACCAACGCAATGGCTGCGGCGGCGAAAATCTGGGTCAGACGCATGAGAACTCCTGAAGGCGGACAAATGGGACGACCAGAACGCCCGTGCCGAAACACCGGGTCATAACCGCCCATCGTACAAACCGACAAAGCCTACCACATAAGGGCTGTGTGGCCGAATGTGGGGTGACAAGACAACATCGCGATCCCTGTAGGAGCGAAGCTTGCTCGCGAAGGAGGTCAACGATAACGCATGCTGTCTGGATGAACGTGTTGTCCGGACCTCTTTCGCGAGCAAGCTTCGCTCCTACAGGGATCGCGCAGCAGGGAATGTGATCATCCGCGCGGGTGGTGTTTGGCGTGCAGGTCCTGCAAGCGTGCCCGGGCGACGTGGGTGTAGATCTGAGTGGTCGACAGATCGCTATGGCCGAGCAGCATCTGCACCACTCGCAAATCCGCGCCATGGTTGAGCAGGTGCGTGGCGAACGCGTGACGCAGCGTGTGCGGCGACAGCGATTTGCCGATCCCGGCGACCTTGGCCTGATGCTTGATCCGGTGCCAGAAGGTCTGGCGCGTCATCTGCTCGCCGCGCTGACTGGGGAACAGCACATCACTGGGACGTCCGCCGAGCAGCTCGCCACGGGCGTCGCGCATGTAACGCTCGACCCAGACAATCGCCTCCTCGCCCATCGGCACCAGCCGCTCCTTGCTGCCCTTGCCCATCACCCGCAGCACGCCCTGGCGCAGGTTGACCTGCTCCAGCGTCAGGCTGATCAGTTCCGTCACCCGCAAACCGCAGGCGTACAGCACTTCGAGCATGGCGCGGTCACGCTGGCCGATCGCTTCACTCAGATCCGGCGCCTTCAGCAGTGCTTCCACATCGGCTTCCGACAAGGATTTTGGCAACGGCCTACCGAGTTGAGGCATATCGACGCGTAACGTCGGATCGACCGCGATCAACTTTTCCCGCAACAGATAGCGATAAAAGCCACGCACACCCGAGAGAAATCGCGCAGTGGAACGGGGTTTGTAGTTCTGCTCCAGGCGCCAGGCCAGGTGATCGAGGATCAGCTCGCGACCGGCGTTGATCAACTCCAGCCCCTTCTCCTGCAGCCAGCCATTGAACAAGGCCAGGTCACTGCGATAGGCATCGCGAGTGTTGTCGGAAAGGCCTTTCTCCAGCCATAACGCGTCGAGGAATTGGTCTATCAGTGGATGATCGATGGCAGGCATGGGCACTCGAAACATGCAGTCTTGAGACTGCGCGCGAAAAAAAGGTGAACAGTAAAAACCACCGCTAGTCTTTCATAGCCCGCTACTTCAAGGAACAGGAAGACTCAATGAACGAGCAACAGATTCTGTTGGCTTTTGGCGGTATTGGTGCGGCGGCTCTGGGGTGTCAGTGGCTGGCGTGGCGACTGAAATTGCCGGCGATCCTGTTTCTGTTGCTGAGCGGGATTCTGGTCGGTCCGATCCTGGGCTGGCTCGACCCACAGGAAATGTTCGGCCCATTGCTAATGCCACTGGTGTCGCTGGCGGTGGCGCTGATTCTGTTTGAAGGCAGCCTGACGCTGCACCTGTCGGAATGGCGCGAAATCGGCAGCGTCGTACGCCGGCTGGTGACGATTGGCGCGATCTCGACCTGGGTGGTCATTGCTGTCGCCACGCATTGGCTGCTGGGTTTCGACTGGTCGCTCGCGATACTTTTCGGCAGCCTGACGCTGGTCACCGGGCCCACGGTCATCGTACCGATGCTGCGCGTGGTACGCCCCAAAGCCTCGATTGCCAACATCCTGCGCTGGGAAGGCATCGTCATCGACCCGATCGGCGCCCTCCTCGCCGTGGTGGTCTACAGCTTCATCATCGCCCGTACGTCAGATGACGGCTTGAGCCAAAGCCTGCTGACCTTCGGCGGAGTGATTCTGTGCGGCACCGCATTCGGGATTGCCGGCGGCTGGGTGCTCGGCACGATCATTCGGCGCCAATGGTTGCCGGAATACCTGCACAACCTGGCGGCGTTGGCGGCGGTACTGGGGATTTTCATTACCGCCAATCAAGTCATGCACGAATCCGGTTTGCTGGCCGTGACCTTGATGGGGATCTGGCTGGCCAACATGAAGGACGTGGATGTGCGGGACATCCTGCACTTCAAGGAAAACCTCAGCGTGCTGCTGATCTCCGGGCTGTTCATTTTGCTGGCGGCGCGACTCGATTTGAACGCCTTGATCGGCCTCGGGCCGCTGGTGCTGATTCTGCTGCTGATCATTCAGTTCATTGCACGGCCATTGAACGTCATGCTTTCCACGGCAGGCTCGAGTTTGAGCTGGCGCGAGCGGGCACTGCTGTCATGGATCGCACCTCGCGGAATCGTGGCGGCGGCGGTTTCGGCGATTTTCGCCGTTCGCCTGAATGAGGCCGGACTCGAAGGCGCGTTGCTGCTGGTGCCGCTGACGTTTGCGGTGATCATCGGCACGGTGGTGCTGCAAAGTGCCACGGCCCGGCCATTGGCGCGTTTGCTGAAAGTCGCCGAACCGGCGCCCAGCGGCTTTCTGATCGTCGGCGCCAACGCCCCGGCACGTACCTTGGGCAAAGCCCTGCAACAGCTGGGCTGTCGAGTGCTGCTGACGGATTCGAGCTGGGAGAATATTCGCGCCGCGCGCATGGACGGTTTGCCGACGTACTTTGGTAACCCGGCGTCGCAGCATGCCGATGCTCATCTGGATCTGGTCGGGCTTGGGCATTTGCTGACATTGTCGCCGTCCGGCGAATTGAATGCGTTGGCGTCGATGCGTTTTCGACACGATTTCGGCCATCAGAGACTGTTTGGTCTCGCCAGTGGTCAGGAAAGCCACCGCACTGACAAGCACCGCGCCAGCCATGAACATCGCGGGCGTTTGCTGGGCAATGAGGAACTGACCTACAACAAACTGGCTAATCTGCTGCACCAGGGGGCCGAGCTGTACAGCACAACTCTGACGGAGGGGTTCGGCTGGGAGGATTACAGGACGCTGCATGGGGAACGCGCGACATTACTGTTCGCTCGCGATGACAGCGGATGGGTGCATGTGGCGACGCCGGACAGTGCGCTGAAGCCTTCGGCAGGGTGGACGTTGCTGGCGTTGATTCAACCGCAGGTCGGCGGCGCCTGATAGATCGATTCGCGGGCAAGCCTCGCTCCTACAGGTATGTAAGGAACCCTTGTAGGAGCGAGGCTTGCCCGCGAAGGCCGCACCTCGGTCCCGCGTCAGGCGGCAAACCCAGGCAACACCGGCACCGGCCGCTTGTCTTCATCAATCGCCACAAAGCTGAACTGCCCATGAATCGCCTTCTCGCGACCATCACAGCTCATGCTTTCAACAAACACTTCAACCTCAACCTTGAGGCTGGTGTTGCCGACCTTGATCACCCGCCCGACCAGTTCAACGATGGAGCCGGCAGGGATTGCGTGATTGAAGTCGATGCGGTCCGTGGAAACGGTCACCAGCGGTAGCCGGCAAAAGCGGGTGGCGGTGATGAACGACACTTCATCCATCCAGGCCAGCGCAGTGCCGCCGAACAGGGTGTTGTGGTGGTTGGTGGTCGACGGGAAAACCGCCTTGGTCACGCGGCTCACCGAGAGTTCGGTGCGGCGTTCGATTTCTTGCTCACGAGCGGTCATGGGTCTACAGCCTGAAACGAAATTCCGGGTTAAATGGCGGGCAACAAAAAAGCAGCCCGTAGGCTGCTTTTTTCTGCATCGGAAGCTGGACTTAAGCCAGTTTTTCCTTGATGCGAGCTGCTTTACCGGACAGGTCACGCAGGTAGTACAGCTTGGCTTTACGTACGTCACCGCGACGTTTAACGGCCATGCTGTCGATTTGCGGGCTGTAGGTCTGGAAAGTACGCTCTACGCCAACACCGTTGGAGATTTTACGAACGGTGAAAGCACTGTTTACGCCGCGGTTACGCTTGGCGATAACAACACCTTCGAACGCTTGCAGACGCGAACGGTCGCCTTCCTTCACTTTCACCTGAACGACAATGGTGTCGCCCGGGGCAAAGGTAGGGATCTCTTTGGTCATCTGCTCTGCTTCGAGTGCAAGGATGATTTTGTTAGTCATGCTGTGCTCCTAAGGTAAATCAACGGACTTACCATCGATACGTTGTTAACTATCGTCCCGCTCGCGGATGTATTCCTCGAGCAGCTTCTTCTCTTCTCCAGAAAGCGAGCGGCTTTCCAGAAGATCGGCGCGTCGTTCAAAGGTCCTACCAAGGGACTGCTGTAAACGCCAACGCCGGATGTGCGCGTGATTGCCACTTAGCAATACGTCGGGAACACGCTGATCCGCATACACCTCCGGTCGGGTGTAGTGCGGGCAATCCAGCAAACCATCCGTAAAGGAATCTTCCTCGGCGGAGTCCGCATGCCCTAAAGCTCCAGGCAGCAGTCGTGTAACCGCATCGATCAGGACCATCGCCGGCAGCTCGCCGCCAGACAGTACATAGTCGCCAATCGACCACTCTTCATCGACATGAGCATCAATAAAACGCTCGTCAATGCCTTCATAGCGGCCGGCAATCAGGATCAATGCATCCAGATTCGCCAACTCGCGTACCGCCGACTGAGTCAGTTGACGGCCTTGGGGGGACAGGTAAATCACCTTCGCCGCCTCCCCGGCTGCTGCCTTGGCCTGAACCAGAGCATCTTCCAGGGGCTTGATCTTCATCACCATGCCCGGGCCACCGCCAAATGGGCGATCGTCCACAGTGTGATGTCGATCCGTCGTGTAGTCTCGCGGATTCCAACAGGTGAGCTGCAAGAGCCCCTGTTTCACCGCCCGACTGGTGATGCCGTACTCGCTGATGGCGGAGAACATCTCGGGAAACAAACTGATCACTTCTACGCGCAAGTTAGCCACGCTTAGAAGTCCGCGTCCCAATCCACCTTCATCTCGCCTGCGGCAAGGTCGACAGCCAACACGCATTGCTCCGTATAGGGCAACAGGCGTTCGCGATCATCCAGGCTGCCAGCGCAAGGCTTGACCACCATTACATCATTGGCGCCGGTTTCCAGAAGATGATCGATTTTCCCGAGCAATTGCCCAAGGTGATCAATAACCTTCAGACCTTCCAGCTGGTACCAGTAGTACTCGCCGTCGGTCAATTCAGGGAACAGGTTGCGCGGCACGCAGATCTCATAACCGGCCAGAAGACGCGCTTCTTCACGATCATCAAGACCCTTGAGCTTTGCGACCAGGAACTTGTCGCTCCCGCGTCCGCTGACCAGCTCGACCTGTTTCACATTGCCTTCGCGCTTGAGCGTCCAGGTTTTGTACTGCAACAGGTTTTCAGTCGGATCAGTAAAGGAATACACCTTCACTTCGCCGCGAACGCCATGAACAGAATAAATCTTGCCGATAACGATCAAATCATCAGCAATGGCTGGCGTCGCGTTCATATTGCTCAGGCCGCAGCCTTAGCAGCGTCCTTCAACAACTGAGCAACACGCTCAGAAGGTTGTGCACCAACGCTCAGCCAGTAGGCTACGCGCTCTTGGTTCACGGACAGACGGACTTCTTGACCACGAGCAACAGGGTTGAAGAAACCAACCTGTTCCTTGTGCGAACCGTCGCGCGGGTTGCGGCTGTCGGTTACGGTCAAGTGGTAAAACGGGCGCTTTTTGGAGCCGCCAAGGGCAAGACGGATTGTTAGCATGTGAACATCGTTCCTGTAGTCGGTGCTGCAAATCTAAAGGCACAGCGGGCATAGGTGCCCGAAAGGCCGCATATTCTAAGGAATATCCGGACTTTTGCAAATGTCTTTTTCCGGCGGCCTATCGGACGCCATCCAGATTTGCTATAGAGCCGTCGTTGAAAACGGCCAGTCAGCTCCCGCCAAGTGCGGGTTTGCTGGAGATCCCACTTCCGTGTGGGCTGCGCAAGAGCAAGCCCCTGCGCGAATTCTTTACATTTTCGGCATGCCGCCGCCGGGCAACATACCGCCCATGCCGCGCATCATTTTGGCCATTCCGCCTTTCGCGGAGAATTTCTTCATCATCTTCTGCATCTGCTTGTGCTGCTTGATCAAGCGACCGATGTCCTGCACCTGGGTGCCGGAACCCATGGCGATCCGACGTTTGCGCGAACCGCTGATCAGCTCAGGGTCGCGGCGCTCGGCCGGGGTCATGGAATTGATGATGGCTTCCATCTGCTTGAATTGTTTCTCTGCCGCGCCCTGGGCATTGCCCATTTGCGCCAGGTTCACACCGCCGATGTTCGGCAGTTTGTCCATAAGGCCACCGAGGCCGCCCATGTTCTTCATTTGTTGCAGCTGATCGCGGAAGTCTTCGAGGTCGAAGCCCTTGCCCTTCTTCAGCTTCTTGGCCAGCTTGTCGGCCTTGTCCTTGTCGAGCGTCGCTTCGGCCTGTTCGATCAGGCTGAGCACGTCGCCCATGCCGAGGATCCGCGAAGCGATACGCTCCGGATGGAACGGCTCAAGGGCTTCGGTCTTCTCGCCCATACCGATGAACTTGATCGGCTTGCCGGTGATGGCACGAACGGACAGTGCGGCACCGCCACGGGCGTCGCCGTCGACCTTGGTCAGGATCACACCGGTCAGCGGCAGTGCATCGCCGAAGGCCTTGGCCGTGTTGGCGGCGTCCTGGCCGGTCATGGCGTCGACCACGAACAGCGTTTCGACCGGGTTGATCGCGGCGTGCAACGCCTTGATCTCGCCCATCATCTCTTCGTCGATGTGCAGTCGACCGGCGGTATCGACGATGACCACATCAATAAACTTAAGCTTTGCTTCTTTTATAGCCGCTTGCGCGATGTCGACCGGCTTCTGGCTCAGGTCGGACGGGAAGAACGTCACGCCGATATCGTTGGCCAGGGTTTCCAGCTGCTTGATCGCCGCAGGACGGTAAACGTCCGCGGACACGACCATTACCGACTTCTTCTTGCGCTCTTTAAGGAAGCGCGCAAGTTTACCGGCGGTGGTGGTTTTACCGGCACCCTGCAAACCGGCCATCAATACGACGGCGGGCGGAACGGCGCTCAGGTTCAGGTCTTCGTTGGCCGCGCCCATCAGGCTTTCGAGTTCGGCCTGGACGATCTTCACGAAGGCCTGGCCCGGCGTCAGGCTACGCGACACCTCGGTGCCGACGGCGCGTTCCTTGACCGAATTGACGAAGTCCTTCACCACCGGCAAGGCGACGTCGGCTTCGAGCAACGCCATGCGCACTTCGCGCAGGGTGTCTTTGATGTTGTCCTCGGTCAGTTTGGCCTTGCCGGTGACATGGCGCAGCGTCTGCGAGAGACGGTCGGTTAAGTTTTCAAACATTGCGCGATCCTTTCAGGCCCTGTGTAGACCGGGATAATGGCGGCCCAGACCGGAATCAACATGTGCTCGGCGAGCCTGCGGCGTGGGCAGGTCGCGGATTATAGCGAAGACTGCGACTGGCGGACACCTCGCACTTTCGTGGTGTGTGGGTTCTATGCCAAACTCAGCGCCTTTCGGGCTTGCCTAACAGGATTTATGCTCCCCTTGTCACCCAGTTTGCTTACCACCCTCGCCGCCGCCTGCTTATATGCCGCTGCGACCATTTATCAGGGCTCTCGCCTGGCCACCGGCGCCAAGGCGAACAAACGCCTGCTGGTCACGCTCGGCGTGCTCGCCGTGCTGGCTCACAGCGCCAGCCTGTTCACCCATCTGTTGACACCGATTGGCCTGGGCCTGGACTTTTTCAGCGCCGCCAGCCTGATCGCTGCGGCGGTCATTGCCCTGACGCTGCTGGCCTGCTCGCGGATCCCGGTGGAAAACCTGCTGATATTGCTGTTCCCGCTGGGCGCCGCCACCGTGCTGCTGGCACAGTTCGCCCCGGCCGGCACGGTGCAGATCATCGACGAAGAGCCGGGCATCCTCGCGCATATCCTGTTGTCGATCCTGGCTTACGGCATGTTCACCATCGCGGTGTTCCAGGCCTTGCTGCTGCTGGTTCAGGACCATCAGCTCAAGCACAAGCACCCGTCCGGACTGATCAAGAACTTCCCGCCGCTGCAAACCATGGAAAGCCTGCTGTTCAGTTTCCTGTGGGCCGGCTGGACCTTGCTGTCGTTGTCGCTGATCTCTGGCTGGCTGTTCGTCGACAATCTGTTCGCCCAGCACCTGGTGCACAAAACCTTGCTGGCGTGCCTGGCCTGGATCGTCTTCAGCGTGCTGCTCTGGGGCCGCAACCGCCTCGGCTGGCGCGGACACAAGGCCATTCGCTGGACCCTCGCCGGTTTCTGCCTGTTGATGCTCGCGTATTTCGGCAGCAAGCTGGTCCGTGAATACATCCTGCACATCTGACGGGCGGCATAAATGGACGACTTGCCCATAGGGCCGATGCTCGCCGTAGTGGCCCTGCTGATTTTATGGTCGGGGCTGTTCACCGCCATTGAAGCGGCACACCTGCACTTGCTGGCCCAGCGCACCGCCTCGCGCGCAAGCGACAAACCGGTGGCAAAGCTGAGTTTTCCGCTCAACAGCCTGATTTTCTGCAACACCCTGTGTCGTGCACTGGTAGTGGTCATCAGCACCTTGCTGGCGATTTTCACTTGGGCCGAGAACGGTCCATGGGCCGCGTGCCTGGGGGCCGGCGCGATTCTGCTGGTGTTTGCCGACTACCTGCCGCGCACCCTGGCCGTCCGCTATCCCGACGCGGTCCTGGCGCTGGGCAACACCTTGCTCCGCGCGCCGCTGAAAATCATCTACCCGGCCGCCTGGCTGCTCAATGGCATCAGCCAGTTGCTGATGCGGCCGTTTGCCCGCAAGGCCAAAGTGGTGCAGCAGAGCGAGGACGAGACGCCGAAGGATCGTCACGACGACCAACAACCGGTTTGCCGTCCGCACGCGGTGTCCGGCATCCACGCGCTGGACAACATCACGGTCAACGACATTCTGGTGCCGCGCAGCGATGTCGACGGGATCAACCTCGACGACTCCATCGAAGAAATCCTCGAACAGCTTCGGGCCAACCGACGCACGCGCCTGCCGGTGTTCCACAGTGACATCAACCAGGTCGAGGCGGTGCTCAACACCCGGCAGATTCGCCATCTGCTGCCCGACGGCCAACTCACTCGCGAAGCACTGCTGGCCGCGTGTCACGACCCGTATTTCGTACCGGAAAGCACACCGCTACAGCTGCAACTGCTTAACTTCCACAAACAGCAGCGGCGCCTGGGCATGGTGGTCGACGAGTATGGCGAAGTACTCGGTATCGTCACGCTGGAAGACATTCTCGAAGAAATCGTCGGCGAATTTGAAAGCCAGCACAGCCTGGACAACCCGCACATCCATCCGCAGGCCGATGGACGCCTGGTGATTGACAGTGCAGCGTCGATTCGCGACCTGAACAAAAGCCTCGGCTGGCATTTGCCCAGCGATGGCCCGAAAACCCTTAACGGGCTGGTGACCGAAGCGCTGGAGACGATTCCGGACAGCGCGGTGTGCCTGAAGATCGGGCGTTATCGGCTGGAGATTCTGGAGACCGAAGACAACCGCGTGACCCGCGTGTTGATCTGGCACACGGCTGCGACACCCACAACTGTCTGACACAACTCATTCTTTGTAGGAGCCAGGCTTGCCGGCGAAGACGCTCTCAAGTACGCCTTCGCCGGCAAGCCTGGCTCCTACAGTACTGTGTCGTCAGACCGTGGCATAATCGAGCCCGCTTACCC
>NZ_JAHBDD010000076.1:0-5657 GCF_019956155.1 Pseudomonas sp. BF-RE-22 | reverse complement strand
GATGACGGGGGGAGAAACGGTGTCGGCGGTGGGAGGTGCTGCTGTAGCAGCAGTCTGTCAGCAATGGTTGTTCGGGGTGCAGCAGGTGGGTTTTGCGGTGTTTTGCAGACCGCCATCGCCAGCAAGCCGGCTCCTACAGGTTTCGTGTACGACGCCAATCCCCTGTGGGAGCTGGCCTGCCAGCGATGGCGGCCTGCCTGACACACCGCGCAATCCGCATCGCCAGCAAGCCGGCTCCTACAAGCGATTGCGGTTTTCGTTACGCCGGCGATGTGGCGACGATATCGTCAATCGACGCACCCGCTTCGGCGCTGCGCAGATAGGTCTGGTACAACGCCGCATAGGCGCCACCCTGGTCGATCAATTGGCTGTGCGGCCCTTGTTCGACCAGGCGGCCATGACGGATCACTGCAATTCGGTCGGCGTCGCGTATGGTTGCCAGGCGGTGGGCGATGATGATCGCGGTGCGGCCCTCGCACAGTCGGCGGAACGCGCGCTGAATGCGCCGCTCGGTGTGGATGTCGACCGCCGAAGTCGCTTCGTCCAGCACCAGCACCGCCGGGTCCGCGAGATAGGCGCGCACCAGGCACACCAGTTGCCGCTGGCCGTGGCTCAAGTGCCCGCCCAGCGGCCCGACTTCTGTCTGGTACTGATGCGGCAGGCGTTCCAGCACTTCGTCCGCTCCCAGCTCCCGGGCAGCATCAATCAGCCGGGCATCGTCCGCCTGGGGCGCGGCGAGGCGCAGGTTGTCGAGGATGCTGCCGCTGAACAGCACATTGTCCTGCAGCACCACGCCGACGTTGCGCCGCAGTTCATGCTGGGTGAGGTCGCGGATATCAACGCCATCGAGCTTCACCGCCCCCGACTGCACCTCGTAAAAACGCGTCAGCAACTGCACCAGCGTGCTCTTGCCATGGCCCGAGGGGCCGACGATCGCCAGCACTTCGCCGGCCGGAATCTGCAGGTCGAGGTCATTGATCACCGGTGAAGAATTGCCGGCATCGTAGGCAAACCGCACCCGTTCAAAACTGACTTCGCCGCGGGCCTTGCCCAGGCGTTGCGGGGTGGTGCTGTCGCTGATCTCCGGGCGCGTGTCGAGCAGCAAAAAGATCCGCTGCGCCGAGGCCGAACCGGTGGCGTAACGCTCGAACAAGTCCGACAGTTCCTGTAACGGCCCGAGAAACAGGAACACATAAAACAGGCTTTCCGCGACCTGGCCCACGGTGACATCCGCCTGCGCCAGACCATAGGCGCCCACCAGCAATAGCACCGCCATGCCGGCGGAGCTGAGCAGCGCGGTGAACGGTGCAAACCAGCTGGATCGCAGGCTGCCGCGAATCAGCGCCTGATTGAAATCATCCAGCAAGCCGCGATAGCGCCGCAAGTTGGGCGCTTGCTGGGCGCATTGTTGCAACATGCGCGCGCCGCTGACGCTCTCCACCAGATGCGCGGTGAAACGGCTGCGGTTTTCCGTGACCTTGGCCCAGTTACGTTGGGAAATGCGTTTGAAACTCCAGGTCGCCAACACCAGCAACGGCACCGTGGCGGCGAGGCTGAGAAAGAATCGCGGGTCGATCCGCCACAGCATCACCGAAGCCAGGCCACAGCGCAGCAGCGCGCCCAGCAGTTCGGGCGGGCCCTGAATCAGCAGCGGTTCGAGGGCGTCGACATCGCGGTCGGCGCGAGAAATGATCCGCCCGGCCTTGGTCCGGTCGAAGTAGCTGACACTCAAGCTCTGCACATGGGCAAATACGCGCACCCGCAAGTCATTGAGCACACGGATCGCCGCGCTGCCTGCGACAAACTGCGAGACACCGGCGAGCAGGAAACGCCCGAGCCAACTGGCCGCCAATCCGAGGCCGAGCCACAGCACCAGGCGTTCGTCGAGCAGCCAGTGATCGTTCTGTTGAATCAGCCCACGGTCGAGCAACTCACGGACAAACCACGGCCGCAGAAACACCGTGAACACCAGCAGCAGTTCAATGCCGATGACGCCGACAATGTGCCGGCGAATCGGTTTCAGCAGCGGCAACAGCCGGCTGAACATGCTGCGGTCGAGGGCCTTGCGGGCGAGCATTTCTTCGATTTCGATATCGCTCAAGGCCTTGCCGGCGATTGGGTTAGCCATGGTCGATCCCTAGCAGGTCGCGGTAGTCCGGATGGGTTTTGAGTAATGCTTCGTGGGTGCCGTTGGCGGCGATTTTGCCGTCCTGCAGCATCAGCACGCGGTCCGCCAGGAGGATGGTCGAGAGCTTGCTGGAGATCACCAGCAACGTGGTGGCCCGGCCCTGATCGCGGCGCAACTGGCGAATGTTGTTGAGTACCTGGCGTTCACTGATCGCATCCAGCGCGCTGGTGGCGTCGTCCAGGCACAGAATGTCCGGCTCGCCAAGCAGCGCGCGAGCCAGGCTCAGACGCTGGCGCTGGCCGCCGGACAAGGTCACGCCGCGATCCCCCAGCGGCGTGGCCAGGCCGTGCGGCAGGCGTTCCAGCACGTCTTCGGCGGCGGCCAGGCGCAAACCGTGACGCAGTTGTTGATCACTGGCGTCGGGTGCGGTCAGGCGCAGGTTGGCCGCGAGGGTGTCGGAAAACAGGAAGCTTTCCTGTGGCACCACGTGCACCCGGCGCCGCAATTCGTCGAGGTTCAACTGGCGAATGTCTTGCCAGCCGGCGCTGTCCGAACCGATCAGCAGGCGCCCGGAACTGATGTCGCTGAGGCGTGGCAGCAGGCTTGCCAATAGACTTTTGCCAGTGCCGGTGGCGCCGACGAGCGCGACGATTTCGCCGGGCTGCACGGTCAGTGAGCAGTCATGAAGAATGTCCAGGCCGCCACCCGGTGCGCTGACGTTGACGTGTTCCAGTTTCAGCCCCAGCGGCGTGTCGGGCAGGGTCGCGTTGCCGCTGCGGATCGCCGCAGGCTCGTCCAGCAGTTGCCAGATCCTTTCGGCGCTGGAGCGTGCGTCGGCGAAGGTCTGCATCACCCGGCCAATGCCTTCGATGCGGAACACCAGGGTGGTGGCGATCAGCAGTGAGGTCACCAGTTCACCGATACCCAATTGCGCGGTGGCCACCAGGTGCGCACCGTACACCAGGATCCACACATGCCCCAGTGCGACGACCGCTTGAGGCAGCGGAATCCGCGAACTGGAATAGGCGAGGGCCTGGCGGGCGTGCTCGGCGAACACCGCCACCTGCCCGGCGAAACGCTGGATGCGGCTGTGTTCCAGGCCAAACGATTTGATCACCCGCACGCCGCCGATGCCTTCGCTGAGGTCCTGATTGACCCGGTCGTAGGCCTCGCCGACGGCGCGGTCGAGGCTGACCAGACGCTCGGTCTGGCGCACGAAAATCCACAGGCCGAACACTGTCAGCAGCAGCGGCACCAACCCCAGCAGCGGGTTGTACCAGCTCAACAGGCCGACGGTGGCCAGCACCACCAGCGGGGTTTCCACCACCTGGCGCCAGAAACTGATCAGCGCATCGCGCACCTTGTCGGCATCGCGGGTGGTGCGGGTGATCATTTCGCCCATGCCGTGCTGCCAGTGATAACTCAGGTGCAGGGTTTGCACCTGCTGCAGGATGCGCTCGCGCAGGCGCGTCAGCAGTTCCTGGCTGAGCACCAGCGACAGTACGCTGGCGGCGTATTGCAACACGCCACGGCCGAACGCCACGGCGAGCATCAGCCACAACCAGTACCAGCCGAGGCTGGCGTCGAGACTGCCATCGGCTTGCCGGACAACCGCGCGGCCGGCGCTGACGTCGTTGACGGCGTGGCCGATCAGCCATTGCTGCCAGACCAGCCCGAGGTTCACCGCGATGTACAACGCCGCCACCAGGGCGAAGCGCCAGGGCATCTCCCGGTAAATCGCCAGGCTGCGCAAGAGAGGATGTTTTTCGATCATGAAAAAGCTCTGTGTGGTGTGCGGACACGATCTCGACCCTGTAGGAGCCGGCTTGCCGGCGATGGGGCCTTGGGATTTTGCATGGGGCTTTAGGGCGCCTTCGCGGGCAAGCCTCGCTCCTACAGGGTTTTGCATTTGTTCAGGTGGAACGCCGAACCTGTAGGAGCCGGCTTGCTGGCGATGGGGCCTTGGGATTTTGCATGGGGCTTTAGGGCGCCTTCGCGGGCAAGCTCCGCTCCTACAGGGTTTCGCATTTGTTCAGGTGGAACGCCGAACCTGTAGGAGCCGGCTTGCTGGCGATGGGGCCTTTGGGTTTTGCATAGGGCTTTAGGGCGCCTTCGCGGGCAAGCCTCGCTCCTACAAGGGGAGGCGGCGTCTGGGGGATCACCGTCCGGGGCTGGTCGCTCCCTGTTTTTCCTTGGCGTTGAGGATCGCGGTGTATTCGCCGGGGTCGACGCCGTTGAGGTAGTAGTTGCCGACGTGGTGCAAGCGCCAGCGGATCGGGTCGTGGGTGGTGTGGACCCTTGCGTTGCGCCAGAAACGGTCGAGGTTCCATTTGCTCAGTGAGGAACTGGCGCCAAGCAGGGAGAAAATGTCGCTGGATATTTTCAGCGACGCCGCGTCGGAGTGGGCGCGGGCGGTGGCCACCGACAGAATCAGCTCGTCCTGCAGTTCCTTGTTGTCCGGGTCCAGTTCGTGCTGATCGAATACCCGCGCCGCGTCGCGCAGCAGCGATTGCGCGCCGCGCAGGGCCACGGCGTATTCGCCGATCTGCTTGATGATGTGCGGCTCCTGATTGGCGTGATCGACGCCGCTTTCCACCCACGGCCGCGCATTGTGATTCAGGTAGTCCACCGCAGCCGACAGCGCACCTTCGGCAATGCCGGTATCGATGGCCGCATGAAGGATCTGCGGGAAGGTCAACCCAGTGCGTTTCATCGGCCCTTTGCGCTGGGAGACAAAACCTTCGTCGAGTTCGATGTTGTCGAAAATCACTGTGCCGCTGACCGAGTTTTTCTGGCCGAACGCTTCCCAGTCATCCACCAGCGTCAGGCCCGGTGTGTTGCGATTGAGCAGCACCCCGGCACCGCCGTCATCACTGGCGGCGGTCAGGGAAATCCACTCGGCCAGGTAAGAGCCGGTGGAGTAAAACTTGCTGCCATTGAGGATCAACTTGCCGTCGGCGCGGCGTTCGACGCGGGTCTTGAGGGCGAATTTATTCTTGCCGCCGACTTCCGCCAGGGCATTGCCGAAACGCTTGCCGGCCAATACATCGCGAACCAGTCGGTCGCGAATCTCGTCGGAGTATCCGGTAAAAATCCCTCGCAGCATGACGTTGTGGATTTGCAGCAACTGACCGACGCCGCCGTCGGCGACTGAAATGATTCGCACGGTTTCGACGATGGTTTCCACCGAGGCGCCGAGGCCGCCAAACGCCTTGGGCACGCCAATGGCGGTCAAGCCGCTCTCCGACAACAGCTGCGCCTGACGCCGTGGCAGTTGGCCGTTTTGACTGGCGTCGGCGGCAATTTCGGCAATCTCCCGGGCGATGTCCCTGGCCACGGCGATGGCTTGAGCCTCGCTGTCCAGCAGGCGGATCGGCGCCTGTTCTTGTATCAGTTGTCCGGCGGGGTTGTGTTCGACCTTGCTCATTGCTGTACCTCTGATAATGGATCGGATGATGGCCGAAAATTCAGCGCGATCCTTGTAGGAGCCGGCTTGCTGGCGATGGCGGTGCATCAGGCGACATCAATG
>NZ_JAHBDD010000075.1:0-8355 GCF_019956155.1 Pseudomonas sp. BF-RE-22 | reverse complement strand
CGCCCCCTCGAGAGGCCGAGCGCAGGTTCTGCGCAGTGGGCAACCCGGCATGGATGCCGGGTTAGCCGCGCACGGCCAGGGATGGCCGATCGCGGCGGGCCCACGGAGCAGGACCGGAGCGAGGGCATGCCGAGCCTAGGCGAGGCACCGAACGAAAGGGGCAAGAGCCCTTTGGTTACTTTGGGGCTTTTCCAAAGTGACTCGCTGTAAGAGCGAAACCAATAGCCGCCCTCACCGAAGAAACGGATATGCCCCCATTGTTACGTTTCCTGCAAAGCTGAATCAGCCCCAGCCCCCTTTATCCATCACCACCAAGGACTAAACTTCAAGCATCAAAACCAACACCGAGCACACAAAAATGAAAACCCTGACCACCCTGTTTCTGACCCTGATCGCCACCTCAGCCATGGCCGCCAGTGAGCCCGCCGCCACCCCGTACGACCCGGCGCAACCGCTGGACATCGCCAAGGTGGTTTCCGTGACCGACACCGCAACCGCGTGCGACGTCGTGCCGGCAACCATGGTCTACATCGACCATCAGGGCCAGACCCATCGCGTGACCTACCAAGTCATGGGCAACTGCACAAGCAACCTGTAACACCTGGCATCACACGATCAGCCGTTTAGCCTGCAACGCCAAATCATGCAGGCCGGCCAAACGCGCCATGATCCGTTCGACCACCTCGACCCTGGCCACCGCACCGCTTTGCAATTCCCCCATCGAATGCAAAGCCACTCCAGCCTTTTCCAGCCCCAGACGGGTGGAGCCGGATAACTGCTGAATCCCCTGGCGTGCATGCTCCGCCGACTGTTCCAGCCCCGTGGCGATTTGCCGGATCTGCGCACTGGAGTCCGCGGCCTGACGCGAGAGATTGCGCACCTCATCGGCGACCACCGCAAACCCTCGGCCATGACTGCCCGCCCTCGCCGCCTCGATTGCCGCGTTGAGCGCCAGCAAATTGGTCTGACGGGCGATGTCCTGGATGCTGCCGACAATCGCGCCGATGCGCATCGACTGACTGCCGAGCTCATCGAACACCTGATCCAGACGCTGCATGTAGAGGTTCAGGTCCTCCAGCACACTGGCCGAAGACTGCATGCTCTGCGCACTCGCCTTGACCCGATCGCCGGCCGTGCGCGCCAGTTGATTGGCAAAGCGCATGTCTTCCTCGGTTTGCAGCACCGACTCGGTCAATTGCTCCAGCTTGACCTGCAAGCCGATGTTGTAAGGCGGTTGTTCTTTTTCAATGGTCATAGCAGCGTCCAGGTGTAACTGAGGATCAGGCGGTTTTCGTCGATGTCACTGCGGTAGTTGGAACGGGCCATCACGTTGCGCACGCGAATCCCGAGGCCTTTGAGGCTGCCGTTTTGCAGCACGTAGCCGAGGTCGAGATCACGCTCGCGATCCTTGCCCTCGAACCCTTGCCCTGTGTCGACGTTATTACCGGAAATGTAACGCACGGTGCTGGTCAGCCCCGGCACACCGAGGGCGGCGAAGTCGTAGTCGTAACGCGCCTGCCAGGAGCGTTCGTCGGTAAAGGCAAACTCGTAGGTCGGCACCTCGTTGCCCAGCGGCGAGATGTTGGCGAAGACACGCGGGAATGCGCTGTCACCGAACATCCCCTGATAACCGACATAAAACGTGTGACCACCGCGCTTGGCCGACAGCAGCGAGAAGAACGCCTGGTTATCGATGTTGCCCAGCAGCTTCTTGCCGTCTTCGCGCGAATCGTAATAACCAAGGTTGGCGCCCAGGGTCCAGTCGCCCATCGGCTGGCTGTGCTTGAGACCGAGAAAACGCTGGTTATAGATATCTTCCAGTTGCCCGAACCAGGCGCTGACCGAGCTGCGTTTATCGTTGAAGGCGTAATCGGCGCCGGCAAAGTTGAAGCCATCACTGCTGACCTGGCGCTGCGGCACGTGGCCGAGCATGGCCTGCATCTTTTCGTCGCCCGCCTCGTTGCGCAGGCTGGTCGTGTTCAAGTGACCACCCTGCAAAGTCAGGCCATTGATCTCATTGGAGCTGATGCTTGCACCTTGATAGCTGGGCGGCAGCAGACGGATATCGCTGAACGCCAGCACCGGCAGATTGGGTTGCAACTCCCCGACCTTCAGCTCGGTTTTGGAGTAACGCACCTTCAGCGCCGCTTCGAGACGGCTGTAATCATCTGCCGCGCGCCCGTCATCCTTGACTGGCAGCAAACCGGTATTGACCCGATCCGGGCTGCTGTCGAGTTTCAGGCCGAGCAGGCCGATCACATCCACACCAAACCCGACAGGCCCTTGGGTGTAGCCGGATTTGACGTTAAGGATGAAGCCCTGCGCCCACTCTTCGGCCTTCGATTGTTTGTTCGCCCCGACGATGTCGGAGAAGTCCCGGCTGAAGTAGTAATTGCGTGCCTGCAACGTGGCCGTGGTGTCTTCGATAAAGCCGCCCTCAGCCGCCATCGCACCGGTGGAGAAACCCGAGACGAGCGCCATGGACAACACGGAACCGGTTGTTGGAAGAATCTGTTTCATCGTTTTTTCTCTTATTTTTATTGATCGACAGTTGGAAGTGCTTCAGCCGCCGCGCTTTCGCGACGGGCGTTTAACAACACATGGGTGACCATGCCGAAAATCAGTCCCCAAAAAGCCGCGGACAAACCCAACAACGACATGCCCGAAGCGGTGGTGAGAAAGGTCACCAGCGCGGCTTCGCGATCACTCGGCACCGCCATTGCGCCGGCCAGTGCCCCGGCAATCGCGGCGAACAGCGCCAGCCCGGCCAGCGCCGCAATCAGCTCTTTGGGGAACGCCGAAAACAGCGAAACCAGGGTGGCGCCGAAGATGCCCAGCAGCAGGTAACACAGCCCGCCGACCACCCCGGCCACGTAGCGCTTGCCGGGGTTTTCATGGGCCTCGCGACCGGTACAAATGGCCGCAGTGATCGCCGCCAGATTCAGCCCGTGGCAACCGAACGGTGCCAACAGCGCCGTGCCCAACGCACTGCTGGCGATGATCGGGCCGGACGGCGTCGCGTAACCGCTGGCCCGCAGCACCGCCATGCCGGGCACGAACTGGCCGGTCAGCGCCACCATCACCAGCGGCAAGGCAATGTTCAGCGTCGCACTCAGGCTGAACACGGGCGTGATCCACACCGGCGTGGCCAACCCGATCACCAGCGCTTCGCTGTGCAAATCACCACCGAGAAACGCCATCGAGCAGCCTACCAGCAGCACCATCACCACCGCATAACGCGGCATCAGCCGTTTGCAGATCAGGTACGTGGCAAACATCGCCAGCACCAGCAACGGTTTGCCCTGCAACGAGACAAACAACCCGGTGCCGAAACTGAACAGAATCCCCGCCAGCATCGCCGCCGCAACAGCCGCCGGCAGTTTGCCGATGATCCGGTCAAACGCCCCTGACACCCCGACCAGGAAAATGATCAGGCTGCTGACCAGGTACGCGCCCACCGCCTCCGGCATCGAGATCCCCGGCAACAGCGCCACCAACAATGCCGAGCCCGGCGCCGACCACGCGATGATCACCGGCACGCGGTAACGCAGGCTCAAACCAATGCCGAGCACCGCGCTGCCGATGGAAATCGCCCAGACCCACGACGACAACACTTCCCGCGACAGGTGTGCGGTCTCGGCCGCCTGGAAAATAATCACCAACGGGCCGGCATAGGAAATCACCGTGGCGATAAATCCGGCGACGGCCGCCGACAGGGAAAAATCCCGGACAAACGTTTTCATGAAGCTTCGCCGACAGACCCGTCTGGCGAACCGTTGCGCAGGCCCGACAGCGCTTGCCTGTGACTGCGCTGACTGCTGATCGCAAACACGGTCATGGCTATCGCGGCCACCGCGCCGGGCAAGGCAAACGCCATGAAGTTGAGTTGCAGCGGCAGGCTGATCCCGAGCAAGGCACCGCCCAGCAGCGGCCCGACAATCGCGCCGTTGCGTCCGATGCCCGAGGCCCAGCCCAGACCGGTGGAGCGAATGGTCATGGAGTAGAACTGCGCGGCGCAGGCGTACAACAGAATCTGCGAACCGATGGTGGTGGCGCCGGCGATGGCGATCAGCAGGTACAGCAGCGGCATCGGGCTGTTGAAACCGAGCAAGGTGATCGACACGGCGGCCACGGCGAAGAACACCGCCAACACCCGTGGCAGGTTCAGTTTGTCACCCAACACGCCGCCCCCGACCGCGCCGAAAATGGCGCCGAAGTTGAGCACCAGCAGGAACGACAGGCTCGAACCCAGGCTATAACCGGCGTTGGCCATCAGTTTCGGCAGCCAGGAGCTCAAGGCGTAAACCATCAGCAAGCAGCAGAAAAACGCCAGCCACAACATCAGCGTGCGCAGCGCGCGCCCCTCGCGAAACAGTTGCAGCACAGGGGTGCCGGTGCCCTTCACTTCGCTCATGTGCAGTTGATCGCCGGACTGCGCGACGTACGCCGGATCGACCCGTTGAAGAATGGCCCGCGCCTCTTCATTGCGCCCCTGACGCAGCATGAAACCCACCGACTCGGGCAGGAAGTACATGATCAGCGGCAACAACACCAACGGCAGCACCGCGACGTAAAACACCGACTGCCAGCCGAAGCTCGGGATCAGCACGATGCCCAGTCCCGCCGAGAGCATGCCGCCCACGGAGTAGCCGCTGAACATGATCGCCACCAGCGTGCTGCGGATTTTCTTCGGCGCGTACTCGTTCATCAGCGCCACGACGTTAGGCATCACCCCGCCAATGCCCAGGCCGGCGATGAACCGGCACAGGCCGAACTCGGTGGGGTTGCGGGCAAAACCGTTGAGCACGGTAAAACCGCTGAAGAGCATCACGCAGATAGTGATGGCTTTCTTGCGGCCGATCTTGTCCGAGAGCGGGCCGAAAAACAGCGCGCCGAACATCATTCCAAACAATGCGTAACTTCCCAGCGCGCCGGCCTGCAAGGGACTGAGCCCCCACTCCTTCATCAGCATCGGCAGCACCACGCCGTAAATCACCAGATCGTAACCGTCGAAAATGATGATCAGGGCACACCAGAACAGCACCATCCAGTGGAAGCGGTTGAATCGAGCGTTGTCGATAACCTCATGTACGTCGATCTTGCGCATGGCATTCATCTCTTGTTGTTGTTTTATTCAGAACGTCGGTAAAGCGGCTAACGTCCCGTAAAGCCGAGGGTAAAGCTGCCAGGCGCGGGGCAATATCCGCTTTGCGCAGATCGCTATCCGTTTTGTGCAGGGCCCTGAAACGGGCACGGGATGGGGCAATGGCGTTACAGGCTTTTGCTCTTCTCCGACAAACTGTCTTCTTTGCGAACGCATTTGAACGCTAAGCTTGGGCCTATGGACGACTCAGATTACTTACGCCTGCTGACCATTGCGGCCGAGCAAGCCAACGCGTTTCTTTCCAATGCCCGCAAATGGGAGCGTGAGCGTTGGGTGTGCCAGCGCCTGCTGCAAGGGCTGAACATTCCTTACCGCACCGACGAATTTGCGCCCGCCGGGGAGCCGCCGGACGTGCTGTTTCGCGAGGCGAATTTCGAAGTGTTTTTCGTGCTCGACGAAGGCCGGCGCCTCAACGATGAGTGGCGCGATGAACTGCAACGTCGACGCAGTGCGTTTTCGCTGAGTTCGCTGGTGCGTCGCGAAGCCAAACCCAGGCGCATTCCGGCCAATGAATTCCTGCTGAGACTGGCGCCGACCTTGCGCAAAAAAGCGCACAACTACAAAGAGCGCGGCATGGACCTGGGCGAGCTGGACATCATCGCCTTCGCCAGCCTCAAGCGCGAAGTGCTCGACCTCAATAGCCATTTCCCGCCGCCTACCGAATACTTGCGCCAAGGCTGGCGCTCGTTGTCGCTGGTGGGGCCGACCTTCGCCCGTGTTTTATTTGCGCATCCCGACGCTCCGGATTTCCTGCGCAGCAACCTCGGTCGCAGCATCGTCTTCGATGTCGGGATCAGCCTGTGAGTCCATTGCAGGAACTGATCGCTGAGGTCCCGCAAACCGGCCGCGTACGCTGGATCGGCGTGCGCCCGCAGCCACACGTGCCGATGATCGAACTGGAAGCCGTGGAGGCACGACTCGAGGCCGGGCTGACCGGCGATCGCGCCCGCCCCGGTGTACGCAATGCGCGGCAGGTGACACTGATTCAGTGGGAGCATCTGGCGGTGATCAACTCGCTGATGGGCCGCTCGGAAGATAATCCGCTGTTGCCTAATGATTTGCGGCGCAACCTCGTTATCAGTGGGATCAACCTGTTCAGCCTCAAGGGTCGCCGTTTCAAAATCGGCCAGGCGATTTTCGAAACCACCGGTTGGTGTCAGCCCTGCGCGCGCCTGCAAAACAACCTCGGCCCTGGCACCTTTCAGGCCGTTCGCGGACATGGCGGAATCACCGCCCGAGTGTTACAAAGTGGAATCATTCGCCTGGACGATACGGTCAGCGTCGAGCCTGTTCCAGCGAGCGGCTATGCTCCGTTCAATGCGGGCTGATGTGTTACACCGCCGCCCGCATGTAGCTTCCCTACATTCAGCAACGTCTACCCCTGACGAGGCCCAATATGACCAGCCGCCTGAACCCCGACGACCAAAAGCATGTCGAAGAGTACCTGCACCTGTCCCAGCACCGAGTCGAGCGCCGGCCTTTCCGGCCGTGGATGCTCCTGGTGGTGGTGCTGGCAGCGACTATTGGCCTGGGCCTGTTGAGCCGATTTATCAGTTACCTGACGCTATGAGCTGCATCGCGCTCGCTCGGGTAATTGCACCGATTTCTTTTAGCCTTGCGAGATATCCCCATGACTCATCGTATTGTCATCGTTGGCGGCGGCGCCGGCGGTCTGGAGTTGGCTACCCGTCTGGGTAAGACTCTGGGCAAGCGCGGCACGGCCAGTGTGATGCTGGTCGACGCGAACCTGACCCACATCTGGAAACCGCTGTTGCATGAAGTGGCGGCCGGTTCCCTGAACTCTTCCGAAGACGAACTCAACTATGTTGCCCAGGCAAAATGGAACCACTTCGAGTTCCAGCTGGGGCGCATGAGCGGGCTTGATCGGGCACAGAAGAAAATCCAGCTGGCCGCCACCTATGACGAAGCTGGCCTGGAACTGGTACCGGCGCGTGAAGTGCCGTACGACTCGCTGGTGATCGCCGTCGGCAGCACCACCAACGATTTCGGCACCCAGGGCGCGGCGCAACATTGCCTGTTCCTCGACACGCGCAAACAGGCCGAGCGCTTCCACCAGCAACTGCTCAACCATTACTTGCGCGCGCACGCCGGGCAGACGGACGTGGTGCAGCGGATCAGCGTGGCCATCGTCGGCGCCGGGGCCACGGGCGTCGAGCTGGCCGCCGAACTGCACAACGCCGCGCATGAACTGGCGGCTTACGGTCTGGACCGGATCAAACCGGAGAACATGCACATCACCTTGATCGAAGCCGGTCCACGGGTGCTGCCAGCATTGCCGGAACGCATTGGCGGGCCTGTGCATAAAACCCTGGAGAAACTCGGGGTCAATGTCATGACCAACGCAGCCGTTAGCGAAGTGACCGCCGACAGCCTGATCACCGCCGACGGCAAAGTGATCAACGCCAGCCTGAAAGTCTGGGCTGCCGGGATTCGTGCGCCGGGTTTCCTCAAGGACATCGACGGTCTGGAAACCAACCGCATCAACCAGCTGCAAGTGCTGCCGACCCTGCAAACCACCCGCGACGAAAACATCTTCGCCTTCGGTGACTGCGCGGCCTGCCCGCAACCGGGCACCGATCGCAATGTGCCGCCGCGCGCCCAGGCTGCACATCAGCAGGCGTCGTTGCTGGCCAAATCGCTGAAGCTGCGGATCGAAGGCAAGGCTTTGCCTGTGTACAAGTACACCGACTATGGCTCGTTGATTTCGCTGTCGCGTTTTTCGGCTGTGGGTAACTTGATGGGCAACCTGACCGGCAGCGTGATGCTCGAGGGTTGGCTGGCGCGGATGTTTTATGTGTCGCTGTACCGCATGCACCAGATGGCGCTGTATGGCGCGTTCCGCACGGCGATGTTGATGCTGGGCAGCAAGATTGGTCGCGGGACTGAGCCGCGCCTGAAACTTCACTGATATACATCCCTTGTGGGAGCGAGCCTGCTCGCGATAGCGGAGTGTCAGTCACCACATGAGTTGGCTGACACACCGCCTGTCTCTTATACACATCTCCGAGCCCACGAGACACTCGCTAAACTCGTATGCCGTCTTCTGCTTGAAAAAAAAAAAAGGATCAAAATCCACGTATCGATAAACCAGGCGCAAATAGACGCCAGCTACAACACACACGTTGTTACAAGACCCATGCCCATCTCGGTTTCCAGTTTTTTGGAAACCC
>NZ_JAHBDD010000074.1:0-8670 GCF_019956155.1 Pseudomonas sp. BF-RE-22 | reverse complement strand
CGGTGGCGGTGGCGGCGGCAATGGCGGTGGTCACGGCGGTGGTCACGGCGGAAGCGGCCATGGCGGCAGCGGTCACGGTGGAAACGGCGGCGGCAATAGCGGCAGCGGTCACAGTGGCAACGACCATGGCTCGGGACATTCCGGTAACACCGCCTCATCCGGTCGCAGCGGCACCCATGCCGAACCGGGAGACGATCACGGCGTTCATCACGCCGGTGAAGTCGGCCACAACCGTGGCGTTCATCACGCCGGTGAAATCGGTGACGACCACGGCGTTCATCATGCCGGTGAAGTCGGCCACAACCGCGGCGTTCATCGCGCCGGTGAAATCGGTGACGACCACGGCGTTCATCGCGCCGGCGAAATCGGCGATGACCACGGCGTTCATGTCGGCGGTGAACCGGGTGACGACCACGGCGTGCACGTCGGTGGCGAGCCGGGCGATGACAAAAGGTCCTGATCACCCCTGAACAAAGGTTCGCCACAAACCCCTGTGGGAGCGAGCCTGCTCGCGAAGGCAGAGTGTCAGACGACATCAATGTTGAATGACAAAATGCTTTCGCGAGCAGGCTCGCTCCCACATTGGAAATGTGCTGTGCTCTATAAAATTTCTTCAGCCTGATCCAGCCGCTCACGCAGAAACTCGATCAACGCCTGCACCGGTCGCGAACTCTGGCGATGCTGCGGGTACACCGCCGACAACGTCAGCGGCTGTGGGCGAAACTCATCCAGCACCGGCACCAGCCGCCCATCCTTCAACGCCGCCCCGACAATGAAGGTCGGCAGATACGTGATCCCCATCCCGGCAATGGCCGCATCCCTGAGCAACTCACCATTGTTGACCCGCATCCGCCCGGTCACGTTGACCGCCAGCGGCTTGCCCTGCCCTTCAAAACGCCATTGCACCTGGCGGCCGTGGCCATATGGCAGGCAGTCGTGCGTGTGCAGGTCCTCGGGTTTACCCGGCGTACCGCGCTCGGCCAGGTAAGCCGGGCTGGCGCAATACACCCGCTGGATCGAAGCGATGCGGCGGGCGATCAGCGTCGAGTCTTCAAGGATGCCGATGCGCAACGCCAGGTCGTAACCCTCGCTGAGCAGATCCACCGGGCGATCGCTCAAATCCACTTCCACCGTGACATCGCGATAACGCTGCAAGAACACCGGCAGCAAACACCCCAAATGCGCCACCGCAAACGACAACGGCGCGCTCACGCGAATGGTGCCGCGCGGTTCGGTGGTCTGGCCGGCGATGCCTTGTTCCACCTGCTCGACTTCGCTGAGCAAGCGCAACGCCGACTCGTAATAACTCTGGCCCAGCGGCGTGACGTCCAGGCGCCGTGTGGAGCGGTTGAGCAACCGTACGCCCAGGCGTTCTTCGAGTTGCATCAAGCGACGGCTGACGAACTGCTTGGACAGGCCCAATTGATCGGCGGCCGAGGTGAAGCTGCCGGAGTCCATGACCTGGCAAAAAATACGCATATCTTCGAACGGGTTCATTGTCACTTTCCGGTTGACAGTTAAACGCTTTATAGCCGCTTTTTCCCTTTCGAGCACCCTATTAATCTGTGTCCACGGTGTTGCTGAGGCCTGAGTCCCAGCGCAGCAGCAACCTGACCCTTAGGTAACCAATCTCTAATTAATTAAAAAGGATTTGCTCATGAACCTCGTCAAAAAAACCCTGACCGCTTCCCTGCTCGCCCTCTCCGTCGGCAACGCCTTTGCCGCTGGCAGCCCAGGCGTTGAACACAACACTCAAGCCTTCCTCGAAGCCCTCGCCGCCGGTGGCGGTAAACCGCTTGAGCAGTTGAGCCCGAAAGACGCCCGTGCGGTGCTGACCGGTGCGCAAAACTCGGTCAAGGTTGATCTGTCGGGTGTGGACGTCAGCGATCGTGCAATCAAGGTCGATGGTCAAACCATCAACCTGAAAATCGTGCGTCCGGCCAAGGTCAAAGGTGAGTTGCCGGTGTTCATGTTCTTCCACGGTGGCGGCTGGGTGCTGGGCGATTACCCGACTCACCAACGCTTGATTCATGACCTGGTGGTGGGCTCCGGTGCCGTCGCGGTGTACGTCGATTACACGCCGTCGCCGGAAGCGCACTACCCGACCGCGATCAACCAGGCCTACGCCGCGACCCGTTGGGTGGCTGAGCATGGCAAGGACATCGGCGTCGACGGCAAGCGTCTCGCGGTGGCCGGCAACAGCGTCGGTGGCAACATGGCGGCGGTCGTGGCATTGATGGCCAAGGAACAGAAAGCCCCGGCGCTGCGCTTCCAGTTGTTGATGTGGCCAGTGACCAACGCACAGTTCGACACCGGCTCGTACCAGCAATTTGCCGAAGGCCACTTCCTCACCAAAGGCATGATGAATTGGTTCTGGGACAACTACACCACCGACCAGGCCGAGCGTGCGCAGATCCACGCCTCGCCGTTGCAGGCCAGCGCCGAACAGCTCAAGGGCTTGCCGGCAGCGCTGGTGCAGACCGCCGAGTTCGACGTATTGCGTGACGAAGGCGAAGCCTATGCCCGCCACCTCGATGCGGCCGGTGTGCCGGTCACGGCGGTGCGTTACAACGGGATGATTCACGACTTCGGCCTGCTCAATCCGCTGAGCCAGATTCCGGAAGTGAAAGCGGCGGTGCGTCAGGCCGCGCTGGAACTCAAGACTCATCTGAACTGAGTCCCCTCGCCCCTCCCACGATCATCGTGCGAGGGGCTTTTCTGTAGGAGCGGCCGGGCGGCGCTCCGTTTGCCGGCGAAGGCGCCCTCAAATACGCCTTCGCCGGCAAGCCTGGCTCCTACAGGGGATCGGGTTCGCACAGTTCAACTGTAGGAGCGAAGCTTGCTCGCGAAGGCGCCCTCAAGTACGCCATCGCCGGCAAGCCTGGCTCCTACAGGGGATCGGGTTCGCACAGTTCAACTGTAGGAGCGAAGCTTGCTCGCGAAGGCGCCCTCAAGTACGCCATCGCCGGCAAGCCGGCTCCTACAAAAAAAATCAGACTTCCGGAGTTCTTCCATGTCCCTCATCTACGGTCATCTGCTGTCCTGGAGTGCGCTGTTGCTGGTCATCGACGCCGTGCTCTGGCACGCAGCGCCGTTCAAGCATCGCGTCACGCGGGTCGGTGTGCGCCTCGCGTTGTTTGTGATGTTCAGCGCGCTCATCATCAACGCCGGCGTCAGCCCGTTGCAGGCGCCGCTGTTGGCAGACGACCGCGTGGCGCAACTGGGCGCGACGGCGCTGGGGATTCTCTGGTGGCTGTACGCCGCACGTGTGCTCACCGAAGTCATCGGCCTGCTGCTGATGCGGCGCATCGGGCACAGCGGGCGGTTGCTGCAGGACGTCATCGGCGCGCTGGTGTTTCTGATCGCCATCGTCGCCGCAGCCGGGTACGTGCTGGAGTTGCCGGTGAAAGGTTTGCTGGCGACGTCCGGGGTGGTGGCAATCGTCGTCGGCCTGGCGTTGCAAAGCACCCTGAGCGATGTGTTTTCCGGGATCGTGCTCAACACCACCAAGCCGTATCAGGTGGATGACTGGATCGTGATCGACGGCGTCGAGGGCAAGGTGCTCGACATCGATTGGCGCGCCACTCACCTGCTGACCAGCGCCGGCAGTACGGCGGTGGTGCCGAACTCGGTGGCGGCCAAAGCGAAGATCGTCAACCTGAGCCGCCCCGGCAACATGCATGGTGTGTCGATCAGCATTCAAGTGCCCAACCACATCCGTCCGCGTCGGGTGCTGGATGCACTGGACCGCACGCTGCAAGGCAGCAGCAGTCTGCTGCTCAACCCGGCGCCGAAAGCCGTGCTGAAAGAGGCCGGCGAAACCATGTCCGAATACGTGGCCAGCGGGTTTATCGCCGAACTCGGCAAGAAAAGCGAAGTGCGCAATCAACTGTTCGACCTCGCCCATCGGCACCTCGAAGCGGCGGGTATTTCCCGACAGCTCGACGGCGTGATCGAACCGACATCCCGCGCGCGGTCCTTGCTGGACGAGGTGAAAGTCTTCCGTTCCCTGAACGAAGACGAACGCGACCGGATGGCCCATTCGATGGTCGCGCAACAGTACGCGGCAGGCCAGGTGGTGCTGGAACTGGGAGAAGTGCCGGACAGCCTGATGGTCATCGCCACGGGCGTGGTCAGCGCAACAGTACCGGACGGCGCCGGGCAAACCGAGGCCGGGCGCATGGGGCCGAGCGAGGTGATGGGTGAACAGAGCATCCTCACCGATACACCGTCGCAGGCCACGTTCACCGCGTTGACCTCGTGCATCATCTACCGGATCGACAAATCCCTGACCCGCAGCTGCATGGAACAGCGGGTTGAAGTGGGTCGGGCGTTGAACAAGTTGCAGGCGGTACGGCAGCAGAACAGTCGGTTGGCGCTGCTGGACAAACCGGTGCCGATCAAGAAAAGTGGATTCCTGAGCTGGCTGCAAAAACGGTAACCCTGTGGGAGCGAGCCTGCTCGCGATGGCGGCAGCACATCCAACATAGATGTCGGCTGAACCACCGCCATCGCGAGCAGGCTCGCTCCCACAGGTTATGCATGTTGCTTGAAGGAGCTTACTTCGAAGTCAACACCGAGTAGCTGTTCATCAGGTTGCGGTAGTTGGGAATACGCGGCGACAGCAGGTTCGCCAGGCCTTCCATGTCGTTGCGCCAGTCGCCCTGCAGCTCGCACGCCACGGAGAACCAGTTCACCAGTTGAGCGCCGGCCGCCGCCATCCGTGCCCACGCAGCTTGTTGCACGGTTTCGTTGAACGTACCCGAAGCATCGGTCACCACAAACACTTCAAACCCTTCAGCCAGCGCCGACAGCGTCGGGAAGGTCACGCAAACGTCCGTCACCACACCGGCGATGATCAGTTGCTTGCGGCCGGTGGCTTTGACGGCCTTGACGAAATCTTCGTTGTCCCAGGCGTTGATCTGGCCTGGACGCGGGATGTACGGCGCGTCCGGGAACTGCTCTTTCAATTCCGGCACCATCGGGCCGTTCGGGCCTTTTTCGAAGCTGGTGGTGAGGATGGTCGGCAGTTTGAAGAACTTGGCCACGTCGCCCAGGGCCAGGACATTGTTCTTGAATTCGTTCGGCGAGAAATCCTGAACCAGCGAAATCAGACCGGTCTGGTGATCGACCAACAGGACAACGGCATCGTCTTTGTTCAGGCGTTTGTACGGAACGTTGCTCATGTGAAACTCCTCGATGGATGGGTATTACGTCAGGCGCCGACACGCGGGTCGGCGCTTTTTTTGATCGTCAGAACGCGAAGCACGAGCAGCCAAAGGCGCCCCAGAAACCGGCGAAATCGCTGACCGGCGCGTTCGACAACCGCGCCTTTTCATGACTGTGGGAATGCACGCCGCACGGCCCGCTGCAATGGTGAACCTGCGCCTGCATCGGCGACGTCGGGCGCCAGTGACCCGGCACCTTGACCACCGGCGACCAGTCCGGCAGCACCGGCACACTGGCCGGGCCGAGTTTTTCGAAATCACCGGCGGCGTACACCACCTTGCCGCCGACCACGGTCAACACCGACTCGATCCACTTGATCGCTTCTTCGTCAACGCTGAAAAAGTCCGCGCTCAGGGCTGCGACGTCAGCCAGTTGGCCGACTTTGATCATGCCTTTCTTGCCCTGCTCGGAAGAGAACCAGGCGCTGCCGTGGGTGAACAGCTCCAGCGCGGTCTGCCGGGACAGCCCCTCGGCGTGCAGCTCCAGGCCACCGACGGTGCGGCCGCTGACCATCCAGTACAGCGAAGTCCATGGGTTGTAGCTGGACACCCGCGTCGCATCGGTGCCAGCGCCAACCGGTACACCTTCGGCCAGCATGCGCTTGATCGGCGGCGTCGCTTCGGCAGCCTTGGCGCCGTAACGCTCGACGAAATACTCGCCCTGAAACGCCATGCGATCCTGAATCGCGATACCACCGCCCAGCGCCCTCACCCGCTCGATGTTCTGCGGCGTGATGGTTTCGGCGTGGTCGAAAAACCACGGCAAACCATTGAACGGAATGTCGCGGTTAACCTTCTCGAACACGTCGAGCATGCGGCTGATGGATTCGTTGTACGTGGCGTGCAAACGGAACGGCCAGCGCTGCTCGACCAAGTGGCGGACCACCGGTTCGAGTTCGTCTTCCATGGTTTGCGGCAGGTCCGGACGCGGTTCGAGGAAGTCCTCGAAATCCGCCGCCGAGAACACCAGCATTTCCCCGGCGCCGTTGTG
This sequence comes from Pseudomonas sp. BF-RE-22, assembly GCF_019956155.1. Taxonomy (NCBI): domain Bacteria; kingdom Pseudomonadati; phylum Pseudomonadota; class Gammaproteobacteria; order Pseudomonadales; family Pseudomonadaceae; genus Pseudomonas; species Pseudomonas sp. BF-RE-22. The sequence continues at coordinate 2,451 of NZ_JAHBDD010000074.1, read as the reverse complement.
GCGCAGGAAATCATCGCCCTGATGCAGGGTCACGCTGCTAGTCCAGTTCTTGAAGTCGGCCAGCTCTTCTTTCGGCTTCTGGGTGAACAGGTTGTAGGCGATGCGGATGGTCAGTTGCTGGTCCTTGGCCAACTGCTCGATCACCTGGTAATCGTCCGGATAATTCTGGAAACCGCCGCCGGCATCGATGGCGCTGGTCAGGCCGAGACGGTTGAGTTCGCGCATGAACTGGCGGGTCGAGTTGACCTGATACTCCAGCGGCAACTTCGGCCCCTTGGCCAGGGTCGAGTACAAAATCATCGCGTTCGGGCGCGCCACCAGCATGCCGGTCGGCTCACCGTTGGCATCGCGCACAATCTCGCCACCCGGCGGGTTCGGCGTGTTGCGGGTGTAACCGGCCACGCGCAACGCGGCGCGGTTGAGCAGAGCGCGGTCATATAGATGCAGGACAAATACCGGCGTATCCGGTGCCGCCTGGTTGAGTTCCTCGAGGGTCGGCATGCGCTTTTCAGCGAACTGGAATTCGTTCCAGCCTCCGACCACGCGCACCCATTGTGGCGTTGGCGTGCGGTCGGCCTGATCCTTGAGCATGCGCAGGGCGTCGGCCAGCGACGGCACGCCCTCCCAGCGCAGTTCGAGGTTGTAGTTCAAACCGCCACGGATCAGGTGCAAGTGCGAGTCGTTGAGGCCGGGGATGACGCAGCGGCCCTTGAGGTCGATGACCTGGGTGCCGGAGCCGCGCAGGGCCATGGCTTCGGCGTCAGTGCCGACCGCGACGAAGCGGCCATCGCTGATGGCGACGGCACTGGCGCGTGGGTTTTCACGGTCAACGGTATGAAATTGGCCATTGAACAAAATCAGGTCGGCGTTCATCGCGTTTCCTTGGGCTGAGTGGAGGGGGACAGCCAAGGCGCGAACAAACGCGTCGCCATCGGCATGAACAGGTACACCACCGAAACGACGATGGTCAGCGTGATCAGGAACGTGGCGACCACGTAATTGGACAGGAACGCGTTAAGCCGCAACAGCGGGCCCCAGATCAGCGGCACCAGCAAGGTGTGCGGCAGAATTACCAGCAACGTCACCACGGCCTGCTTCCAGCGCGGCGGCGAACCGGTTTCAGCCTGCGGTGCGAACCAGAATTCATTGACCGGGTTGACCTCGGTCTGGTCGCCATCGGCGAGCATCGGCGTGGCTTCGTTGACCAGTTCCAGCCGTTGTGGCGAATCGAGCCAGTGCTGCATCGCGTCGGTGGAGCAAAAGCGCAGCACGCAGGTGTACATGTCGAGGCCGGCGTTCTTGCCGCGCATCACATCCACCCCCAAGTGCCCTTCCTGCTGCCCGGCGATGCTGACGATGTTGCGCAACCAGGCTTCGTAGGGCACTTCAAAACCGGCTTTGACCCGGTGCTTGATGACCAGGGTCACGACTTCCTCGAAACGATTGGATTCAGGCATAACGCAAAGCTCCGGCGAATCGGACATTGAGCGCCAGCCGTCCCGGCCCGGCGATAAAGAGGCTGGTGAACAGAATCAACAGTAGCCAGCCGAACTGCCCTTCCTCGAGGCTCCATTGCGGGTGCACAACCAGCAGCGCGATCCACAACACAGACAAAACCGGCAGGCACGCCAGGCGCACCAACACCCCGGCAATGATCAGCAGCGGGCACAGCACCTCGGCAAAAATCGCCAGCATCAGCGTGACATTCGCGCCCAGGTGGAAAGGGTCTTCGATGACTTGCAGTTGAGCGTTGTAGTTAAGCAGCTTGGGCAAACCGTGCACCCACAGCAGAAACAAACCACCGCTGACCCGCAAAAAAAACAGCCCGATATCCTGGGCCCGTTCATCCCATTGCGAAGCGTTCATGGACTACCTGCACAAATGAAAAACCATCGGCGTCAAAGCGCCGGGACCTCATTCGATAGTGCCGGTGTGGGGGCGGGGAAAATTGAATGTACGTGCTCTTTTTGTGAGCCGATCAGGATCGCCAGCCATCGCCCCCCCTGTAGGAGCTGGCTTGCCGGCGATGGCGTCCTAATGGCCGGCGTGTTTCTTTGATGGTGCACATATCCATTGCTGCGGTAACGGCTTCTATTGGTTTCGCCCTTACGGCGAGTCACTTGGAAAAGCCCCAAGTAACCAAGGGCTCTTGCCCCTTTCGTTCGGTGCCTCGCTAATGCTCGCCATGCCCTCGCTCCGGTCCTGCTCCGTGGGCCCGCCGCCATCGGCCATCCATGGCCGGGGGGCGGCTAACCCGGCATCCATGCCGGGTTGCCCACTGCGCAGAACCTGCGCTCGGCCTCTCGAGGGGGCGCTCAGATCAAAAGCTGAAGGAGAGCTAACGCTCGGCCTGATGAGTGGTGAAAATCAAAAGCTAACGCGGTCCCCTGTAGGAGCCGGCTTGCCGGCGATGGCGTCCGGTCAGTCACGCATTCATTGCCTGACCACCGC
>NZ_JAHBDD010000073.1:0-9725 GCF_019956155.1 Pseudomonas sp. BF-RE-22 | reverse complement strand
GTATTGGGGCGGCTGGGTGGGGAGGTGGGTTATCCACTGGGTGGCGGGGTGATCGGCAGCTCAAACCTGACCGCGCATTTTGCCGATGCCCGGCAGAATCAGACGTTCTTCGGCGTCAGTGCCGACGAGTCTCAAGCCTCGGGGATCCGCCCGTACAACGCCGGTGGTGGCTTGCAGAACGTGGCGCTGACCCAGAGCTTCGAATTTCCCCTGGCGCCGCAATGGTCGCTGCTGACGAGCGCGAGCTGGATTCACCTGACGGGGGCGGCGGCGGATAGCAGCATTGTCAAAGCGGTCGGGGATACCCATCAGGGTGGAGTGCAGGCGGCGGTGGCTTACAAGTTTGAATAGAAAGGTTCATTGGCTGGTCTGACGCCATCGCGAGCAGGCTCGCTCCCACAGGGGGATGCGGTCAAAATGTGGGAGCGAGCCTGCTCGCGATGGGGCCCTTGAGATCACTGAAATCTAGGTTTCTTCACCTTCAGCCAGCAACGCAATCCCCCCCATGATCACCGCCACCCCCACCCAGTGCAGCACGCTGATCTGCTCGTCCAGCCCCAGCCAAGACCCAAGCAAAACCCCGACGAACACCAGCGAACTCAACGGAAACGCCAGCGACAGGCTGCTGCGCCGCAGAATCAGCATCCACACGAAAAACGCCCCGATGTAACAGGCGATCGCCAGCCACACCCCGGGATTCACCGCTACGGCCATCAGCCACTTCAGGTTGAAATCCATCTGCCCCAGTTGATCGCCACCGACCTTCGTGGCGATCTGCCCGGCGCTTTCAAAAGCGATCAACAGCGCCCATAGCACGATGGTGCCGAGGCGCTCATGCAGCCAGTCGGCCTTGCCTCTGATCATCGATTGAGCCTCATGCATGGGCGACACACACGAGCATCACGCCCGCCGTAATCACTAAGGTGCCGAGCCAGCGCCGACGACTCACGGTTTCGCCGAGGATCAGTTTGCCGGCCAGCACCACGCCGCAATACGCCAGCGCCGCCGCCGGAAACAGCAGGCTCAGCGGCGCGCGGGAGAGGGCTTCGAGCCAGACAAAAAACTCGATCACGTAGGCGCCAATCCCGCACCACAGCAGCGGCGCGTTGAACACCTGGCCCCAGAATGCATTCAGGCGAAAACCGCCTTCAAGTTCCGGCAAACGGTCGAGTCCGAGCTTGAAACAGAGCTGACCAATGACGTCCAGCACGATGGAAAACGCCACCAGCACAATCACGGTAAGGGTCATGGGAACAGCTCCTCGAACAGCTCGATCAGTGCCTGATTGGTGGCCGAGTTACGCAGCAGATCGTCTGCGCTCCAGCGTTCCGCCGGCGGCTGGTCGGCCTTGGCTTCCCAGCGTTTGAAGGCGTTGCTGAAGGCGGGACGGGCGTATTCGCCGCAGATGTCGATGCCGAGGATCCGCTTGTTCGCGGCCAGCACGCGTATCGCTTGCAGCAGATGGCTCAGGCGCATGCCGCCCTGATCCCAGTTGGTCGCCGCGTCTTCGCAGGCCAGGACGTCTTTGTCGATGGTGATCCACACCGCCTCGGTGGGCAGGCTGGTGATCAACTGATCGAGAAACACCGGCCAATCCAGCTCGGCGAGGTTGCGCCAGTGCAGCTGGTTTTCCAGTTGCTGATGCCCGGCACCATCGCCGACCCGGCCCCAGACTTTCGAGGGCGGATGCTGCCACGGAAACAGCTGCAAGACCCCGCGTTTCAGGGCGCTGAGGTTGCCGCCCTTGAGTTGTGGATTTTGCAGGTCCTCGCTGCACGGGCCGAGGGTGACGATGCGCTGGACGTTCGGCAGTTTCAGCGCCTGGTTGACCCACGAACCGCAGTGTCGACGCGGGGCGAAGTGGACCCAGTCGGGGTGATTGTCGAAGTGGATCAGGCTCACCGGTGCCGGCAAGTCAGTGAGAAAGGCTGGGGTCAAGTGGTGGTAATCGCCGGAGCCGACGAAGAAAATTTCCGGTTGCGGGCCGCTGTGGCGTGGACGTTGTTGCAGGCGTTCGGCGAAGCGGCGCCAGGTGCGTTCGCTGGACCAGAGCCGCAATTTCGGGCCGAGGTCGAGCAGGTCCAGGCGTTTCGCGCGGCCGCTGTCTAGCAACCGTGTGATGGGGGCCTGGGCAGTCAGGCTGTGGTCAAGATCTAAAATATTCAAGGTCGCAATTCACCCTTGGCAGACCCTCCCAGACACCGGCTCCATCCATCATGAAGGCCGGCCGAGAGGGCTTTTGGGGGTAAATGCAAGGGGCGGGCCAGCCTTCAGTCTCGAAACAACGCAGATCCTGTAGGAGCGAGCGGTGCGGCGATCCGACTTGCCCGCGAATGGTCCGCAGCGGAACAACTGATGCACCGCGTTATCGTTCTTCGCGGGCAAGCCTCGCTCCTACAGGGGGTGTGGTCAGGTCTGGAAGCGAACCCAGACGCTGACGAGGATCGTCGCCGCGATCAACCACGCCACCGCCGCCACGGCGAGCGAAGCCTCCAGCCGCATCCGGTCGACCATCACGTACAACGTCGCCAGATAGATGAAGTACGGAATGATCGACCACATGCCAAACACAATCGTGGTCTTCAAGTCGTCCAGCGAGCGACCCTTGCCGACGATGTAGTGCGCAATCAGCGCAAAGGTCGGAAACAGCGGCACCAGGCCGGCGATGTAATAGTTTCTGGTCTTGGCCAGCGCAGCGAGGATCAGCACCACCGCTGCGCCCAGGGTTGCCTTGAGCATCAGGTCCATCAGTGGCTCAACCCGTACTTCTTCACTTTGTCGAACAGCGTGGTTTTGGCCATGCCCAGTTCCAGGCTGGCCTGGGTCAGGTTGCCGCCGCTGCGTTGCAAGGCGTCGCCGAGCAGGTTGCGTTCGAAGGCTTCCACCGCTTCGGCGAAGGCCAGGCCCTGATTGCTGCCGCTGGCGCCCGACTTCTTGAAGGCCGGCAGACCGAGGGCATACCGCTCGGCAACGTTGCGCAGTTCACGGACGTTGCCCGGCCAGTCGTGGCTCATCAGGTTCGACACGGTCTGGTTGTCCAGCTCCGGCACGGCACGGTCAAAGCGCAAGGACGACTGCTGCAGGAAGTGCTCGAACAGTTGCAGGATGTCTTCGCGGCGCTCGCGCAGCGGCGGCAGTTCCAGGGTCACCACGTTCAGGCGGTAATACAAGTCGCTGCGGAATTCGCCGGCCTTGCTCGACTCATCGAGATCGGACTTGGTGGCCGCGATCACCCGGCAATCCACCGCCACGCTCTGGTTCGAGCCGAGGCGTTCGAGGGTGCGTTCCTGCAACACCCGCAGCAGTTTGATCTGCAACGGCAGCGGCATGCTTTCCACCTCGTCGAGGAACAGCGTGCCGCCGTCGGCGTGTTCGATCTTGCCGATCCGCCGCTTGCCGGCACCGGTGAAGGCGTTGGCTTCGTGGCCGAAGATTTCACTTTCGAACAGGTTCTCCGGCAGGCCACCGCAGTTCAGGGCGACGAACTGTTTGGTGTGACGCCGACTGAAGTCGTGCAGGCAGCGTGCGACCAGTTCTTTACCGGTGCCGGTTTCGCCTTCGATCAGCACGTTGGCCGAGGTATCGGCGACATTGGCGATCAATTCCCGCAAGTTCTGCATGGCTGGCGAACGGCCGATGATCCGGCCTTCCAGGGAATCCCGTTCCGCCAATTGCCGGCGCAGCGAAGAGACTTCCCGGGCGAGGCTGCGTTGCTCCAGCGCACGACGGGCGACATCCACCAGGCGTTCGGGGGAGAAAGGTTTCTCCATGAAGTCGTAGGCGCCTTTCTGCATCGCGCCGACGGCCATGGAAATGTCGCCATGGCCGGTGATCAGCACCACCGGCAGGCTGCGATCACGGGCCTTGAGCCGGGTCAGCAATTCCAGGCCATCAATGCCCGGCAGGCGAATGTCGCTGATGACGATGCCGGCAAAGTTGTCGCCGACCCGCTCCAGCGCTTCTTCGGCGCTGCCCACGCCGACGCAGGGAATGTCTTCCAGGGTCAGCGCCTGTTGGCAGCCGAGCAGCACATGAGGGTCGTCTTCGACGATCAGCACACTAAGGTCGTTGTTCATATTGGCTCGGCTTGAAGGGGGCTTACCAACGGTAAACTGAGGACGAAGGTGGTACCACCGCTGGCCGGGTGTTCGACACCCAGGTGTCCGCCGGTGGCGGCGGCCAGGCTGGCGGACAGGGTCAGGCCAAGGCCCAGGCCTTGCTCGCCGGGTTTGGTGGTGAAGAACGGTTCGAACAGATGCTTGCGCGCTTCGGCATCGATGCCGTGGCCGTTGTCGCGTACCCGCAGGCGATACTTGCCGTCGAACGCTTCGCCTTCGAGCCACAGTTCCGGTTGGGGTTGCGACTGCATGGCGTCGAGGGCGTTACCGATCAGGTTGACCAGAATCTGCTCCAGGCGGGTCTGGTCAATCTGCACCTGCACGTCGGCGAACTCACGATGCAAGTGCAGAGGGACGCTTTCCACGCGTCCGCCGAGCAGTTGCAGCGCGGCGTCCACCGCTTTGCCGAGGCAGGCCTGGCCCTTGTCGTCGCCGCGCCGGGCGAAGGAGCGCAGGCTTGCGGTGATCCGCCCCATGCGGTCGATCAGTTCGTTGATGGTCTTGAGGTTGGTGCTGGCCACATCCAGTTGCCCGCGCTCGAGGAAGCGCACGGTGTTGCCGGACAAGGTGCGCAGCGCCGCCAGCGGCTGGTTCAATTCGTGGGCGATGCTGGTGGACATCTGGCCGATGGCCGCGAGTTTTCCGGCCTGCACCAGTTCATCCTGGGCACGGCGCAAGGTCTCTTCGGCCTGACGGCGTTCACGGATCTGGCCCTTGAGCCGTTCGTTGCTGGCGCGCAGGTCGGTGGTGCGTTCGGTAATCCGACGCTCCAGTTGATTGTTGGCTTCCTGCAAGGCTTCCCGGGCGGCGAGACGGGTGGCGATCACCTTGCGGCGCTCGTTCCAGGCGATCAGCAGGAACGCCACCAGGGCAAACGCCACGGCCACCAGAATCCCCTGATTGATCGCTTCGCGACGCAAATCCTGCAGCGGCGTGAGCAGGGTGAAATTCCACGGGGTGTCGCTCAAGGGGCGGGTTTGCGAGAGGTAACTGATGTCCTCTTCGTCGGACTCCACTTCGCTGTTGGCCGGGAAGGTCAGTTTTTCCTCGCCTTCGGCCAGTCTTTCCCGGGCCAGCGGTTGCAGCTCGTTCAGTGGAAACCAGTAGTACTGAAGGCTGCGGGCGAGTTTTTCCTTGGTCTCGTCGCTCAATGGAACGACTGATTTCAGCCGTCGCGCCGGATCGCTGGAGAGAATGATGATGCCGTTTTCGTCGCTGACGAAGGCTTCCAGGCGCGCGCGCTGCCAGCGTTCTTCCATGGCTTCGAGGCGGACTTTGACCACCGCGACACCGATGATCTTGCCGTGTTCTTCCAGGCCATGGGCCAGGTAATAACCGGGTTCGCCGTTGGTGCTGCCGATGCCATAGAAGCGACCCGGCTGGCCGCGCACGGCGTTCTGGAAATAGGCGCGAAAGGACAGGTCTTCACCGAGATAACTGTCGACGTCGCGCCAGTTGCTGGTGGCCATGACACGACCGGTGGTGTCCATCACGTAGATGGCCCGACTGCGGCTGCGCCGGTTCAGGCCTTCGAGGTATTCATTGACCGTTTGCCGGTGTTCCGGCGACGGGTCGGCCAGCAGCTTCGAAACGCTGGTTTCGAGTTCCAGCAGGCTGGGCAGGTAGGTGTACTTGCTGATCTCGCTCTCGACGGCGCGGGCGTGCAGTTCGAGCTGACGCTGGCCGTTCTCGCTGAGGCTGCGGATCCCGTAGTGCTCGCTGACCCAGAAGCCGAGGTAACCCAATCCGATCATCAGGGCGATGACCAGTGGCGGCAGGAACAAGTGGCGGATCAGACGGGGTTTCACGACGAGTGATGGCGGCGCTGCGCGATAGAGAGTGGGGTCGCATTTCATCACAGATGCCTTGGGTCAACCACAACACAAATCTCAAAACCATCACCGACCCCTGTAGGAGCCGGCTTGCTGGCGATGGTGGGTCAGCCACATTGATGTCGACTGAAACTCCATCGCCAGCAAGCCGGCTTCTACAGGGGAGCGGTGTTTTTTAGTGCTGCAGAATCTTGTTGAGGAAGTGCTGGGTACGCTCGGCGCGGTGGCTGATGTCGCCGAAGAACTCCTCTTTCTTGCAGTCTTCGATGATTTTGCCGGCGTCCATGAAAATCACCCGGTCCGCCACTTTACGGGCGAAGCCCATTTCGTGGGTCACGCACATCATGGTCATGCCTTCGTGGGCCAGTTGCACCATCACGTCGAGCACTTCGTTGACCATTTCAGGGTCGAGCGCGGAGGTCGGTTCGTCGAACAGCATGACGATCGGGTCCATCGCCAGCGCACGGGCAATCGCCACACGCTGTTGCTGACCACCGGAGAGCTGGCCCGGGTGCTTGTGAGCGTGTGCCGAGAGGCCGACGCGCTCCAGCAGTTGCAGGCCTTTCTTGGTGGCTTCTTCCTTGCTGCGGCCCAACACCTTGATCTGCGCGATGGTCAGGTTTTCGGTGATGGTCAGGTGCGGGAACAGCTCGAAATGCTGGAACACCATGCCCACACGTGAGCGCAGCTTCGGCAGGTTGGTCTTCGGGTCCGCAATGGACGTGCCGTCGACCACGATGTCGCCTTTCTGGAACGGTTCCAGGGCGTTGACGCATTTGATCAGGGTGGATTTGCCGGAGCCGGACGGCCCGCACACCACGATCACTTCGCCTTTTTTGACCTCGGTGCTGCAGTCAGTCAGTACCTGGAAGTCGCCATACCACTTGTTGACATTCTTGATAGAGATCATACGGCAAACCTTTTTTGCAGACGCTTGACCAGCAGCGAGGCGGCAAAGCTGATTGTGAAGTACACGAGACCTGCGAAGATCAGGAACTCATTCGAGCGGCCGATGATGTCGCCACTGGCACGCGAGGCATTGAGGAAGTCCACCAGGCCGACGGCGTAGACCAGCGAGGTGTCCTGAAACAGGATGATGCTCTGTTGCAGCAGCAGCGGGGTCATCTTGCGGAACGCTTGCGGCAGGATGATCAGGCGCATCATCTGGCCATACGACATGCCCAGGGCCTGGGCAGCGCCCATCTGGCCTTTGGGAATCGACTGCACGCCGGCGCGGACGATTTCGCAGAAGTACGCCGCTTCGAACATCATGAACGCCACGATGCACGAGGCGAATGCGCCGATCGGTGTGTCTTCGCCGGTGATCCAGCGCAGCACGAACGGCACCGCCAGGTAGAACCAGGTGATGACCAGCAGCAGTGGAATCGAACGGAAGTAGTTAACGTAGGCGCCGGCGATGTTCGACAGCACTTTGCTGTGGGACAGGCGCATCAGCGCGAGGATCGTGCCGAGGATGATCCCGCCGACGACGCCCAGCGCCATCAATTGCAGGGTCATGACCATGCCGTTCCACAGGCCCGGCAGGGACGGGATGATGCCCGAGAAGTCGAATTCCATCATTTACCCCCTACGGAGATCAGGCCCGGTACGGCCACTTTCTTCTCGACCAGGCGCATCAGCAGCATCAGGCTCATGTTCAAGGTGAAGTAGATCAGGGTTGCCAGGGTGAACGCTTCGAACAGGTTCGCGGAGAACTCGGCGGTCTGTTTGGTTTGTGCAAGCAACTCCATCAGGCCGATCAGCGAGGCGACGGAGGTGTTCTTGAATACGTTCAGGAATTCCGAGGTAAGCGGCGGAATGATGATCCGGTAGGCCTGGGGCAGCAGCACGTTCCAGTAGATCTGCGGCAGCTTGAAACCCATGGCGCGAGCAGCGGATTCCTGGCCTTTTGGCAGTGCCTGAATACCGGTGCGAACCTGTTCGCAAACGCGAGCCGTGGTGAACAGGCCCAGGCAGACAACCACGCTGAGGAACGCGGAGGTGGTCGGGTTCAGGTCCTGTTTGTACCATTCCTGCAGGTCTTGCGGCAGCAGGTCGGGCACCAGGAAGTACCAGATGAACAGCTGCACCAGCAGCGGTACGTTACGGAAAAGTTCGACGTAGCAGGTGGCGATGCCCGATACGATGCGGTTCGGCACGGTACGCATGACGCCCAGGATCGAGCCCAGTGTCAGGGCGATGATCCAGGACGCGATGGCGATGCCGATGGTCCAGCCCAGACCGGACACGTACCAGTCGAAATAGGTCTCGCTGCCCACGCCGGTGGACTTGAAGAACACGCCCCAGTCCCAGTTGTAATTCATTAGGGTCTCCCCTCAGTTCAATCGATGTGCAAGTGCCCGCTTGGGGGAAGCTCCGTTCCCGCCTGACCTTTTCGATCAGGCACACGCTCCCGGCTCGACAGCCACCGGTTCGAGTGTTTCCAAAAAATACCAGCAGGAAGTGACCACCTCCTGAAAGGGCGTTGGCCCTCTCAGGAGGTAAGGTTAGTCAGAAAATCAGGACTTCTTGTCGTCAGCCGCTTTATCGGTCGGATTGGCGATCAGGGCCTTGAGCTCGTCGCTCATCGGGAAATTCAGGTTCAGACCTTTTGGCGGGATTGGCTGCATGAACCATTTGTCGTAGATCTTGTTGATCTCGCCCGACTTGTAGGTCGCCACGATGGCGTCGTCTACAGCCTTCTTGAACGGCTCGTCGCCCTTGCGGACCATGCAGCCGTAGATTTCGTAGGACTGTGGAGTGCCGGTCACGGCCCAGTCAGTTGCCTTCTTGGCTTTGGCTGCTTCACCTGCCAGCAGGGCGTCGTCCATCATGAAAGCCACGGCACGGCCGGTTTCCAGCATCTGGAAGGATTCGCCGTGGTCTTTGGCGGAGATGACGTTCATACCCATCTGCTTGTCGGCGTTCATCGCCTTGAGGATGCGTTCGGACGTGGTGCCGGCGGTGGTCACGACGTTCTTGCCGGCCAGGTCAGCGAAGTCCTTGTACTTGGAGTCTGCCTTGGACAGCAGGCGAGTACCGATTTCGAAAATGCCGACGGAGAAGTCAACTTGCTGCTGACGCTCGACGTTGTTGGTGGTGGAACCGCACTCGAGGTCCACGGTGCCGTTCTGCACCAGCGGGATGCGGGTTTGCGAGGTCACCAGGTTGTATTTGACCTGGAGATTCGGCATGTCGAGGTCTTTTTTCAGGGCTTCAACGACTTTCAGCTGAATATCGTGGGAGTAGCCAACCGGCTTGCCGGAAGCGTCCGCGATATAGGAAAACGGAATGGAAGCGTCACGATGCCCGAGGGTGATGGTGCCGGACTCTTTGATCTTCTTCAGTGTGCCGGTGAGTTCGGCAGCGAAAACTGGAGTGGTAATCAGAGCTGCAGCAATGGCTGCGCCCAGGATATGGGGAACGATGCGCATCAAATTTTCCTCGACATTGTTTTTTTTATGGAGCCAGTTCATCGGCCCTTTTGTGCTTCGAATGTCTGTCGGCTTCTCAAGGTCCGCGCAACAAGCATTCGTCCAAGAGTGTAGAGCATGACTCGTGCCAGACCAGTCGACACAAACTAAATTATTGATTTATAAGGAGATTAAATATTTGTGGCGCGTTTTTTGGAGTGAGATAGTCCGGTTAACCGAATAGACCGACGGGTCGCGTTCGGAAAACCGAATGCTCCATGTTGTAAACACTTTCCCCTGTAGGAGCCGGCTTGCTGGCGATGGCGGTGTGCCAGTCAATAAAGAAGTTGACTGGCACACCG
>NZ_JAHBDD010000072.1:0-10260 GCF_019956155.1 Pseudomonas sp. BF-RE-22 | reverse complement strand
GGCGATAGCGGTCCAACAATCAACATTGATGTCGCCTGACACACCGCTATCGCCAGCAAGCCGGCTCCTACAAAGAGTCGGGGTGTCAGGAAACAGTGGTGTGTCAGGTATTAGTGGCTTATGTGGCGGAGAAGAAGTACCGCGTCAGGTGAAAGAAGATCGGTGCCGCGAAGCAGATCGAGTCCATCCGGTCGAGCATGCCGCCGTGGCCCTTGATCATGGTGCCCCAGTCCTTGGCGCTGAGGCTGCGCTTGATCGCCGACATCACCAGACCGCCCAGGAAACCCATCACCACAATCACGAACGACATCATCAGCGACTGCCAGAAACTGAACGGTGTCATCCAGAACATGCAGCCGCCAATCAGCGTGGCCGACAAACCGCCGCCGACCAGGCCTTCCACGGTTTTCGACGGGCTCACCAGCGGCGCAACCTTGTGCTTGCCGAAGAGCTTGCCGAACACGTACTGCAACACGTCACTCAACTGCACGACGAACACCAGGTAGAACAGCAGCAGCGCGTTCTGGCCCTGGAAGCCTTCCAGGTCCAGCAGTAACAGCGCCGGCGCGTGGCTGATGCAGTAGACGCAAATCATCACCCCCCACTGAATTTTGGCCGCCCGTTCCAGGAAGGCGTCGGTGTCCTGGCTCAGCACCGCAATCGCCGGCAGCAGCAGGAAGGCGTACACCGGAATCAACAGCGTGAACAGCGAATACCAGTGGGTGCCGATCAATACGTATTGCAGGGGGATCAGAATGAAAAACGCCGAAAACAGCGCGTTATGGTCGCCAGGCCGGGTCGGTGTCAGGGTGATGAATTCCCGGAGCGCGAACAGGGAAATAAAGCCGAACAGAATGACCGTCGCGTTCCCGCCCAGCAGGTAGGACACGAAGAAAATGATCACCATCCCCCACCAGGCATTCACGCGCTGGTTGAGGTTTTCGATGGTAGAGATCGAGCCCTCTGTCGTCGCCCGCTTGGCCAGTATCCGGCCGATGATCGAAGCGATCGCCAACAGGGCGGCAATGGCGCCGAAGAACCACAAAAACTTTTCATCAAGATTCATTCCGACAACCTCACAATCGCGTCACGCGCCCGATCCAGAAACACCTGTTTTTCCTCGCCGCTGATCCGTTGCAGCGGATCGCCGATACGGATCGTGCAGATGATGGGCAGGGGGACGTGTTTGCCTTTTGGCATGGAGCGATGCAGGTTTTCCAGGTAGATAGGCACCAGGTCAACCTCAGGGAATGTCTCGGCCAAGCGGAACAGACCCGATTTGAAAGGACCGGGTAATGCCTCGCTGCCGCGCGTGCCTTCCGGAAAGATGATGATCGAATGGCCGGCGCGCACCACGTCGAAAATCGGCTCCAGTACGTTGACGCCGGGCGCGGGGTTGCGATCGATCAGAACCGCATTCAGGCCTTTCTGCGAGATGTATGACAGGAATTTGTTCTTTCCCCAGTAGTCAGCGGCCGCAACCGGTTTCACGTTCACTCGGGCTTCCGGTGGCAGGGCCGCGATGATTGCCAGGGTGTCCATATGGCTGGAGTGATTGGCGAAATAGATACGCTGGCGTGTCAGGTCCGGCGGGCTTTCCCATCGGGCCGTGACGCCGATCACGAATCGAAGAACAGAAATCAGCGCATTACTGATCCACATGAGGATTCCCCTTCAGTTCGCGCGTGATGGCCAGAGTGCGCGTGACGCAGGTCGCGGCGGAGCCGATGGCGATGATGACCAGCGCAATCAACAGCACGTAGTGAGTGGCATAAACGCTCGCTTCGACGGCGTTCAGCAGCAGCCCGACCGTCATGACTGCCATTCGGTGTTGCTTGGCCATCGGGCCGATGAAGCTCTGCTTGAGACCGATCGAGCCGCCAAACACCCTGACGTAAGCCGTCAATGCCGCAGCCAGCGCGGCAAACCAGCCAAGGTCAGAGTAGCCGATGGCGTAGCCCAGGCCGACAATCAGCAGGCTGTCGGCAATCCGGTCGGGGAATTCGTTGTAGAGGCTGCCGATGTCGGATTTCTTGCCGCCTTCAATCGCGACCATGCCGTCGAAGAGGTTGCACAACAGGCGCAACTGAATGCCGAGGGCGCAGAGGATCGAGCCGATGACGCCCGTGTCGATATTGAGCGCGACGATGCCAGCGAGTGCAAAGGCGATGCTGGCCACGGAGATCTGATTGGGGGAGAGGTCCCTTTTCACCAACTGGTCGGTGACGTATTTGGCCCATCCCGCAGAACGCGTTTTGATGGGTCTTCTGTTTTCATCCATGTGCAATGTCCATATCAGTGATGAGGTGTTGCCGAGTACAGCACAGCGGCGAATCACCGACTGCGCCCGACAATATAAAGGCTTTCCTTGGCCTTGGTTCAGGTTCTGTAGGAGCGAGGCTTGCCCGCGAAGAACGATGACACGGTTTTCAGGTAGAACCGTGTCGAGGCCTTCGCGGGCAAGCCTCGCTCCTACAGGGATTTGGTGGGTAGCTTCAGCTCTGCGCAAAGTCCGCCGCCTTCGCGGTTGCTCAGTGTCAACGACCCGCCGAGGGCCAGCGCCAGTTGCTGGGCAATCGCCAGGCCCAGGCCGGTGCCGCCGGTGCTGCGGTTGCGCGAATTCTCCACGCGGTAGAACGGCTCCATCACGTGGGCGAGTTCTTCTTCGGCAATCCCGGGGCCGCGGTCCATCACCTTCACCGACAAGCTGCCGCCAGGTTTCGATTCCACCTGCAGTTGCGCCGCGCCGGCGAATTTGAGTGCGTTGTCCGTCAGGTTCACCAGCACGCGGCGCAAGGCGTGCGGCCGGGTGTCGATGACGGTGTCACTTTTTCCGCTGAGCTGAACGTCCTTGCCCATGTCCTGATAGTCGAACACCAGGCTGTCGAGGAACGAATCCAGATCGGTGCGACGGCTCTCCTCGGTGGCGCCATGGACGCTGCGGGCATAGGCCACGCCTTCGCGCACCAGATGCTCCATCTCGCCGAGGTCGTTCCACAGTTTGTCTTTTTCGTTGCAGTCGTCCATGAGCTCGGCGCGCAGTTTCATCCGGGTGATGGGGGTTTGCAGGTCGTGGGAAATCGCCGCCAGCAATTGCATGCGTTCTTTCAAATAGGCAGCGATGCGCGCCTGCATGGCGTTGAAGGCCATGGCGGCGTGGGCGACTTCGGTCGGGCCTTTTTCGTCCAGGTGCACCGGGTGGGTGTTGGGGTCCAGCGTTTCGACGGCTTGTGCGAGGCGGGTGAGGGGGCGAATGGCGATTCTCACGGCCAGCCAGGTGCACAGAATCATCAGCAACAGTTGGCCGAGCAAGACGACCGGCAACCAGGGCGACAACGGCACCATCGACGGACGCACGTCGATAGTGACCGGGCTGCCATCGGCCAGTTTCAGATGGACCTGGAAATGTTTGATCGGACCGGGAATGTCGGTCACGGTCATCGGGTAATCCTTGCCGATGGCGTCCTTGATCGAGGTCACCGCGATAGGTGTATCGCTCATCGCCGTGCCGGGCGAACCTTCATCCAGCAAATAGCGGTAGTTGCGGCGATCCAGTTGTTGCAGCCAACTCATGCGTTCTTCGGCCGGCAAGCGGTCGAGGATGGCGATGGAGGTTGAAACGTCGGTTTCCAGATTGCCCAGCATGGTGTTTTTCGCGCTTTCGTAGCGCTCGTAGTACTGCGCACCGAAAGACAACACCTGCGCCAGAATCAGACCGATCAGGAAAATCAGCGACAGGCGCGAGGCGAGGGTGCGGGGCCACCGCAGGGAAAGGTTCATGCGGGCGCCCCGAGGACTTCCACCGGCAGCGAAAACACATAGCCTTCGCTGCGCACGGTTTTGATGTAGGCCGGTTCCCGTGCGTCGTCGAGCAAGCGCTGACGCAGGCGGCTGACCAGCAAATCGATGGAGCGGTCGAACAGATCAGCATCGCGGCCCTGGGTCAGGTTCAGCAACTGGTCGCGGTTGAGCACCCGTTGCGGATGATCGAGGAACACCCGCAGCAGTCGATATTCCGCGCCGCTGAGCGCGACCATGGTGCCGTCGTCATCGAGCAGATGGCGGGCCGAGGTGTCCAGGCGCCAGCGACCGAAGGCCAGCAGGCGACCGCTTTCGGTGACCACCAGGTTGGGCGGCAGCATCCGCGTGCGCCGCAGCACCGCGTTGATCCGCGCCAGCAGTTCACGGGCGGCGAACGGCTTGACCAGGTAATCGTCGGCGCCCATTTCCAGGCCGATGATACGGTCGGTTTCATCGTTGCGCGCAGTGAGCATCAGTACCGGGGTGGTCTTGTGTTTGCCGGCGCGGATTTCGCGGCACAGCATCAGGCCATCGTCGCCCGGCATCATGATGTCGAGCACGATCAAGTCCACCGGCGTGGTCTCGAGGAACGCACGCATCTGCCGGCCGTCCGCCACGACGGTGGTGCGCAGGCCGTTCTTCTTCAGGTAGTTGCCTACCAGCTCTCGAATCTCGCGGTCATCGTCCACGATGAGGATGTGATCGACGTGTTCCATGGGGCCAAGCCTCTTCAAATAGGGAATGCGCACAGTCTATCGAGCCTTTGCCCGCTCGCCCGCCACCCTTTGTATTGCAGTGTATCTGGTGTGTCGGTGGATACACATGGACTTAAAAACCCGGGAATCCAGGGGTTTTGTATCGCTGTGTATCGGCAGGCCCCTTTGATACGTACCGATTTACACGCGTCGCTTCTCGACACAGACGAGATACCTCAGGGCCTTCTAATAGGTTCCATCGAGGCAAACCCAACCGCCTCGGCTCAATTGAACGACCTACCCATTGAAGCCTTGAGGACACCACCATGAACACCAAAGCCATCTACGCCGCTTGCCTGTTTGCCGCCCTGAACATCTGCACCCTGTCGGCCCGTGCCGAAGCCGACGTCAGCGCCAGGACCTACAGCTACGGCACCCACCTGGACATCAAGAAAGTGGTGTCGTTGACACAGGACACCACGAACGCCTGCGGGATTGTCGATGCCCAGCTGACTTACCTGGACTCCCAGAACAAAACCCAGGTGCTGGACTACCGAAAAATTGCTGACTGCAACGAAGACAACTGAGTCCTTCGCTGACCGATTGCCAATCCCCTTTGATACAGGAAGAACGCCATGAACAACGTAACCCGCTTTTTGACCGCCGCTGCCTTCGCCCTTGCCGGCGCCGCCGCTCACGCCAACGCCGCCGTTGAACAAAGCACCTGCGGCAGCAGCACCTGCTTCCAGCTGACCCCGGTGAACGAGCAGGGCGCCAACGCCTTCCTGGCACAGGACGGTTCGAGCCGTACGCCGCAAGGGCAGACGGTTGCCGAGAACGGTGGCAGCCGCACGCCACAAGGCCAGTTGCTGGATGAGCAGACGGCCTGAGGCCGGACACTGTTTCTGTAATCACCCACATTGGATCGGTGTTAACCGCCACCCTCGTATTTATAGGTGATCCTCATGTTTCTCATCGCTTTCCTGGGCGGCATTTTGACCGTCCTCAGTCCCTGCATCCTCCCGGTCGTGCCGTTCCTGTTCGCCGGGGTCGACCGCACTCGCTCCTCGATCCTGCTCACCCTCGGCGGCATGGTCCTGACCTTCGCCCTGATCTCCAGCCTGGCCGTGGTCAGCAGTGAATGGGTGGTGCAAGCCAACAACACCGGTCGCCACGTGGCCCTGATCGTGATGGCGCTGTTTGCCCTGTCGCTGATTTCGGCGCGGGTCGGTGGCTGGCTGGCACGCCCGTTCGTGCTGTTGGGCAATCGCCTCGACCCCGACACCCGCAAAATGTCCGGCCCGTTGGGTTCGGTGATGATCGGTGTCGCCACCGGTCTGCTCTGGGCGCCGTGCGCCGGGCCGATCCTCGGCGTGATCCTCACCGGCGCCATGCTGCAAGGCGCCAACGCGCAAACCAGTCTGTTGCTGGTGGCGTACGGCCTGGGCAGCGCGTTGTCCCTGGGCACCTTGATCTTCGCCGGTCGCGGCCTGGTCAATCGCTTGAAAGCGTCGATTCCAGTGACCGGCTGGTTGCGACGCGGTACCGGGTTTGCGGTACTGGCGGCTGCGGTGGTGATTTCCACCGGCGCCGACAAGACCCTGCTGGCCGGCACTTCTTCCGAGGGCGTCAGCAGTATCGAGAAAGGCGTGCTGGAAAGCGTACCGAAAGTGGTCGATTACCTGGTCAGCAAGGTCAAGGCCGATACAAGCCTGGACAATGCCCAGGGTCCGATGCCGTCGCTGTCCGGCGCCGTCGAATGGATCAACTCGCCAGCACTGACCAATGAGTCGCTCAAAGGCAAAGTGGTGCTGGTGGACTTCTGGACCTACGACTGCATCAACTGCCAGCACACCCTGCCTTACGTGAAGGACTGGGCGAAGAAATACGAGAAGGATGGCCTGGTGGTGATCGGCGTCCACACCCCGGAATACGGCTTCGAACGCATCATCGCCAACGTCAAGGATCAGGTGAAAAAGCTCGGCATCACCTACCCGGTGGCCATCGACAACAACTACGCGATCTGGCGCAACTTCGATAACCAGTACTGGCCGGCTCATTACCTGATCGACGCCAAGGGGCAGGTGCGTTTCACCCACTTCGGTGAAGGTCGCTACGAAACCCAGGAGAAGATGATCCAGCAGTTGCTGGAAGAGGCGAAAGCCCCCGCCGCGTAACCCGTCAACTCAATGGCTCACAGGCTCCGCGCCGTGGGCCATTGTTCGTTTCTCCTGACTGCGCCGCCACGCCGCGGGCGGTGCGCCGAACTCCCGCCGAAACGCCCGGCTGAATGCTGTGTCGGTCTGGTAACCGACCTCTTCGGCGATGCGCATCAATGAGCTGTTACTGCTGCGTAACAGGTTGGCCGCCAGCAACATGCGCCATTGCGTCAGGTACTGCATCGGCGAAATCCCCACCAGTTGCTGAAAGCGTTCCGCCAATACCGATCTTGAGGTGCCGGCGGTGCGCGCCAGTTCATCCAGTGTCCAGGCATGACAGGGTTTTTTGTGCAGCGCGTTGAGGGCGGCGCCGACGATCCGGTCGCCGACACCCGCCAGCCAACCGGTCCGGCCTTCGCCCTGTTCGTGCATGTACAAACGCAGCACTTCGATGAACAACACCTCGGCCAGCTTGGCCAGTACGCCTTCACCACCGGGCCTTGGCGAGCGCGCTTCGGCCAGCGCATAACGCACCGAAGATTCCAGCCAGATCCCGGCGTTCGAGCCGCGCACATTGACCTTTACCACGGCCGGCAACCCCGTCAACAACATGCCCGCCAGCCGCGTATCGCACGCCAGATAACCGCACACCAGGCGCGTGACCGCGCCGCCACCGCCATAACTCAACTGCCGTGGACGCCGCGCGAGCACGACGTCCAGCCGTGCACCGCTGGCCGGCGCGAGACCGGGTTTGGAGCACATGCGGTGGGCATCGCCCTGCGGAAACACCACCACATCGCCAGCCGTCAGCAATTGGGGAGGATCATCACCGAGTTCGACATAACACTCGCCTTCGGTGATCAAGTGAAAGATCACCACACGTTCGGCGCCGGGCTCGAGAAACGGTGCGGCGGTGTCCGCGCTCGGTGACTGATAACACCAGGGGGCAGTGAACCTGGCGTTGATGAAAATCGCGCCGACCAGGCGGACGACGCGCAGGGTCTGGGACAGGGCGTCCATGGTGGTGTTCCCCTGTGGGCGGGCAGCTTTTGATTGTGAGCCTGTCGCGGCACAACGCGAAACCTCCGGACGATCGGGCAAGGTTGGCCGACGATCGGGCAGGACGCCGATGGTCAGCAGCGCGATAGTTGGCACAGGGTCTGCCGACCCTGTCATCAATAACAAAAATGAGAGGTTGCCATGCCGAAGTTCATCATTGAACGCGAGATTCCGGGTGCTGGAACACTGTCAGAAAGGGATTTGAAAGCGGCTTCGCAAAAGTCCTGCCGAGCGTTGCGCGACTTGCCGGAGGTGCAGTGGCAGCAGAGTTATGTCACCGGTGACAAGCTCTACTGTGTGTACCTCTCGCCCAACGAAGAGTTGATCCGGGAGCATGCCAGGCTGAGTGGTTTCCCGGCCAACCGCATTTCCCGGGTCATGACCGTCATCGACCCCACCACGGCGGAATAAGCCGGGGGCGTTTGAACTCGTAACGGAGCGATTTGATGAGTACTCCCATTGATCTCACTGCCTTGAAAAACCGTCAGATGGCCGCCTGGGCCAGTGGCGACTATGCCGTGATCGGCACCACCTTGCAGATTGTCGGCGAGCAGCTCGCCGAAGCCTGCGACCTGCTTTGCGACGAGCGCGTGCTGGACGTCGCCGCCGGCAACGGCAACGCGACATTGGCGGCCGCGCGCCGGGGTGCCCGCGTCACGTCCACCGACTACGTCGCCGCGCTGCTGGAGCGCGGCGAAGACCGGGCCCGGGCAGAGCGCCTGGAGGTGACCTTTCAAGTGGCGGATGCCGAGGCGCTGCCGTTCGAGGACGGCAGTTTCGATGCTGTGCTGTCGACCTTCGGCGTGATGTTCGCACCGGACCAGGCCAAAGCCGCCGCCGAGCTGGCGCGGGTCTGTCGTCCGGGCGGCCGGATCGGCCTCGCCAACTGGACGCCCGAAGGTTTCGTCGGTCAGATGTTCAAGACCCTGGGCCGGCACATGCCACCTCCGCCAGGGGCACAACCACCGTCGAACTGGGGTTCCGAGGCCTGGCTGCATAAGCACTTCGATGAGCGCGAGTTTCTGCTTCAGGTGACACGGCGGTTCTTCAATTTCCGCTACCGTTCGGCCGCGCATTTCATCGACACGTTCCGCACCTGGTATGGCCCGGTCCACAAGGCGTTCGCGGCGCTGCCCCCCGAAGGCGCGCAGGCCCTTGAAGGTGACCTGGCCGAGCTGATCAACCGCTTGAACCGCACAGGTGAAAAATCGCTGGTGGTGCCGAGTGAATACCTTGAAGTGGTGATCACCCGACGCTGACTTAGCCACACAAAAACCTGTGGGAGCGAGACCGGCTTGCCGGCGATGGCGGTGAGTCAATCGACATCAATGTTGGATATGACTCAGTC
The DNA here is from genome assembly GCF_019956155.1 of Pseudomonas sp. BF-RE-22. Classification (NCBI taxonomy): domain Bacteria; kingdom Pseudomonadati; phylum Pseudomonadota; class Gammaproteobacteria; order Pseudomonadales; family Pseudomonadaceae; genus Pseudomonas; species Pseudomonas sp. BF-RE-22. Next base: position 1,198 of record NZ_JAHBDD010000072.1, on the reverse strand, counting down.
ATCGCCGGCAAGCCGGTCTCGCTCCCACAGGGGGTTGGGGTGTTTTCAGCAGGTTTACTCATCCAACCGCTCGCTGTACACCACCCAGACGCTGCACGGCATTTTGTACAGCAGGTGCTCCACCGTGCTGCCGATCAGCCTGCCCAGACCGCGATGGCCGATGCGGCCCATGACGATCACGTCGATGTCGCAGGCATCGGCGTAGCGGGTCAGGACCTTTACCGGGTTGCCCATGATCATGTGCCGTTGCTGCGGCGCGATGCCGTTGCGTTCGGCCAGTTCGTTGAAGGCGGCTTCCTGGTAGTCGAACAGGGTCCTGGCTTTGCCCGACGAGAAAAACGCCGAACCGTTGTCGAAGCCGAATTCATCGGCGCTGATCGATGACAAGTCATAGGCGTAGACCACATCCAGCTCGGCATTACAGGCGCTGGCCAGTTTTGCCGCTTCGTGAAGAATGCGGTCGTTGAAGCTTTTGTAGTGATCATCACGATGGAACGGGTCGACCGCCGCGACGATCTTGCGCGGCAAGGCATGCGCGGCATGGCTGACGAAGTGCAGCGGCACCGGGCATTCACGCAGCAAATGCACGTCGAGTGGCGTGAACATCAGCCTTGAGAGCATCGAATGCGGCTCCAGCGCCTTGATCAGCACGTCCATCGGCTGCTCTTTCAGGTGAATCAGGATTTCCTCCAGCGGCCGTTCGACCCACGTCACTTCGGTGGTGACGTGCACCCCGATCTTGCGCAAGGGCCGCGCCTGGTCCTCAAGCCATTGACGGTGTCGATCGACATAGCCCAGGCGCATCTGCTCCAGGGCCTTTTCATTGACCAGACTGGCGGTCGCCAGGCCCTCCAGATAATCGAACGCAACGATGTGCAGCGCCGCGTCTTCGGCCTTGGCCAGCGCTGCGGCCCTGTCGAAGGCGGGGCTGTGTTCCATCAGGGGTGAGGCGACCAGCATGAAACGTGATTGCTCAGACATGACAAACCTCCCGTGGGTAAACGAGCGTCAGGGTCATTCGACAGGCATTCAACCCTTTGAGTATTGACCATGATCAACCTGTCGTCTGGTCAGCCGGGAGCGGGGCGGGGGGATAAGGCGATCACACTGTGAACATCAACCTTGAGAACAACGCAATCCTTTGTAGGAGCCGGCTTGCTGGCGATGGCGTCCGTCCAGTGACTAATTAGTTTGACTG
>NZ_JAHBDD010000071.1:0-10921 GCF_019956155.1 Pseudomonas sp. BF-RE-22 | reverse complement strand
CAAAGAGCCAGGTCGGCTTTCAGGCCGCCTCGGCGGCTGTGGCGGTAGTCGCCCCCTCGAGAGGCCGAGTGGAGGTTCTGCGCAGTGGGCAACCCGGCATGGATGCCGGGTTAGCCGCCCCCGGCCAGGGATGGCCGATGGCGGCGGGCCCACGGAGCAGGACCGGAGCGAGGGCATGGCGAGCATTAGCGAGCCACCGAACGAAAGGGGCAAAAGCCCTTTGGTTACTTTGGGGCTTTTCCAAAGTGACTCGCCGTAAGGGCGAAACCAATAGCCGCCATCACCGAAGAAACGGATACACACACCAACAAACCCACCCCACCATTTTCCATCAGGCTCAAGGCGCCAGGCGGCTCCGTTTCCAGACACCCTCATGCAAGCGGTAGTCGATACGGTCATGCAACCGGTCCGCACGCCCCTGCCAAAACTCCAGGCGCTCAGGATGCAGACAATAGCCGCCCCATTGCTCAGGTCGCGACACAGTCTGCCCGACGAAGCGTTTGATCGTGTCAGCCAACAGCAATTCAAGCGCTGCCCTACTCGCCAGCGGACGGCTTTGCGGCGAAGCCCAGGCGCCGAGACGACTGGCCATGGACCGGGAATCAAAGTACTCATCCGACAACGCCGGATCCAGCCTCGAGACGCGACCTTCGATACGCACCTGCCGCTCCAGCCCCGGCCAGAAAAACGTCATGGCGGCATAAGGATTGGCGGCCAGTTGCTGGCCCTTGTCACTCTGGTAATGACCGAAGAACGTAAACCCTTCCTCGCTCAAGCCCTTGAGCAACAGGACACGACAGTGCGGCCGCCCTTCGCTGTCGACCGTCGCCAGCATCATGCTATTGGCTTCGACAGGCGCGCTCTCGGTGTCGCGGGCCAGTTGCAGCCATTGGCGAAACATCACCAAAGGGTCATCCAGCGCATGCTCGTCCTGCAAACCATACAGGGTGTAGTTGCGGCGCATTTGGGCCAGGGAAAGCGGCATGACAGTGATCTCCGGAAGGTTTTGCTCAGTGTGCGAGGCACTGCGCCAACCGACCTTGACCGCCATCAACAGTGTCGATTACTTGAGCCGCAGACGCCGCGCCAGTTTGTGCAAATTGCTCGGATCGACTTCCAGAATCCGCGCCGCGCTGGCCCAGTTTTCCCCGGACAGGCTCAGGGCCTGGAGAATTTTCTTGCGTTGATAATCGTCGACGGCTTCACCCAGCGGCTGGAATGGCAGATCAGCCGGAGCGGCGTCGCAAGGCTCAGTAACAACCTGCGGTGCGCTCGGAGCACTGTCGAGATCAAGAATCTCGGGCTCCAGCGTCATGATCAACGCACGACTGCTGCCGCGACTGAGCTGCTTCAAGGCGGCACGACTGATCACATGCTCCAGCTCGCGCACGTTGCCCGGCCAGGTATACGCCAGCAACGCGCGTTCCGCCGCCGGCGACAGACGCAAGCCACGCAGGCCGAGCCGCGCCCGATTGAGCTCAAGGAAATGCCCGGCCAGCATCAACACGTCATTGCCGCGTTCGCGCAACGACGGGATCGGCACCGGGTACACCGAGAGCCGGTGATACAGATCAGCCCGAAACAGGCCATCGCGAATGCTGTCCGGCAAGTGCCGGTTGGTGGCGGCGATGATGCGCACATCGACATGCAGCGGCTTGTCCGCGCCCAGGCGCTGGATCTCGCCGTTCTGCAAGGTGCGCAGCAATTTCGCTTGCACACTCAATGGCAACTCACCGACTTCATCGAGGAACAGCGTGCCACCGTTGGCCGCATCGAAGCGCCCGGCACGGTCACCCGTGGCGCCAGAGAAGGCGCCTTTGACGTGTCCGAACAATTCACTTTCCGCCAACGACTCGGGCAGGGCCGCGCAGTTGACCTGAATCAGCGGCTTGTGGCTGCGCCGCGACAGACGATGCAAGCGCCGGGCGAACAGTTCTTTGCCAACGCCGGTTTCGCCCAGCAGCAACACCGGCAGATCGGAGTCGGCCAACACGTCCAGCTCATTGAGTAGCTGATGCAACACCTCACTCTGCCCGAGGATCTCGCCCTCCTCGACCGGCATTCGCAAATCCTGAGGATCGCTGCGAGACAGGCGCAAGCTGCGGTTTTCCTGTTCCAGGCGAGTGACCCGCACGGCTGCTTCGATCTGCAAGGTGCAGCGCTTGAGCTCCTCCCGCGCACGGCTGTCGAAGGTTCCAGCGTGCAGCGCATCAAGGGTGATCGCGCCCCAGATCCGCCCCTCGACATACAGGCTCACGCCCATGCAGTCATGCACCGGCAGCGGTTCGCCGATGTGGTTGTCGAGCAATCCGTCGTAAGGATCCGGCAGGCGACTGTCGGGCTCGAACCAGACGGGTTCGCGCGAGGCCATGATCGCCGCCAGCCGAGGATGCTGGGCGATGACGAACCGGCGCCCCAACGCTTCATGCACCAGCCCCACCGTCGCCACGGGCCTGAGGCTGTCGTCATCCAGACGCAATAAACCCACCGCGCCACTGTTGAAGTATTGGCGCAGGGTCTGGACCAGTCGTTGCAACCGTACGGCATTGGGCAACTCGACAATCAGGTCGGCCGCCAGGCTTTCACGCAGCATGGTTTTAATTACCCTCTATGGTGGGATTCACCCTAATGCGTCAGGGTGCGCATCACCACAACTAAAAATAAATTCATACTTATCAATCAGTTAAATATGGCACGCTGGATGCAACAAGCCAGGAGAACCGTTGAAACCCAAGCAAGGAACCCCTGATGAGCCAGACCCTACTGGAACAAAGCCTCGGCCAACTGGCCTGCGACATTCCCGGCGCCACCCGAATCTTTCACAACTTCAAACTGGACTTCTGTTGCGGCGGGCATAAAAGCCTGCGGGAAGCGGCCCTTGGCAAAGACCTCGATCCGCTGCTGATTGCCGATGCCCTAGAAACCCTGCAAGACACCGGCGAAACCCAGCACGACTGGCGCACCGAAACGTCCGAGGCGTTGATTGCCCACCTCCTGACGCGCTACCACGCCCGCCACCGCGAGCAACTGCCGGAACTGATCCGCCTGGCCCGACGCGTCGAGCAAGTGCACGGGGCGCGCAGCACCTGCCCCAACGGCCTGGCCGATCTGCTGAGCGACATGCAGCAAGAACTCGAAGGCCACATGCTCAAGGAAGAACAAGTGCTCTTCCCGATGCTGCAACAAGGTATCGGCCCGCAGGCCGCACCGCCGATCCAGGTGTTGCGTTTCGAACATGATCAACATGGCGAAGCGCTGGAACAGATGCTCGCCCTGACCCACCACATCACTCCGCCAGCGGATGCCTGCAACACCTGGCGCGCACTCTATCGCGGGTTGCTGGAATTCAAGGACGACCTGATGCAACACATTCACCTGGAAAACAACGTGCTGTTCATCAACGCCCTGAACCCACACCACTGATCACACTTTTCGCGAGCAGGCTCGCTCCCACAGGGATCAACATTCCCCTGTGGGAGCGGGCTTGCTCGCGAATGGCGTCGCCTCAGAACTACCGGCTTTACAGCGCCATCAGCCGTGCCAATAGAACATTGCCTTGGCCAGGATCACGATCAACACCATGTGCCCGAGAATGCTGCGGCGAATCCAGGTCGCGCGGGTCGTGGACAGCCGCGCGCTTTTCAGCCAATACGCCAGCAGCAGGTAATGGCCGATGATGCTCAGGGCCAGGATGATTTTCAGGCTCAGCAAAGTGCCAAAACTGCTGGCCAGCGGCTGGCTCAAAACACCGCGGTGTTGCCAGGCGAGCGCGATGCCGGCGCCATACAACAGCAACACCACACCGTGCAGCACCTTGCGCGAGCGCACGGCAATCGCCTGATCCGCCGTCACTCGCGCCGCTTCTACCAGCGGCTGGCGGGCGCGGTGCCAGATCACCACTTCGAAAAACAGCGTGCCGATGAAGGCGATGGCTGCCAGCAAATGCGTAATCAACAAAAAGGGATACATCATCGCCCGCCTCCATTCTTTGGCCTGCTCATCCCGGATGACCGTCGACCCGGGCCCGCAGCAGCATCGGCCCATAACGCCAGGCGTACAGCGCAAACGCCAGCGTCCAGCACAGACCGGCCAGCCACAGCGCCGGCAAAGGGAAAAACACAATCAACACGACCCGACTCAGACACGCCAGGTTGAGCAAAATGAACGCCAAGGTCATGCCCGACGGTGGCTCCAGCGCACGGCCGGTATGCCCGAGCGTTACCCGCGCGATCATCGCCAGCACCAGACCGCCCATGGCGCCGATTGTCAGGCAATGCACTGCCAGGCTCGGGTTCAGCGGTACGCCGAAATGCCACAGCGCCATGCCGAGACAAGCCACCGCCAGCCAGCCGTAAGCCAGGTGCAGCGACCACAACAACGGCACGCGCCACAGGCCGCGATCTTGCCAGCGCACCAGGCGCACCAGATGCCCAGCCCCCAGCATCGCGAACAACAAACCTACCCAGACATTGGCGTTGAGCGCAGGGCCGACGGCATACAGCAACGCCACCAGTGGCGAGCCAATCAGCAGCAGCCAATCCAGCCATGGCCAAGGGGCAACAGCGTCAACCCGGCCGAGGCCGCGCTGGGTGAAGAACGGAATCACGCGCCCGCCGATCAACCCCATCATGGCCGCCACCAGCCAGATGCCGGTCAGCACGCCCTGACGCTGCCAGCCTTCATGACCTGCGACCAGCCCCGACACGGACAACCCGTCGGCCCCGGCCAGCAACAGCAGGACCACCACAATCGGGTAGTTACGCTTTTGCCGCACCTTCCACAACGTGAAGCCCATCAACGCCGCCACCGCCAGCGGGAACGCCATTTCCAGCACCACCAGCAGCGGCCACGGGGCATTGACCAGCCACGCCACGCGCGCCGCCAACCACAGCAGCGCCAGCGCGGCCAACGGTTTGCCGCTGAGGCCGGGGCGACCGGTCCAGGTCTGTACGGCCGTCAGCAGGAAGCCCGCAATAATCGCCAGCCCGAACCCGAACAGCAATTCATGCCGATGCCAGCCCAGCCAACCACCGGCCGGCTGCCACGCGGACAACGAACCACTGAAGGCTGCCAGCCAAAGCGGGATGACCAGCACGGCCAACAGGCCGCCCGCGAGGAAGAACGGCCGAAAGGCCAGACGTAACAGCGGCGCGATGGCCATCGCTTTACGGCGGTCAAGCACTTGCATAAAGCCACTCCTCTACCTTGTTGCTGACCTGGCGCCAACCAGCGCGCGAGGTAATTCCGGGTGCAATCATCGGGTATTGCCGAGCAATTGCCTTTGTCGCAGATCAAGTGTGCAAGGGCCGTGCCCCCGCTCCAGATCAACGGCTGGCGGCACTTCCTAGCTGTAACGGTAGCTGATGCAGGGTAAAAATGACCATTTGAAGGTTGTTTTTACCCTAAATGCATGGGTCTTTTTTACCCTGTCCGTCTACAACCCCAATAAACAAAGGCCTTCAGGCATGGCCCGCGTTTTGCTCAAGCCTCGGGAACTCAAAGCAAACTCGATCCCGGGAGTCCTCATGAAAAAAGTCGTCCAGCCACTGGCCTGGTTTGTGGTGTTGACCTCCGTCCTGGCGGTAGCCAGCGGCATCTCCCTGGGCCTTGTCTGATTCTTGATCGCAAGCCACTCCTCAACCTTCAGGATGAATTCCCATGGTGCTTCATCGCGTCCATCACCAGATTTTGCGCAGTCATCACTTGTTCGAGCCGTTGAATGAAGAACAGCTGGATGAATTGATGAGTACCAGCCAACTGCTGAGCATCGACAAAGGCGAGCCGTTGTTCCGTCAGGGCGAGCCGGCCGATTCGTTCTATTTCGTGATTGCCGGGGCGGTGAAGATCTACCGCCTGACACCCGACGGGCAGGAGAAAGTATTCGAGGTGCTCAGCGATCGGCAAACCTTCGCCGAAGCGATGATGCTGATGGACACCCCCAACTATGTGGCCTCAGCCGAAGCGGTCTGCCCTACCCAGCTCTACCGGTTATCCAACAGCACCTACATGCGCTTGCTGCAGAACAACAGCCGGCTGACCTTCGCGCTGCTGGGCAAGCTCTGCGTTCGCCTGCATCAGCGGGTCAACGAAATCGAAACCCTGTCACTGAAAAACGCCACCCACCGGGTCGTGCGCTATCTGCTGACGCAACTGGTGCGCCAGCAAACCATCGACAGTCAATTCGAACTGCCGATGGCCAAGCAACTGATTGCCGGGCACCTGTCGATCCAGCCGGAGACGTTTTCGCGCATCATCCGCCGCCTGATCGATGAAAAAATCATTACCCAGGACGGCCGCCAGATCGCCATTCTTGATCGTCCACGCCTGGAACAGTTCGAGTGAGCGCCATGCCCGTCTGCCTGTATTGCCAACACGCCAACCCCTCCAAAGAAACCGAATGCCGCCACTGCGGCATGCCCCTGCCGGCACTGGCCGAACGCGCCGGGGAGCGTCGGCAGCATCGGTTCATGTGGTTCTGCATCGGCCTGACGGTTTTTTGCGTGGCGATGTTTTTCTGGCTGCCGCGTTGATGCTGCGCGACGCACTGTAGGAGCGAGCCTGCTCGCGATGGACCTGAGGACGACGCGTTGAATCAGGACGTACGCGTTATCGTTAACCTCCATCATCGGAACGCCGCCCGAGACAAGCTCGCTCCGACAGGAAGGGTCATGGCTGGGTCAACTGGCGATACAACTGCGGTAAGCGCAGAGGCAGTTGTTCGGGCTGGCGGATCAAGGTGTAGCCATTGGCGCCGAACATGTACGGCAAGTAGTCCCCGGCCTCGCGATCAATCGTGATACAGAACGGCGTCAATCCCTGGCGCCGCGCCTCCCGCACCGCCTCGCGGGTGTCTTCGACACCGTAGCGGCCCTCATACAAATCCAGATCATTCGGTTTGCCGTCGGTCAGCAGCAGCAACAATTTGCTGCGTCGTTTGCTGGTGCCCAGCAGTTTGGTGGCCTGGCGAATGGCGGCGCCCATGCGTGTGTAATAACCCGGCTTGAGCCCCTGGATGCGACCTCGGGTGTTGTCGTCATAACGCTGGGTGAACGACTTGAGTTCCTGCATGCGCACTTGCTGGCGACGCAATGAGGAAAACCCGTACAGGGCAAAATCATCACCCAGCACCGACAGGGTTTCGCCGAACAGCAGCAGGCTGTCGCGGATGACGTCGATGACACGATGTTCATCGTTGAGATGGGCGTCGGTGGACATCGACACATCGGCCAGCAGCAGGCACGCGAGGTCGCGGCGGGTCTGGCGTTGTTCCATGAACAAACCCCGTTCGGCGCACTCGCCATGCTCGCGTTCAACGTGAAAATCCAGCCAGGCCTGCATGTCCAGTTCAGAGCCCTGGGGTTGCTGGCGTAACCACTGGCGGTCGTTGCGCAGGTGTTCGAACTGGCGGCGCAAACGTCGCGCCGAGGTCTTGAGCCGTGGCGGCAGCGGCTGCGCTTCACAGTCGCGCGGCACCATCATTTGCAGATTGACGAAGCTGTCCTGCATCCGTTGCTTGCGATAGTCCCACTCCGGCAACTTGATGCCCTCGCCCAAGGGAATATCGTCGACATCGGCCGGCGGCAGATCCAGGTGCAATTTGAGACCGCCGCCCTTGCGCAGACGGGTGCGCGACAGCGTCAGTTCGTCCAGGTCATCGGCGACCCGGGCGGCGTCCGGGTCTTCGCTGTCGTCCGACCAGCGATCCAGATCCACGTGCTCGGTCCAACTGAACAGGTTCTCCAGGCGCACCACCAACAGCCCGCCATCACGGGTACTTTCATCGATCCGCGTGGCGCGTTTGCGTCCGCTTTTCTGTTCACCGGGTGGCGTGGTCAACGACTCTTCGGATTCATCGCCCAGATCGGCTGCCTGCGCACTGCCGAAATTTTGCGGCGGGTACAACCACAACGGCAGCGGCCAGGCTGCACGTTCGCTACGAGGAAAATGCTCGACACTGCCCGGCTCACGCAACGCCTGGCATAACGCCCGCTCCAGCGCGGCTTCGCTGCGGTTCAACGAGGCCGGATCCGGGCGTAATTGCAGATGCGCATCGACCAGGCGTTGATAGCGGACGCGCAACGCAGGGAAGCGCTGCAACAGCTGTTGCGTCCAGCGCTGATTGTCCCGCCCCCAGTGACGCATCGGCCCGGCCTGCGCCGCCAGCAGCGCGAGCCAACGATAGAGTTCTTCGTTCAGAGCGACGTCAGGAAACACCGCCAGGCTCGACGGCAGCCGAAGATTCGCCGCGTCGCACCACGCCAACGGCACTTGTTTGCAGGTGCCGGCGATCTGCTGCAACACGTTGCGCCGCAGCAGCAGATCGCGGTCGCTGGCGGCTTCGACGCCGACACCGTTGGCACCGCCCATGGCGCGAAACAACAGCGCCAGCGGGCGTTGCTGGCTGATCAGCTCAACGCGTGCCTCGGGGAAATCCGCACTGGCGCGCCGGGTGATGAAACGGTGCCAGACACTGCCGACCCACTCTTCCAGTTCAACGGTAAAGGCCATGGTAGTTGCCCTTTTTCCAAAGCAAAAAAACGGCCCGCTGTCTCAGCCGGGCCGACTTTTTCTAGCCGTTATGCAGGCTCATGACGGAACCACGGCAGCCGGGGCGCGCAAAGCGGCGCGGCCACGTTGCTTGAAGCTGAACAAGTAGCAGAGCAACCCGGCGAAGAAACCCACACCGGAACCCAGGCGGGCCCAGAACAGCACTTGCAAATGTTCGACCGTGGACATGAAGGGCAACGCGATTCCGTCGGCCTGCCAGCGTTGCAGGTAGACCTGCACGACACCGGCAGCGGTGAGGAACAATGTGATCATCACCATCGACAGGGTCATCAACCAGAAGCCCCAGATCTCCAGCGTCTGCGAACGCTCGTCGCCGGCTTCACCCAAGCCGCGCAAGCGTGGCATGGCGTAGCTGATCAAGGTCATCACGATCATCGCGTAAGCGCCGTAGAAGGCCAGGTGACCGTGAGCCGCCGTCAGTTGCGAACCGTGGGTGTAGAAGTTGACCGGGGCCAACGTGTGCAGAAAACCCCAGACGCCCGCACCGAAGAACGCCGTGACCGTGGTGCCCTTGGCCCACAGCGTGGCCGCACGATTCGGGTGTTGCCGACGACGGTTCTTCACCATGCTGAACGCGAAGATCACCATGGCCAGGAACGGCAGCGGTTCCATGGCGGAAAAGATCGAGCCGACCCACAACCAGACCTCGGGCGCACCGATCCAGAAGAAGTGGTGACCGGTGCCGATGATCCCGGTAATCAGCGCCATGGCGATGATCACGTACAGCCATTTCTCCACGACTTCCCGGTCTACCCCGGTGATCTTGATCAGCACGAAGGCGAGCATCGAACCCATGATCAATTCCCACACGCCTTCCACCCAAAGGTGCACCACCCACCACCAGTAAAACTTGTCACGGGCGAGGTTGCCGGGGTTGTAGAAGGAGAACAGGAAGAACACCGCGAGCCCGATCAACCCGGTCATCATCACCATGCTGACGGTGGTCTTGCGACCTTTGAGCAGGGTCATGCCGATGTTGTAGAGGAAGCCCAGGCACACCACCACGATACCCATCTTGGTGATGGTCGGCTGTTCGAGGAACTCCCGGCCCATGGTCGGCAGCAACTCGTTGTGGGTCAGCCTGGCCAGGCCCGCATACGGCACCAGCAGGTAGCCCAGGATCGTCAGCACACCGGCGGCGGCGAACACCCAGAACAGGAGGATTGCCAGTTTCGGGCTGTGCAGCTCACGGTCGGCCTCTTCCGGGATCAGGTAGTAGGCCGCGCCCATGAAGCCGAACAGCAGCCAGACAATCAACAGGTTGGTGTGCACCATCCGCGCCACGTTGAACGGAATGATCGGGAACAGAAAGTCTCCGATCACGTATTGCAGGCCCATGATCAAACCGAACAGCACCTGACCGAGGAACAGGATCAGGGCAAACACGAAGTACGGTTTGGCCACGGCTTGCGAGGCGAATTTCAGATGTGGATTGGCAATGCTCATTGCTCAGCCCTCCTTGTTTGGCGGCCAGCCATTGGTGTTGATGTTCGAGCTCCATTTGAGGAACTCGGCGATGTCATCCACCTCCTGGTCACTCAATTTGAACTGAGGCATCGCGCGCCGGCCCGGTACGCCCAGCGGCTGCATTTTCATCCAGGCATGCAGGAAAGGTTTGAAGCCCTGCTCCCCGCCGCGCCGCTGAAAGACGTTGCCCAGCTCAGGCGCAAAGTAGGCGCCCTCGCCCAGCAGCGTGTGGCAGCCGATGCAGTTGTTTTGCTCCCAGACTGTTTTGCCGCGAATCACTGATTCGGTTAACTGCGCTTCGTTACTGCGCACCGGGAAGGTCTGTTCCGTGTGGTAGGTCAAGGCCAGGAATACCAGGAAGAAGAAGATGCTTCCCCCGAAGTAGATGTTCCTGGCCATGCCTTTGGTGAAGGTCTCTGACATGGTCGCTTCCTCTTTGCTTGGCCCGTCCATGATAGGAAGCGAAGGGTTGAAACCTGCTTGATGGCGATCAAGAAACTCCGATGGTTTTGCTCGGGTATTGCCGATGGCGCAGATCGAATGCGGGAGCGTTTTTGTGTCAGGTGGTTTGTTTTTTTGAAGGGGGGGGCATATCCGTTTTTGCGGTGATGGCTGGTATTGGTTTCGCCCTTACGGCGAGTCACTTTCGAAAAGCGCGAAAGTAACCAAAGCGCTTTTGCCCCTTTCGTTCGGTGCCTCGCCTAGGCTCGGCATGCCCTCGCTCCGGTCCTGCTCCGTGGGCCCGCCGCCATCGGCCATCCATGGCCGGGGGCGGCTAACCCGGCATCCATGCCGGGTTGCCCACTGCGCAGAACCTCCACTCGGCCTCTCGAGGGGGCGACTACCGCCACAGCCGCCGAGGCGGCCTGAAAGCCGACCTGGCTCT
>NZ_JAHBDD010000070.1:0-11424 GCF_019956155.1 Pseudomonas sp. BF-RE-22 | reverse complement strand
CGCCCCCTCGAGAGGCCGAGCGCAGGTTCTGCGCAGTGGGCAACCCGGCATGGATGCCGGGTTAGCCGCCCCCGGCCATGGATGGCCGATGGCGGCGGGCCCACGGAGCAGGACCGGAGCGAGGGCATGGCGAGCATTAGCGAGCCACCGAACGAAAGGGGCAAGAGCCCTTGGTTACTTGGGGCTCTTCCAAGTGACTCGCCGTAAGGGCGAAACCGCCAGCCGCCATCACCAAAAAAACGGATATACACCCAACCCCAACCCCAACCCCTAATGCGAAGTCCCCTCCACAAACTCGATCTTGTTGCCAACGTTGTACTTGCCCGACGGCTTGTTCATCGGGATACGCTTGATCTCCTCAAGCGTGTCACTGTCATAAACAATCAGCGCCCCATCAGTGGCCCAAATACTCAGCAGCAAGTGCCGACCATCGCGAGTGAACTCGACGTGCGCCGCCGTCTTGCCAGGCATCGGACGCAAGGTACGAGCGATTTCCAGAGTCTGTTTGTCGATCAAATGAATCGCATCGTTGTCCGGCCCGAAGAACACATCCGTCCAGGCATACCGCGAGTTGACGTGACTGCGCATGAAAAACCCCGGCCCCAACGTCGGGATTTCCTTGATCAACTTCCAGGTCTTGAAATCGATGACAGAGATCAGCCCCTTGCTGATGTTCGGCGTGGCAAACACCCACTGACCGTTGCGTTTCCAATAGGTCCCGGACCCCAGGTGCGGCATGCCCGGCAACGGAATGTCGGTGACCACCTTGCCACTGTCGAGGTCGATCACCTGACCACCTTTGGCCTTGCGCGACGTGGCCAGCAACTGCTTGTAGTCCGGTGAAAAGGAAAAGTCGTCGAGCATGTCCTCAGCCTCGATCCGTCGCGGCTCGAAGTCCGGAGTCCCGGCGCTCGACAGTTCCCAGACCTCCTTCACGTCCTTGAGCGCGACGATGAAACTGTCCCGTGGCGGCGCGGTGTAGACCGCGCTGACCCGTGACGCCGTGCCGTCCCGGCCGATGGCTGGAATGGTCTTGACCAGCGACAGATCGCGGGCATCCAGCACGACAAGATTGCCCGGCAAATAGTTACCCACCAACACCCAGCGACCATCCTTGCTCACCGCCAGGTTCCGGGTGTTGAGCCCGGCGCGGACCTCGGCGATCAGCTTCAGGTTGTGCAGGTCGTACAGGCTGACCCAGCCATCGCGCGAGGCGACGTAGACGAAGCGCCCGTCGGGTGAGAACTTCGGCCCGCCATGCACGGCAAAGTGCGAGGTAAACCGCGCCAGCACTTCGAAACGATCGCCGTCGAGGATGTTGATGTGGTGATCGCCAGCTTCCACCACCACGAACAGGTTCAGCGGATCGGCGCCATGCTGGGGCGTGGAGGGCAGCTTGCTGATGTCGGCGAGCATCGAGTGACTGCCGCGAATCTCGTCGTTGCTCCAGGTCGGCGGGGTGGCGGGCGGTTGCTGAAGGTAGCTCACCAGCGCGTCGATCTGCGCCGGGTTGAACACGTTGGCAAACCCGGCCATCTGGCTTGCGGGGCGGCCGTTCTGGATCACGCTGCGGATTTCATCGGGTTTGATCCGGCTCAGACTCTCTGGCAACAACGCCGGCCCGGTACCGCCGAAACGGTTGGCGCCATGGCAGCTTTGGCAATGCTGGCGGTAGTCGTTCGCGGCGTGTTCAAGTGCCGGATCAGCGGCGCCAGCGACAGCACTGACCCATAACAACGGCAGCAGCAGCCCGCGCTTCATAGCGCCACCTTGCCGTGCCGTTGCAACGCCTGAACAGGATAAAAACGCGCCGGGTACTCCATCGGTTGTGCGGCGAACAGATCGACCACCTTGCCAATCACCGTCAGCGTCGGAATACCGGGCGGGCACTCCAGTGCCAACGTCGGCAGTTGGTGCAATAAACCACGGGCGACGTGCTGGTCAGGGCGCGTGCCGTTGCTGACCAGCGCTGCCGGTGTGTCGGCCGACAACCCGGCCTCGATCAGGTGCTTAGCGATAACCCCGAGGTTCGATAAGCCCATGTAAAACACCAGGGTCTGGCTGCTGTCGGCCAGATCGCGCCAAGGCAGTTTCAACTCGCCGTCGTGTTGCAAGTGACCGGTGATGAATCGACAGGAATTGACCAGGTCCCGGTGCGTCAGCGGGATGCCGGCGTAAGCGCTGCACCCGGACGCGGCGGTGATGCCCGGCACCACCTGGCAGTCGATGTTGCGCTGCAGCAGATACTGCAACTCCTCGGCGCCGCGACCGAAGATGAACGGGTCGCCACCCTTGAGCCGGACCACGCGTTGCCCTTGCTCGGCGAGGTCGGCCAGCAGCTCGTTGATTTGTTCCTGGGGCAGGCTGTGGCAGCCGCTGGCCTTGCCGACGTAATGCCGGGCGCAAGTGAGGGGGATCAGCGTCAGCAGGTCGGGGCTGATCAGACGGTCGTAAACCACGGCGTCGGCCTGCATCAACAGGCTCCAGGCGCGCAGGGTCAGCAGGCGTGGATCGCCGGGGCCCGCGCCGACCAGGGCGACTTCACCCGGTCTGAACAGGGACGCAAGTGCGGCCGGTAAAATAATCGATGGGTACATGGGACGTCCTTGGTTCTTCATCAGGTTGGCCGGGGCTTGCCAGGCGGATGCTTCAGTGCATGACGCAAGGGATTGTCGTGATGGGCGGCACACCGATTTCTTCATCGCTGAGGTGGCAACCGGGGTCCTGCCCCCACAGATCGCCTTCGGCCCAGGCGCGGGTTCGGGTGTTGCCGTTGCAGATGTCCAGCCAGCGGCATTGGCCACAGCGGCCACCGACGGCGCGCGGATGCGCCCGCAGCTGTTGCAACAAAGTGTCCGGTCGGTCCAGCCAGAGCGTGCGAAACGGCGTGTGCCGCACGTTGCCCACCGAGTGCTGCCACCAATAGGTGTCCGGGTGCACTTCGCCGGTGTTGTCGATGTTGGCGATGCCGCTGCCCGAGGCATTGCCGCCCCAGGCGCGCAGCATGTGTTCCAGGCGCGGGTAATGTTCGGGCAGATGCAGCCCCACCCATTGCAGCAACAGAACTGCGTCGGCATCGTTGTTGCCGCTGACGAAATCGCTGTCGCGACCCTGCGCGATGTCTTCCCAGGCGCGTTCGAAAATCTGCGTCATCGCCTCGCGGCTCATCTGTTGCCGAGCGTCGAGCTGACGGCTGCGTTTGCCGCGACCGCTGTAGTTGAGGTGCGACAGGTAAAACTTTTGCACGTCGTACTCGCGCATCAGCGCCAGCAATTGGGGAAGCTGCGCATGGTTTTCCTGGGTCAGGGTGGTGCGCAGGCCGACCCGAATACCTTGTTCGCGACAAAGGCGGATCGCCCGCATGGAGCTGGCAAAACTGCCCTTGAGTTGGCGGAAGGCGTCATGGGTGGCTTCCAGGCCATCGATGCTGATCCCGACATAGTCGAAATTCGCCGCACGGATCTGCGTGATGTTGTGCTCATCGATCAGCGTGCCGTTGGTGGACAAGGCAACAAAGAAACCCTTGGCGCGGGCATAGGCGCTGAGCACAAACAGATCATCGCGCAGCAGCGGTTCACCGCCGGACAGGATGAGCACCTTCACCCCGGCAGCGCGCAGATCATCGATCACGCTCAGTGCGGCGGGCGTATCCAGTTCATCGCGAAAAACGCTGTCGGCCGAGGTTGCGTAGCAGTGTTTGCAGGTCAGGTTGCAGCGCCGCAGCAGGTTCCAGATCACCACGGGCGGCCGGTTGCTGCCCGGTGGGCTGGTTCTGGGGGCGGGCGCCTGGCCGGCCAGCGCACGCAGGTATTGGCTGATCCTTAACATGCAACTCTCCTTGAGTCGGCGCGCCTTCAGTGCGTTGCGGGTGGCAGGCGCAATCCGGTTTTTTTCAGGATGCGGCTGCTCACCAGCATCTCGTCGGCGGCACAGGCATCGCCCAGCAAGTAGCGCAGGTGTTCGCGGTAGCTGTCGATTTCCTCGCTGCTGCGACCGTGCACCATGGCAAACAGGTTGTAGCGCCAGTCCTCACGGCGCGGGCGTCGATAGCAATGGCTGACGAAGGGCTGCGCACCGATCAGCGCGCCGAGGCGCGGCATGTCGGCGTCGCGCACATCCCAGACCGTCATGCCGTTGTAGCGATAACCCAGGCGATAGTGGTTGGGGACGGCGGCGATGCGCCGGATGGCGCCCTCGGCCTGCAAACGCTTGAGCAAGTCCAGGGTGGATTCGATGCTCAAGTCCAGCTGCTCGGCGAGCCAGGCCCAAGGATCGTCCAGTAAGGGCAGGCCGGTCTGGGTCAGCTCGATCAGGCGATGGGCCAGGGTGTCTTCAGACCGGGAAATACAAACCGACATGGTAGGTCTCCTCTTTGGGCAGATTCAGCAGCGGCAAGCCGGTCAGGGATTCAATGCGCTGCAGGGTCTCGGCGATGCCTTGTTCGGTCGGGCAACCGAGCACAAACCACATGTTCCAGGGGTGTTCGCGTCGATAGTTGTGGGCCACTTCCGGCAGGGCATGCAGTTGCTCGGCGACGTCTTCGAAGCGTTCTTCCGGCACCGCCAGCGCCGCGAGCGTGAAGGCACCGCCCAGCCGTTCAATGTCGAACATCGGGCCGAAGCGCGTGAGCACGCCGTCTTCCAGCAGTGCGTGGAGCCGATCGAGCAGTTCACTGCTGCTGCTTTGCAGCTCGGCGGCCAGTACTTTCCAGGGATGGCGCACCAGCGGCAGGCCCAGTTGCAAGCGGTTGATCAGTCGACGGTCGAGGTCATCCACGGTCGGAGGCTCCTGTTGATGAAGGCGCAAAGCGCCCGCCGCATTGTTTGAAGGCGTGGGTGCTGAACAGCAGTTGGTGGGGCAGGTCGCTCAGCAGGTGTTCTTCGAGCAGCGCCTGAATGTGCGCCGCGACTTGATCGCGTTGGCGACCGTGAACCATGCAGAACAGGTTGTATCGCCAGTCAGGCAGGCGTCGCGGCCGCTGATAGCAGAGGGTGATGCCGGGCGCTCGCCCCAGGCGCTGGCCGACTTCGTCGATCAACGCGTCCGGAATGTCCAGCACCAGCATTGCGTTGGCGGTAAAGCCCAGCGCGCGATGGTTGAGCACCAGGCCAACCCGGCGGAACAACCCTTGCTCGTGCCACTGGTGCATTTGCGCGAGCACCTGGTTTTCCTCGGCGTTGATCCGTTCGGCGAGTGCCTGATAAGGACGCGAAACCAGCGGCAACCCGCCTTCCAGGTGCCGACGCAGGGCCAGTGCCTGTTTGGGATTCAATGGCGCTTTCATCGGCTTTCTCCCAGGGCAAAGCCGAGGTCGATGCGGTAAGCGGTCAACATCGGCAGGTCCAGCGGGGTGAGGCCGGTGCCGTGCTCCAGTTCTTCGAGAATGCGCTCGATGTGTTGGCGATCGGGCCCGGTCAACACAAACCACAGGTTGTAGTGATGCTCGCGCGCATAGTTGTGATTGACCTCGGGGTACTGGCTGACGCGCTCGGCGACCTGATGCAGGCGTTCGGCGGGCACGGCGAGGGCGGCGAGGGTGCTGGCGCCGGCACGGCTGTGGTCGAACACCGGGCCGATGCGCGACAAGGCCCCGGCCAGTTCCAGGCGTTGCAGGCAGGCGATCACTTGCGACTCGCTGCAACCCAACACCTGGGCCATTTCACGATAAGGTTCCGGACACAGCGGCATGCCATGCTGGAAGCGATCAATCAGTTGGCAGGCAAGCAGGTCGAGGTCCATTTCAATAACCCATTTTTTGTGCGCGGCTGCTGAAGAAGATGCCGCTCGGTGCAGTGGCCGGCAGGGTGCTCAGCTGTTTCAGGCTGTACGGGTCCCAGACCTGAACCTGATTGCCGTCGCGTAACGACAGCCACAGCTGATCGCCGCGTGCGGTGAATTCCATGTGCAGCACCGCCGGGCCCGGTCGCAGGTCGGCGACCACGGCGTGGGTTTCGGTGTCGATCACCTGGACCCGGTCATTGTCCGGGTAGGCGAAATTGACCCACAGTTGCCGACCGTCCGGGCGCGAGGTGACGAACACCGGTTGGCCGGCCACGGGGATCACGGCGCTCTGCTGCCAGGTGCGCGAATCCATCACCAACACTTGATGGCGACCGACAGCGGGGACAAAGGCCTGATGGTCGGCGACGGCCCAGCCCTCAAGGTGCGGCATTTTGTAGACCGGCAGTTTTGCCTGGCCGCGTCCGTAATCACCGAGCACCCGCTTTACCCCAAGCTCGGGATGCCAGAGGTCGAGTTGCGCCATGCCGTCTTCGCCGAACAGGCCGGCCATGTAGTAGCGCCCGTCCGGGGTGATCAGCGCGTCGTAGGGTTGCTCGCCGATGTCGGTGAAGCGGCTGATCTGCGGGGTGGTGCCCTGGCTGAAATCCAGGGTCCAGATCTCGCCGGTGTCGAACAGACTGAACACAAAACGCTGGCCGGGCGCGTCGACCAGGCCGACCACGCGGGAACGCTTGCTGCCATCGGCCAGCGGGGTGGCGGGAATGTCGGCCACCAGCTGCAAGGTCTGTGCATCAAAGACCTTGACCCCGCCCGGCACATAGTTGGAGACCGCGATCAGCTTGCCGTCCTGACTGATGGCGCCGCCGATGCTGTTGCCGCCCTGGATCACTCGGTGATCGATGCGTCGGGTCAGCAGGTCGATCTTGCTCAGACCGCCGTCACGGCCGAACACATAGGCAAAGCGCTGGTCGCGGGAGAACACCACCGAGGCGTGGGACAGGTCGCCCAACCCTTCGAGCCGGGCCAGCGAAGTGCGGTTGTCGCTTTCGATGATTTGCAGGCTGCCGGTGGCGCGTTCCACCACCACGCCCAAGTCGCCGGTGCCACGCAAGGGTGGCTGAGCGCAGGCGGACAATAACAGCCCGGTCGCCGCTGACAGCAGGATTGAACGGATCATGGTGCGGGATATCCCTGGAGAAGAAGATCGATCAGCCAACGGATGTCGGCGGTGCTGAGCAGCGGGGCCCAACCGGGCATCGCGGTGCCGGGCCGGCCATGGGTGACGGTGGCGATCAGGCTGTCCCTGGACTTGCCCGCCAGCGCTGCGCGGGTCAGTTCGGGGCCGAGGCCGCCGGTCATGTGCAGCCCATGGCAGGCGCCGCAGTCCTGGGCCAGCAGGTGTTCGAGTTGCGCCTGACGCTGGGCGTCGGGCGCGGCAACCGTGGTTGCGCAAATGAGGAGGAGGGCCGCCAGAACCAGAGCCTTTCGAAAAATCATCATGGCGCCCTCCAGGCGGTTATTTGAGCGTCAGGACCCAGGTCGCGAGAATCTTCGCTTCCTCATCCGTGACCGGGTTTGCCGGCATCGGCATCGGTCCCCAATTGCCCTGTGTGCCGTTTTTGATATGACTGGCCAGGGTGTCCGCGGCCCCGGCTACGCCCGCATTCTTGGCCGCTACATCCTTGAGTGCCGGGCCGACCAGTTTGGTGTCGATGGAGTGGCAGGCGGCGCAGGGTTTGCTCTTGAACAGCTCCAGCGCGTCCTGGGCCATGGCCGGTTGCACGCTCAGCGCAGCGGTCAGGGCGAACAGTGAAAGCAGAGTATTTTTCATGGTGTTTCCTTGCATTGATGGAGCTCAATAGATGTCGTGTTGGGTGTTGTAGACGTTGAACTTTCCGGTGGGTGTGATCAGTCGTTTGTCCTTGATGACTGACTTGAGCTTCAGGGTTTTATCGTCGATCACCACCAGCGCCGATTCGTCGGCCTGACCGCTCCACACGGAGAACCAGACTTCATCGCCGGCCTTGTTGTATTCCGGTTGCACGACGCGCATCGCCCCTTGCTTGATGCCCGCGTATTCGGCGATGGGCAGCACGGTATAGCCGGCGTCGAGCTTGTCGATATTGAACACCGCCACCGACTGACTGAGTTTTGCGTCCGGGTTGAGGGTGGTGTCGACGTACAGGTGACGGGAGTTGGGGTGGGTCTTGATGAACAGCGATCCACCGCCCTGGCCCTTGATCGAGGCGACCTGTTTCCAGGCGTATTGCGCGTGTTTGACCGGGTCGGTGCCGATCAGCGAGATGCCTTCATCGCCCAGGTGGCTGGTGGCCCAGACCGGTCCGTAGGTTGGGTGGTCGAAGTTGGCGCCGCGCCCAGGGTGCGGGGTTTTGCCGACGTCCACGAGCGCGGTCAACTTGCGCTCCTTGGAGTCGATCACGGCGACTTTGTTGGAGTTGTTGGCGGCGGTCATGAAGTAGCGGTGCGTGCTGTCCCAACCGCCGTCATGCAGGAACGGCGCGGCGTCGATGGAGGTGACGGTGAGGTTCTTGATGTCCTGGTAATTGACCAGCATGACCTTGCCGGTTTCCTTGACGTTGACGATGAACTCCGGCCATTCGTGGGACGCGATGATCGCCGCGACCCTCGGCTCAGGGTGATATTCCTGCTTGTCGACGGTCATGCCGCGTGTCGAGACGATCTGCTTCGGCTCCAGGGTTTCGCCGTCCATGATGGTGAACTGCGGCGGCCAATAGGAACCGGCGATGGTGTACTTGTCTTCGTAGCCTTTGAATTTGGAGGTCTCGACCGAGCGCGCTTCGATACCCACTTTGACTTCGGCGACCTTGGTCGGCTCCACCGGCCACAGGTCGATCATGTCGATCCGGGCGTCGCGGCCAATCACCAGCAAGTAGCGGCCCGAGGCGGAGATCCGCGAGATGTGCACCGCATAACCGGTCTCAATCAGCTTGACGATTTTCTTGCTGTCGCCGTCGATCAGGGCAATCTTGCCGTCATCGCGCAGCGTCACCGAAAACAGGTTGGGCAGGTCGAGTTTGCTCAATTGTTTTTTCGGACGATCCTCGGGTTTGACCAGCACCTTCCAGGTTTTCAGCGTCTCGGCCATGCCCCATTCCGGTGGTGTCGGCGGCGTGTGCTGAACGAACTTGGCCATGGCCGTGATTTGCTCCTTGGTCAGGGCATTGGACGTCCCCCAGTTCGGCATGCCTGCCGGTGAACCGTAGGTAATCAAGGCCTCCAGGAACGGTTGCCCGCGCGACTGGGTGATGTCCGGGGTCAGCGGCTTGCCGGTCGCCCCTTTGCGCAGCACGCCGTGACAGCCGGCGCAGCGCTGGAAGTAGATTTCCTTGGATGAATCGAACTCGGCCCGGCTCATGTCGGGAGCGCCAGCGGTTTTGACCATGGGCGGTGAGGCGGCGGGCTCGTTGGCTCTGGCTGCGTGAGACACCGCAAAGGCCAGTGTCGAACACAGGGTGGCGACGGTCAGAGCAAACGTTTTTCTATTGCTGATCAGCATTCCATTTCTCCTCAGGCAAGACCTTTGCGATGCGCTGGAACGACAGCGCAGGACGCAGGTTCTTAGTGCGCTGCAAGGCTATGCCCGAGCAGGCCAATGCCCGCTTGACGGCGATCAAGTTTGTCGGCCATGTCACTTGCCAGGTTGTCGCAGGGGTCCGTAGCGTGTCCCTCAATTCTGTTGTTGAATCAGGTGCCCCATGGACCATCTCCCGTCTGGCGAACACAAGGCCGAACCCTTCTACCAACCGCTCAACAATGAGGAGGCGCTGTTCGAGCAGGCCTGGCAACACGGCATGCCGGTGCTGATCAAGGGGCCGACCGGATGCGGCAAGACCCGTTTCGTCCAGCACATGGCGCATCGGTTGAACTTGCCGCTGTACACCGTGGCGTGCCACGACGACCTGAGCGCGGCTGACTTGATCGGTCGCCATCTGATCGGTGCCCAGGGCACTTGGTGGCAGGACGGACCGCTGACCCGCGCGGTACGCGAAGGCGGCATCTGTTATCTCGACGAAGTGGTCGAGGCGCGCCAGGACACCGTGGTGGTGTTGCATCCGCTGGCCGACGATCGTCGCGAGTTGTTCCTGGAGCGCACCGGCGAGGTGTTGCAGGCGCCGCCGTCCTTCATGCTGGTGGTGTCCTATAACCCCGGTTACCAGAACCTGCTCAAAGGCATGAAACCCAGTACCCGACAACGCTTCGTGGCGATGCGTTTCGATTACCCGCCGGTGGCCGAAGAGGAGCGCATTGTTGCCCGCGAGGCTCAGGTGGACAGCGCGCTGGCGGCGCAAGTGGTCAGGCTGGGGCAGGCGCTACGGCGGCTTGATCAGCATGATCTGGAGGAAGTCGCTTCGACGCGGTTGCTGATTTTCACCGCACGAATGATCCGCGCCGGCATGAGCCCGCGTGAGGCGTGCATGGCCTGCCTGGCCGAACCATTGAGCGACGATCCGCTGACCGTCGCGGCGCTGATGGACGTGGTTGATGTCCACTTCGGTTGAACCCGGCGGCGTTGCGCCCAGGCATTTGCCGGGCGATCTGGCGATGTGGTTTTTCATTCTCGCCGAGCTGTCGGTGTTTGCCATTCTGATTCTGGTGTTCGCCGTGACTCAGGCACTCAAGCCGCAGCTGTTCAGCGAAAGCCGTCTGTTGCTGAACACGTCGACCGGTCTGGCAATGACCCTGAGCCTGCTCACCGCCGGGCTGTTCGCGGCGCTGGCGCAGGCGCAAGTCAGGCGCTCACGGCCTCGCCACGGCGCTGTCTGGTTGCTGGCGGCGTTGCTCGTCGCCAGTGTCTATGTGGTGTTGAAAGTCACCGAGTACCGACACTTGCTGGGCTCGGGGCTGGGGATGGAGCACAACACGTTTTTCACGCTGTACTGGATCCTTACCGGGTTTCATTTTCTTCATGTGTTGCTTGGCATGTTCATCCTCGGATGGCTGGCCGAGCGTTGCCGTCGTGGGTTGTACGACGCCAGTAATCGCAGCGGATTTGAATCCGGCGTGTTGTATTGGCACATGGTTGATCTGATCTGGGTTGTGTTGTTTCCGCTGGTTTACGTGCTGGGTTGATGAGGTTTTCATGTCTGCTTCCAGGTTCTTGTTTGTCTGCTGGGCAGCGCTGGCCACGCTGAGCGTAAGCACTGTGTTGCTGGCGCAGTCGGGGGCGACTGGGGTGTTGTCCGTGGCCATTTTGCTGGTGGCGGTCGTCAAGGCCTGGTTGATTACTGATGGCTTCATGGAAATGCGCCATGCGCCGCGATTGTGGCGTCGGTTGTTGGTGAGTTGGGCGTTGGTGTTGGTGGTGGTTGTGGGGGGGATGTTGGTGGTGGTTGATTGAGTACATATCCGTTTCTGTGGTGATGGCGGCTATTGGTTTCGCCCTTACGGCGAGTCACTTGGAAAAGCCCCAAGTAACCAAGGGCTCTTGCCCCTTTCGTTCGGTGCCTCGCTAATGCTCGGCATACCCTCGCTCCGGTCCTGCTCCGTGGGCCCGCCGCCATCGGCCATCCATGGCCGGGGGCGGCTAACCCGGCATCCATGCCGGGTTGCCCACTGCGCAGAACCTCCACTCGGCCTCTCGAGGGGGCGCTCAGATCAAAAGCTGAAGGCGAGCTAACGCTCGGCCTGATGAGTGGTGAA
>NZ_JAHBDD010000069.1:0-11459 GCF_019956155.1 Pseudomonas sp. BF-RE-22 | reverse complement strand
CTTCGATGACCTGAAGCAACTCGCTGTCGAAAACTGCGTAACTCTTTGTTTACCAAGGAGTTTTCCGTTTCGACTGCGCCGGAAGTGGGGCGAATTATAGACTTCCAGAATCTGCCGTCAACACCTATTTTCACATTTCTGTCATACGGGTCAAAAAAGCCCGAAAACACGAAGGCCGAGCCCCAAGGGGCTCGGCCTTCTTCCCTTCTACTTACAAGCTAGGGAATGCGAATTGCGATGCTTCATGGCTCGCACGCTGTGGCCAGCGCTGAGTAATGGCCTTGCGACGAGTGTAGAAGCGCACGCCATCCGGGCCATACGCATGCAGATCGCCGAACAGCGAACGCTTCCAGCCGCCAAAGCTGTGATAAGCCACCGGCACCGGCAACGGCACGTTGACGCCAACCATGCCGACTTCGATCTCATCGCAGAACAACCGCGCCGCTTCCCCATCACGGGTAAAGATGCAGGTGCCGTTGCCATACTCGTGATCGTTGATCAGTTGCATCGCCTCTTCCAGGCTGTTCACCCGGACGACGCACAGCACTGGCCCAAAGATCTCTTCTTTATAGATACGCATCTCTGGCGTGACGTTATCGAACAAGCAACCGCCCAGGAAGAAACCTTCTTCATGACCGGCGACGCTCAGACCACGACCATCCACGACCAGGGTTGCACCGGAGGCAACGCCGTCTTCTACATAGCCACTGACTTTGTCACGAGCCTGACCGGTAACCAACGGCCCCATGTCCAGACCACAAGTGGTACCTGCGCCAATCTTCAATGCCTTGATCTGCGGAGTCAGCTTGGCCACCAACGCATCGGCCACCTGGTCGCCAACACACACGGCTACCGAAATCGCCATGCAACGCTCGCCGCAGGACCCGTACGCCGCGCCCATCAGAGCGCTGACGGCGTTATCCAGATCTGCATCCGGCATCAGCACCGCGTGGTTCTTCGCGCCGCCCAGTGCCTGAACGCGTTTGCCGCGCTTGGTGCCTTCGGCATAGATGTATTCGGCAATCGGCGTCGAACCGACAAAGCTCAACGCTTTGACTTCCGGCGCTTCGATCAGCGCGTCCACTGCAGCCTTGTCACCATGCACCACGCTCAACACGCCTTTCGGCAGACCGGCTTCCAGCAACAACTGAGCGATCAACAGCGTCGAGCTTGGATCACGCTCGGAAGGTTTGAGGATGAAGCAGTTGCCGCAGACGATCGCCAGCGGATACATCCACAGCGGCACCATCGCCGGGAAGTTGAACGGAGTAATACCGGCGACCACGCCCAATGGCTGGAAGTCCGACCAGGCATCAATGTTCGGGCCGACGTTACGGCTGTATTCACCCTTGAGGATTTCCGGCGCCGCGCACGCGAACTCGACGTTCTCGATACCGCGCTTCAATTCACCGGCAGCATCTTCCAGCGTCTTGCCGTGTTCTTCGCTGATCAGTTGGGCGATACGTGCTTCGTTCTGTTCCAGCAGTTGCTTGAAGCGGAACATTACCTGCGCACGTTTGGCCGGCGGAGTATTGCGCCAGGCCGGGAACGCAGCCTTGGCCGAGTCGATGGCTTTCTGGATGGTTTCGCGGCTGGCCAATGGCAGTTTGTGAATCGCCTGGCCAGTAGACGGGTTGAACACGTCGGCCGTGCGACCGTCTTCGGTCACCAGTTCGCCGTTGATCAAATGCGGGATAAGGCTCATGCGGGGCTCCAGAAAAGTTGTCCACAGGCGCCCGTCAACGGGCGCCTCTATATAGAAGGGGAAATCAGTCGATTTTGTTCAGCACTTCGCCGACCGCGTCGAACAGACGATCAAGGTCTTGCGGCTTGCTGTTGAAGGTTGGGCCGAACTGCAGGGTGTCGCCGCCGAAGCGCACGTAGAACCCGGCTTTCCACAGCGCCATGCCCGCTTCGAACGGACGCACGATGGCATCGCCGTCACGCGGCGCGATCTGGATAGCACCGGCCAGGCCGTAGTTACGAATGTCGATGATGTTTTTCGAGCCCTTAAGGCCGTGCAGTGCATTTTCGAAATGCGGTGCAACGTCGGCCACGCTCTGCACCAGGTTTTCCTTCTGCAGCAGGTCGAGTGCGGCAAGACCAGCGGCGCAAGCCACCGGGTGCGCGGAATAGGTGTAACCGTGCGGGAATTCCACCGCGTACTCAGGCGTCGCCTGGTTCATGAAGGTCTGGTAGATCTCGGAGCTGGCAATCACTGCGCCCATCGGGATCGCACCGTTGGTGACTTGCTTGGCTATGCACATCAGGTCCGGGGTCACGCCGAAGCTGTCAGCGCCGAACATCGAACCGGTACGGCCGAAGCCGGTGATCACTTCGTCGAACACCAGCAGAATGTTGTGCTGATCGCAGATCTCGCGCAGACGCTTGAGGTAGCCTTCAGGCGGAACCAGCACGCCAGCGGAACCGGCCATTGGCTCGACGAATACGGCGGCGATGTTCGAAGCGTCATGCAGCTCGATCAGTTTGAGCAACTCATCGGCCAGAGCGATACCACCCTCTTTTGGCATGCCGCGCGAGTAAGCATTGCTCGCCAGCAGGGTGTGCGGCAGGTGATCGACGTCCATCATCGCCTGACCGAAGATTTTGCGGTTGCCGTTGACGCCGCCCAGGCTGGTGCCGGCGATGTTCACACCGTGGTAACCACGGGCACGACCGATCATTTTGGTTTTGGTCGCCTGGCCTTTCAGACGCCAGTAAGCGCGGACCATCTTCACCGCAGTGTCAGCGCACTCGGAACCCGAGTCGGTGAAGAACACGTGATTCAGATTACCCGGCGTCAGGTCGGTGATTTTCTCCGCCAGTTGGAACGACAGCGGATGACCGTACTGGAAGCCCGGCGAGTAATCGAGCGTGCCCAACTGCTTGGCAACCGCTTCCTGGATTTCCTTGCGGGTGTGCCCGGCGCCGCAGGTCCACAGACCGGACAGCGAATCGTAGACCTTGCGACCCTTGTCGTCCGTCAGCCAACTGCCTTCAGCCGCCACGATCAGTCGCGGATCGCGCTGGAAATTTCGGTTGGCGGTGTAGGGCATCCAGTGAGCATCGAGCTTGAGCTGGCTGGCCAGGGAGTTCGGGGCGTTTTCAGGCAAGTTCATGGGCAAAACCTCGCAAGGCAATAAGCGGCGTGGAGATGAAAAGCGTTCTTGCAGCTAAATTGCCACGGGGATAAAGTCGGTGAAATCCAACTTTTCTAACGTTCAGTCAGGCCAGCGCTAAACTATGAGCACTCGACGCCCCGATCCGCTGGCACAAGTCAGCGACTTTGATATCCGCTTGCTGCGGATTTTTCGCAGCGTGGTGGAGTGCGGCGGTTTCTCGGCGGCGGAGTCAGTGCTCGGGATCGGCCGCTCGGCGATCAGCCAGCAGATGAGCGACCTGGAACAGCGCCTCGGCCTGCGCCTGTGCCAACGAGGTCGCGCCGGGTTTTCCCTGACCGAAGAAGGTCGCGAGGTGTATCAATCGGCATTGCAGCTATTGAGTGCGCTGGAAAGTTTCCGCACCGAGGTCAACGGTCTGCACCAACACCTGCGCGGCGAATTGACCATCGGCCTCACCGACAACCTGGTCACCCTGCCCCACATGCGCATCACTCATGCGTTGGCGCAATTGAAGGAACGCGGGCCGGACGTACAGATTCAGATCCGCATGATCGCGCCCAATGAAGTCGAGCAAGGCGTGCTCGACGGCCGCTTGCATGTCGGCGTGGTGCCGCAGGCAAGCGCCCTGTCGGGGCTGGAATATCAGCCGCTCTACAGTGAACGTTCGCTGCTGTATTGCGCGGTTGGTCATCCGTTGTTTTATGTCGACGACAAACAACTGGACGATGAGCGCCTCAACAGTCAGGACGCCATCGCCCCGACCTTCCGCTTGCCGGCCGAGATTCAGGCGCATTACCAGGCACTCAATTGCACCGCCAGTGCGTCAGACCGCGAAGGCATGGCGTTTCTGATTCTCACCGGGCGCTACATCGGTTACCTGCCGGATCACTACGCCAGCCTCTGGGTGCAGCAAGGGCGCTTGCGCGCGCTGAAACCGACAGCACGGTTTTATGACTTGAGCCTTGCGTCGGTGACACGCAAGGGACGTCGCCCGCATTTGGTGTTGGAAAGCTTTTTGGAAAGCCTGGCCGCAACACGCTGAATAAGGTGGAAACCTGTAGGAGCGAAGCTTGCTCGCGAAGGCGTCGGCTCAATCAACATCAATGTTGAATGTAAAGACGCCTTCGCGAGCAAGCTTCGCTCCTACAGGGATTTGTGGTGGTCAGGTTTTATCGTGTCGGGACTTGTCTGGAGCCTGTGGTTGCGCTATCAACGCATTGGTTGCACCCACCCACCTGTTCGGAAGTGCCTATGACCTTTGAAGTCCCCGCTCACGGCGGCAAACCTGCCAGCCGCATTCGTCAGAAGAAC
Source organism: Pseudomonas sp. BF-RE-22 (assembly GCF_019956155.1). Taxonomy (NCBI): domain Bacteria; kingdom Pseudomonadati; phylum Pseudomonadota; class Gammaproteobacteria; order Pseudomonadales; family Pseudomonadaceae; genus Pseudomonas; species Pseudomonas sp. BF-RE-22. The sequence goes on along the minus strand of NZ_JAHBDD010000069.1, from coordinate 7,026 downwards.
GAAGAGACCATCATCAAAGCCGCCGAAGACGAGTTCGCCCGTCACGGGTTCAAAGGCACGAGCATGAACACCATCGCCCTGAATGCCGGGTTGCCCAAGGCGAACCTGCATTACTACTTCACCAATAAGCTGGGGTTGTATGTGGCGGTGTTGAGCAACATCCTTCAGTTGTGGGACAGCACCTTCAACACCCTCACCGCCGAGGATGATCCGGCCGAAGCGCTGACGCGCTACATTCGCGCCAAGATGGAATTCTCCCGCCGCCAGCCCCAAGCCTCGCGAGTCTTCGCCATGGAAGTGATCAGCGGCGGTGAGTGCCTGACCGAATATTTCAACCAGGATTACCGCGCCTGGTTCCAGGGCCGGGCGGCGGTGTTTCAAGCGTGGATCGACGCTGGCAAAATGGACCCGGTCGACCCGGTCAACCTGATCTTTCTGTTGTGGGGCAGCACTCAGCATTACGCCGACTTTGCCACGCAGATTTGCCGGGTCAGCGGCCGCACCAAGCTGACCAAGCAAGACATGGAAGACGCCGGCGACAACCTGATCCGCATCATTCTCAAAGGCTGCGGCCTGACTCCAGCCATTTAAGACTCTTATGCCTTTTACCCTCAGCGACTTTTGCGAATACCGCGAAGAGATTCGCAAAAGCCGCTTCATCACCTTCGCCGCACCGATCAGCAGCCCTGCTGAAGCCCAGGCGTTCATCGAGCAACACAGCGATCTGAACGCCACGCACAATTGCTGGGCGTGGAAACTCGGCGCCCAATACCGCAGCACCGATGACGGAGAGCCTGGCGGCACCGCCGGGCGTCCGATTCTGGCGGCCATCGATGCACAGGATTGCGACCAGGTCGCGGTGCTGGTGATCCGCTGGTATGGCGGCATTCAACTCGGCACCGGCGGCCTCGCCCGAGCGTATGGCGGCGGCGCGAACAAGTGCCTGCAAGCGGCACCGAAAGTTGAGCTGATCAGCCGCGTACCGCTGAGTTGCGCCTGCGGGTTTGGCGAACTGACGCTGGTGAAACTGCGGGTGGCAGAACTTGGCGGGCTGGTCGTGGAGGAAACGTTCACGGCCAACGGTGTGGAGCTGAAATTGGCGATGGGCGAAGCGCAGATCGACACCCTGCAAACGCAACTGGCCGATTTGAGTCGCGGGCGCATTCTGTTGCAGCGCTGAGCGCACCAACAACGCTCAACGCCCTTCCATCGATCCCGTGTATTTGCCCACATCTACTGTGCACCCGGCTGTGGATAACCTGAGCACATACCGCTGTAACCCTTCTGTCATGCGGCTTTGCGGGCATTGCTCACTTTTTGTTCAATACGCCTTCAAAAAGACTAAATCCACGTAAAAACAATCAGTTAGCGTGGTTTATCGCCTTTAGAAGAAAGCCGCTCAGTGCTTATGCCCGAGCTTTGCGCTTGCGCACAAATACTGTGGAGCAATCTGTGGATAACCCGTTCATGGCTGGCGCGACCCCATATCCGGCATGGCTTGCAAAGGGTTGCTCGTTTTTTGACCAAATCGGCCTGCGCAAAACCGGAGCCTGATCTACTGCTTCGCCCTTATGTGGTGCTGCGTCGGGATCGAAATGTGGCGAAGCGGCGCGCCCGATGCCTTGGCCGGCAAGCATTTTCAATTTTCCTGACTCAATGGCCAGGAAATTGCTTTATCCACAGGCACAACTCCATCGACCCGAGCCTGTTATGCCCAACCCCGTGCCGATCCCCGACCAAACGCCTCGCCTGCAACTGCGCAGAATCAGCAAACGCTACCCGGGTTGCCTGGCCAACGATGCCATCGACCTGAGTATTGCGCCCGGCGAAATCCATGCGCTGCTCGGCGAAAACGGTGCGGGCAAAAGTACGCTGATGAAAATCATCTACGGCGTCACCCACGCTGATTCCGGCGAAGTGATCTGGCAAGGCCAGCACGTGACCATGCGCAACCCGGCTCAGGCTCGCGGTTTGGGAATAGGCATGGTGTTCCAGCACTTCTCGTTGTTCGAAACCCTCAGCGTGGCGCAAAACATTGCGCTGGCGATGGGCGCGGCCGCCGGTACACCAAAACAACTTGAGCCAAAAATTCGCGAAGTGTCCCGGCGCTACGGCATGGCATTGGAACCGGAGCGACTGGTCCACAGCCTGTCGATTGGCGAACGCCAGCGGGTGGAAATCATTCGGTGCCTGATGCAGGACATCCGTCTGCTGATTCTCGATGAACCGACCTCGGTGCTGACCCCGCAAGAGGCCGACGAATTGTTCGTCACCTTGCGCCGGCTCGCGGCCGAGGGCTGCAGCATTCTGTTTATCAGCCACAAGCTCGGTGAAGTGCGTGCGTTGTGCCACAGCGCCACGGTGCTGCGCGGCGGTCGTGTGGCCGGGCATTGCGTGCCGGCGCAGTGCTCGGATCAGCAACTGGCGAAGTTGATGGTCGGGGAAGCGGCCGATCTGATCACCGATTACCCGAAGGTCGTGGGCGGTGATGCATTTTTGAACGTGAGCGCATTGTCGTGGCACAACCCCGATCCGTTTGGCTGCTCGCTGAAGGACATCGACCTGCACGTACGCCGTGGCGAAATCGTCGGCATCGCCGGAGTGGCAGGCAATGGTCAGGATGAGCTGCTGGCGCTGCTCAGTGGCGAACAACGCCTGCACCGCAATGACGGTGCAACCCTGCGTTTTGACGGGCACGCGGTGGCTCATTTACCGCCGGATGCCCGTCGAAAACTTGGCTTGGCCTTCGTCCCCGCCGAACGGTTGGGTCACGGCGCGGTGCCGGAGTTGAGCCTGGCCGACAACGCCCTGCTCAGCGCCTTTCAACAAGGCCTGCTGCGCAACGGGCTGATTCGGCGGACCAAGGTCAAAGCGCTGGCCGAAGAAATCATCCGCCGCTTCGGCGTCAAGACACCCGATGCGCAAACGCCGGCACGCAGTCTGTCCGGTGGCAACTTGCAGAAATTCATCCTCGGCCGGGAGATTCTTCAGCAACCGAAACTGCTGGTGGCCGCGCACCCGACCTGGGGCGTGGACGTCGGCGCCGCCGCGACCATTCACCGCGCGCTGATTGCCTTGCGCGATGCCGGCGCAGCGATCCTGGTGATCTCCGAAGACCTCGATGAACTGTTCCAGATCAGCGACCGCCTCGGCGCCTTGTGCAGCGGACGGTTGTCGCCGCTCAGGGCGACCGTCGACACCCGCCTGATCGACGTCGGCGGCTGGATGGCCGGCCAGTTCGACGCCCCTCAATCACTTGCGCCCGCAACGGTTTAACGGAGTTTCACATGCTGCTTTCCCTCGAACCCCGTGGCCAGCAATCGCGCCTGATGCTGTGGTGCTCGCCGTTATTGGCGGCGGCCCTGACATTGGCCTGCGGCTCGCTGCTGTTTATCGCGTTGGGCCATGACCCGTTGCTGACCTTGCACACCTTGCTGATCGCCCCGGTCAGCGACTTGTATGGCGTCTCCGAATTGTTGGTCAAGGCGCTGCCGATTCTGCTCTGCGCCTTGGGTCTGGCCGTGGCGTATCAGGCACGGATCTGGAACATTGGCGCCGAAGGCCAGTTGCTGCTCGGCGCGCTGGCCGGCAGTGCGTTGGCGGTGAACATTATCGGTCTGCAAAGTCGCTGGGCATTGGTGATGATCCTGCTCGTCGGCACGCTGGCCGGCGCGGCGTGGGCCGGGCTGACGGCGTGGCTGCGCACGCGCTTCAATGCCAACGAAATCCTCACCAGCATCATGCTCAATTACATCGCCCTGAACCTGTTGTTGTTCTGCGTACACGGGCCACTGAAGGATCCGGCCGGGTTCAACTTTCCGGAGTCGGCGATGTTTGGCGATGCCAGCCGTTTGCCGTTGTTGATGGAGGACGGTCGGGTGCATGCCGGCGTTTATTTTGCCCTGCTCGCGTTGGTGACGGTGTGGGTGTTGCTGCAGAAAAGCTTTGTCGGGTTCCAGATCAAAGTGCTCGGGCTGGACAAGCGTGCGGCGGGTTTTGTCGGGTTTCGCGAGAAACGGCTGATCTGGCTGGCGCTGTTGGTCAGCGGCGGATTGGCGGGGCTGGCCGGCGTGTGTGAAGTCACCGGGCCGATTGGTCAGTTGGTGCCGCAAGTCTCGCCCGGCTATGGCTACGCCGCGATCACCGTGGCATTTCTCGGGCGGCTCAATCCGGTCGGCATTCTGTTTTCCAGCCTGTTGATGGCATTGCTGTACATCGGTGGCGAGAACGCGCAGATGAGCATGAATCTGCCGCAAGCGATCACGCAATTGTTCCAGGGCATGATGCTGTTTTTTCTGCTGGCCAGTGACGTGCTGATTCTCTACCGACCGCGTTTGCATTTGCGCTGGACGCGTCGCGCATCAGCCACCGTCGTACAAGCAGGAGCGCTGTGATGGATATCGATCTGTTGAGCAATATTTTCTACGCCATGGTGCGCTGCGGCACGCCGTTGCTGTTGGTGGCGCTGGGTGAATTGATTTGTGAGAAAAGCGGCGTCCTCAACCTCGGCCAGGAAGGCATGATGCTGTTTGGCGCGGTGATCGGTTTTATCGTCGCGCTGAACAGCGGCAACCTGTGGCTTGGCGTGTTGCTGGCGATGCTCGCCGGGATGTTGCTGTCGTCGCTGTTTGCGTTGGTGGCGCTGGTGTTCAACGCCAATCAGGTGGCCACCGGGCTGGCACTGACGATCTTTGGTGTGGGCCTGTCGACCTTTGTCGGTGCGGCGTGGGTCGGTAAACCGCTGGCGGGTTTTGAGCCGGTGGCGATCCCTTTACTCAGCGAAATCCCGCTGATCGGGCGAATGCTGTTTGCACAGGATCTGCTGGTGTATCTGTCGTTCGCGTTGTTTGCGCTGGTGGCGTGGGTGATTGTGAAAAGTCGTGTCGGGCTGATCATTCAGGCCGTCGGCGAAAACCCGGATGCGGCCTGTGCGATGGGCTTGCCGGTGTTGGGCGTACGAACGCTGGCGGTGCTGTTCGGCGGCGCGATGGCGGGGTTGGCCGGGGCGTATCTGTCGCTGGCCTACACGCCGATGTGGGCGGAGAACATGAGCGCCGGTCGCGGCTGGATTGCCCTGGCGCTGGTGGTGTTTGCCAGTTGGCGGGTGTGGCGATTGCTGCTGGGGGCGTATCTGTTCGGGCTCGCCAGCATCCTGCACCTGGTGGCGCAGGGGTTGGGGCTGGCGATCCCGTCGAGTCTGCTGGCGATGCTGCCATATGTCGCGACGATTGTGGTGTTGGTGCTGCTGTCGCGGGATGCCGTGCGCACACGATTGTATGCGCCGGTGTCGTTGGGGCAGCCTTGGCAGGGTGGGCATTAGTGGTTGTCTGCTCCGGCCCCTTCGCGGGCAAGCCTCGCTCCTACAGGTTCGGCGCAAATCCTGTAGGAGCGAGGCTTGCCCGCGAAGGCGTCCGCACTGGCAACACCTGAGCCACGCCCCACGCCAATTCAAAAACCAGAAAAATCACCAACAGCGAACTGGCGCCATGGAGCAAGGCATAGAGCTGCCAAGTGGAGAACAGGAATCTGCCAACGGCGTCATACCGGCCATAAACCTGCTGCGGATCACGAATCCGCAGCACCGACCACACGCACACGATCGAGCCCAACAGGTTCGCCATCAACATGTGCATCGGCTCAAACGCCGGCAGTTCGCCGGGCAAATCCAAAGCCTGACTCAAACCCGCCAACAACCCATGCAACGCAGTAAAACTCCACGGTGTGACAAACGCCGCCGTCACGATCAAGTCATACCAGGCGCTGCCCCGCACCACGCGGCGATATTGCGTTGAAGTCCACATCGGCACTGCTCCATAAATTCAGGGAGCAACAAGCCTAAAGCCTGGAGTATGCTCCAGGGTCAAGCCCTCTCGAGACATCAACATGCGCATCGGTGAATTAGCCCAGGCCAGCGCCGTCAGCCGCGACACGCTGCGCTTCTACGAGCAGCGCGGATTGATCGCGGCGCAACGTAGCGCCAACGGTTATCGCGAATATCCGGATGACATGGTGCAACTGGTGCTCTACATCAAGACCGCTCAACGGCTGGGCTTTACCCTCGGCGAGATCGGCAACAGCGTCGCCGCGTTGTGGCGGTCGCCCGATCCGGACAGCGCCGTCACGCAATTGCTGCAAGACAAACTCAAACTGATCGAAACCCGAATGGACGAACTCGGCGCGTTGCGCAACGAGTTGCAGCAACGGCTCGGGCAGCGTTGTCCATTAAATCCGTGATCCTCATTCATCAAGGAAGCCACACATGTCCACGGCAAAAACCGCACTCATCATCGGCGCCTCCCGGGGCCTGGGCCTCGGTCTGGTGAAAACCCTGCTGGCCGACGGCTGGCAAGTCACCGCCACCGTGCGCAACCCGCAGAACGCCGACGCCTTGCAGGCGCTGGGCAAGGTGCGGATCGAAAAACTCGACATGGATGATCAGCAGGCCGTCATTGCCCTGAGTCAGCAACTCAAGGGCGAAGTGTTTGATCTGTTGTTCGTGAATGCCGGGGTAAAAGGCCCTGACGTGCAGACGCCGGGCGGTGCGACGCTGGCTGAAGTCGGTCAGTTGTTCTTCACCAATGCGGTGGCGCCGATCAACCTGGCACAACGTTTTGTCGGGCAGATTCGCCCGGACAGCGGCGTGCTGGCGTTCATGAGTTCGGTGCTCGGCAGCGTGACCATGCCGGACGCGCCGGAACTTGCGTTGTACAAGGCGAGCAAGGCTGCATTGAACTCGATGACCAACAGCTTTGTGACGCAATTGGGCGATCAGAAACTGACGGTGCTGTCGCTGCATCCGGGCTGGGTGAAAACCGACATGGGCGGTGAAGGCGCTGACATCGACGTGGAAACCAGTGTGCGCGGGTTGGTGGATCAGGTGAATGCTTACACCGGCAAGGGTGGGCACCACTTCGTGAACTACAGGGGTGAAAACATTCCCTGGTAAGACATCATTTCTGTAGGAGCCGGCTTGCTGGCGATGCAGGCGCCTCGGTCTTTCAGTGATACCGAGGCGATGCTATCGCC
>NZ_JAHBDD010000068.1:0-12200 GCF_019956155.1 Pseudomonas sp. BF-RE-22 | reverse complement strand
CGTTCAGACAATAATCATGTCGACTGACCCACCGCCATCGCCAGCAAGCCGGCTCCTACAGGGGGCGATGTACGGCCAGTATTCTTTTTTTGATTTCAGTGATTTTGAACCCATGAAAACCGTGGCAATGGTGCTGTTCCCTGATTTTCTCCTCCTCGACATGGCCGGGCCCATGGAGGTGTTTTCCATCGCCAATCGTTATCTGGAACCGGCCGAGCGTTACGTGTTGTCGACCATCGGCACCGAGCACGGCGCGTTGCGTGCCTCCAACGGTGTCAGCGTGCAGGCCGATGTGCATATCGATCAGGCGGATCAGGCGTATGACCTGTTGCTGGTGCCGGGCGGCCCCGGGGCCTACAACGAAAAACACCCGCCGTTGCTCGGCTGGCTCAAAGGTGCGGTTAAGCGGGCCGGACGTTATGGCTCGATCTGCACCGGCGCATTCGTGCTCGGGAATGCCGGCCTGATTGATGGCTACCGTGTCACCACCCACTGGCATTACACCGAACGGCTGATCAAGGGGTTCCCGAAGGCGACGGTGGAGACCGATCAGATCTTTGTTCAGGACCGCAACCTGATCACCTCCGGCGGCGTCACTGCCGGCATTGACCTGGCACTCGCCGTGGTTGCCGAAGACCATGGCAAGAAAGTCGCCCAGGACGTGGCCAAGGTGTTGCTGGTGGTGATGAAACGTCAGGGCGGACAGGCGCAATTCAGTCCGTTGATGGCGACGGTGGCCCCTCACGAAACACCGGTGACGCGCGTGCAGAATTATGTGCTCGACCACCTCGACGAAGCCTTCAGCATCGAGCGCATGGCCGGCCTGGCCACCATGAGTCCGCGTCATTTCGCCAGGGTGTTCGCCCGGGAAGTGAACATGACGCCGATGGAATTTCTCCAGAGCGCACGTATCGACTGTGCGAGAAATTTGTTGGAAACCAGTGACTTGCCGCTCAAGACCGTGGCTTTCAAAAGTGGTTTCGGCAGTGTGCGGCACATGCGGTTTCTGTTCAGTGAAAAACTCGGGTTGACCCCGTCCCAGTACCGCGAACAGTTCAGCTAGAGCCTTTTTGTCCGTTCTGCGCACCGTGATGGCCGTGACGCTCCCACCGTGACCGTTGTTCCGTCACCAAGGCCTGCGAAGATACCCGTGAACTCTTTGTAATGGAGGCGCGAGCCTGGCGCGCAATGGAAATGACAATCCGTTGAGCCGCTTAGGGTTTGCGCACGTGGACCTGCATGAACAGCGTCAGTGATTTGAACAACGAAGCGGTGCTGCGATTCGGCCCTTATGCGTTTCACCTGCGGCAACGGCTGATCCTCGACGGGGACCGGCCGCTGCGCATGGGCGGGCGGGCCCTGGATATCCTGCAGGTGCTGGTCCAGCGTGCGGGCAACGTGGTCAGCAAGGACGAGCTCATCGCACTCGTCTGGCCGACTTCGGTGGTCGAGGAGATCAACCTGCGCGTGCATATCGCCGCGCTGCGTCGCGCATTGGGCGACGGGCAGGACGGGCAGCGCTACATCGTCAACATTCCCCAGCGCGGTTATAGCTTTATCGCGTCCGTGCAGCGGGTGCCGGCGAGTACGCTGGCCTCGATCGAAACGGTTCAGAAACCTCAACACAACCTGCCCGCGCGCCTGTCGCCGGTGATCGGGCGCGATTCGCTGGTCGGCAGTCTGGTCCGGCAGTTACCGGTTCGGCGCCTCATGACCCTGACCGGTCCCGGCGGCATCGGCAAGACCACCGTGGCGTTGCGGGTGGCCGAACTGCTCTTGCAGCATTACCAGGATGGGGTCTGGCTGGTGGATCTGGCGGTGATCGATGACCCTGCGCAGGTGGTCGATCATCTGACCCGGGCGCTTGAGCTGGGCGTCGGAACCACCCTGGAGACATGGGCGCAACGTCATGCGTTATTGGTGCTCGACAATTGCGAGCACCTGCTCGAACGCTGCCGGACACTGGTCGAGGACCTGCTGATGGCGGCGCCACGCCTGTCGATCCTGGTAACCAGTCGCGAGCCGCTCCAGGCGCAGGGGGAAACGGTCCAGCGTTTGCCGCCACTGGCGGTGCCTCCGGCTTCGGCGTTGCACAGTGTGGCCGAAGCGATGGGCTATTCGGCGGTGCAACTGTTCGTCAGCCGTGCCCGTGCTCGTCAGCAAGGCTTTGTGCTGCGCGAACAAGACCTCAAGGTCGTGCGCGAAATCTGTCGCCGGCTCGATGGTCTGCCCCTGGCCATCGAACTGGCGGCGGCGCAGATTGATGCGTTGGCGCTGGTGGGCCTGCAAGCTCAACTGGACAATTGTTTTCAGCTGCTGACCCAGGGCCGGCGCACCGCCGTGCCCCGGCATCAAACCTTGAAAGCGGCGCTGGACTGGAGCTATGAGCAACTGAGCCCGCTGGAGCAAACCGTGTTGCAGCGCCTGTCGGTGTTCAAGATGGCCTTTACGCTGGATGCCGCCATTGGCGTGATCAGTTGCGCGGCATTGCTGCCTGCTCGCTTGATTGAAGGGGTGGAAAGTCTGGCGCTCAAATCGTTGCTATCGCTGGAGCAGGGCGGCGGACTGGCCCGCTACCGTTTCCTCAACACCACCCGCACCTACGCCCTGGAGAAACTCGAGGGCAGCGGTGAATTGCGCACCGTTGAAATGCGTTACGCCCGCTACATCAGCCGGGCGCGGTGGGTATCAAGCGGGCACGTGGCGCTGCAACTCGTCGAGTAACCGGCGGACTTTCGTCAGGTCCGGTGTGGCAAAACCTTCGGTGAACCGGTTGTAGATCGGCGCCAGCAGCGTATGGGCTTGCCGGTGCCGGCCCTGACGCTGCCAAAGCTGTGCCAGCGAGGTAGCGCTGCGCAGTTCCCAGGTCAGGGCGCCCTGATGGTTGGCGACGTTCAAGGCCCTGATCAGCAAGGCCTCGGCCGCGTCGGTGTTCAACGGGCACTCTTGCGCCAGAAGCGCCTCAGCCCTGGCTCGCAGGATCTCCGCCGTGTTCCAGCCCGCCATGCCGGTATCCGCCCGTTGTGACAAGTCGTCATCGACGAAACCGGTGTCCAGCGTCACCATGATGTCCTTGATCAACCCCTCGCCCGGCAGAAGGGAGGAGCGCAGCTCGGTGTGGTCGATCACCTGTGCGTAGTGCATGGCCCAGGTGTAAAACAGCAGCACCGAGTGCTTTTGCGCTTGTTCCAGCAGCAGTCGCAAGAGTTCGCGCGCGGTGCGGGTGTCGCCGTTGTAGTGGGCGATCAGGCAACCGGCCAGCGCCAGGGTGTAGCAGATGGACGTTCCATGGTTGATCTGCATCGCGATGTCCAGCGCTTGCCGGGCGGTGCGCCACGCCTGTTCCGGCCTGCCTTGCAGCCAGAGGATGCGTGCCAGAATGGTCAGGGCGGCGACGCTCTGGTCGTACTGCACGCCAAAACCGTGGGTGAAGCGGTTGAGGTGGCCGCTCTGGGCCATGCGCTGCAGCACCTCTTCGGCATTCACCCGCGCCTGTTCCTGATTCCCGGCAAAGTGCAGCGCCAGCACCCGCAAACGGTGGGTGCTGAGGGACAACACTTCGTCGCCGTGCAGCCCCAACCGGTCGAACTGCTGGCTCTGCTCCAGGGCCATTTGATAGTTGGCACAGCAGAGGTTGACCGCCATGTGCCCGGACACCGCACGCAACTGACCGGCCACGTCGTTGCAGTGCCTGGCCAGCGTTCTGGCGCTGACGAAGGCCTCGACGGTTTCCGCCGTGCCGCCCTGGGTGTGGTAGCAGGCGCTGCCGAGGGCCAGTTTGAGGGCCATTTTCAGCCGGGGGCAGGGCTCGGGCGCGGCATCCAGCAGGGCCAGCGCCTTGCGCACGTACACGCCGTGCTCCTTGAGCAGCGACATCTCCTGCCAGAGCGGCGTCGATGTTGCGGCCAGGCGAATCGCCAACGTCTGCGGCCCTTGTGCGTCCAAGCCCCAATCGAGGGCTGCGCGAATATCTTCCAGACTGCGTGCATAACGCTCGATCCACGTCGCCGTCGCGATCAGCTCCCAGTCCTGCTGGGCCTGATGCATCAAGGCCAGGCAACGCTCGGCGTGGCGTTCGCGGGTGCCCGGCAGGTCGGCGGCCTGGTCGAGTTTTTCCAGGGCGTAGCTGCGCGTAGTGTCGAGCAGGCGGTAGAACACTTCTTCGTCGCCGACCTCGACGTTCAGCAGCGACTTGGCCACCAGTTGTGTGATCGAGCCAAACACCTCACAGGGTTCGATATGTTCGCCGACGATCACTGCTGCTGCCGACTCCAGGGTGAAGCCGCCTCTGAACACGCTCAGTCGGCGCAGGCAGGTTTGTTCGCAGGCACTCAGCAGTTCGAAACTCCAGTCCAACGTGGCGCGCAAGGTTTGATGGCGACCCAAGGTGGTCTGGCAGCCTTGGGTGAGCAGGCGAAAACTGCCTTGCAGTTGCGTGAGCAAGCCGCCCACGCCGAGGCCGCCGACTTGCGCCGCCGCCAGTTCAATCGCCAGCGGAATACCGTCCAGGCGCCGGCAGATTTCAATCGCCAGCGGCAGCTCGTCATCGCTCAGTTCGAAACTGTCGTGGCTGGCCATCGCCCGTTCGACAAACAACTGCAAGGCCGAAAAGCTCAGGGCCTGCGCGCGGTCGAGCACGGCGATGGGCGGCGGGCAGTCCAGTGACTCAAGACGCTGAACGAACTCGCCTTCGGCCCGCAGGCTCTCGCGGCTGGTGGTCAGGATGTGCACGTCGGGCGCGGCGCGCAGGATGCTTTCGCTCAACACGGCGATGGCGTCGAGCAGGTGTTCGCAGTTGTCGATCACCAGCAGCATCTGCCGGTCGCGCAAAAATGCGGGGAGGCCGCTCATCGGGTCAGTGTCATGCAACGACAGTTCGAGCAGCGTCGCCAGATGCGCGCTGATCATCGATGGATCGTTGATCGGTGCCAGGTCCAGCAGACGAATGCCATCGCGGTAGCGCCCGATCAATTGCTCGGCAACGCGCAGGGCCACGGTGGTTTTGCCGATGCCGCCGGGGCCGACCAGCGTGATGAAACGCTGGCGTGACAACTGGACCACCAGGCTGTCGACGAGGGACTGGCGACCGATCATGCGCGTGCGCCGCACGGGCAGGTTGTGGCCGTTCGGTGCGGGGGCTTCATTCGCCGGATGTTGCTCGATGTGCTCCAAAGAGAACGGCGCGACAAAGCTGTAGCCGCGCTGGGCCACGGTGATGATGTAGCGCTGGCCGTTCTGGCCGTCGCCGAGGGCTTTGCGCAACGCCGCCATGTGCACCCGCAGGTTGATGTCTTCGACAACGCTTTTGGGCCAGACCCCGGCGATCAGTTCCTGTTTGCTGACCACATTTCCGGCGTGTTCCAGAAGGATCAACAGAATGTCCATGGCACGCCGACCCAGGCGCAGGGGCTGGTCGGCCTCCATCACCAGGCGTTGTCCGGGATAGATCCGGTAAGGGCCGAAATGGATGGCCTGTTCGGGGGAAAGGGTCAACGGGTCACTCCTGCTTGCAGCCGTCTGGTACGCGGTTACCGAGCATATTCGTCAGGTTTGTTCATTCGCGCAATGCGCTGGCCAACTGACTGCCGGGTGTTCACTTGGACTGCCGGTTTACGATCCTCCCTGTTCTTTGCGTTTTTACTGGGCGTGGCGCTTGTGTAGAAGGCGCCGGGGCTTTTGGCGCGCCAGGGAAAATTAACAACGTTTAACTCGTCCTGCGTCCGGTCTACGCCCAAAACTCCAGCACCGCAACTGCTCAAACTGTAGGCGCCGGCTTGCTGGCGATTGCGGTATTTCAGCCGAAGTTGTCGGCGATGGGTACATCGCAATCGCCAGCAAGCCGGCTCCTACAGGGGGAGCCGTGTTGTGAAAAGGGATTTATTTGTCATGAGGACGCCGGAATGAGCAACGTGGTGGTGGTCTATCACAGTGGCTACGGGCACACACGGGTCATGGCCGAAGCCGTGGCCCAAGGTGTGGAGCGGCACCTGGGCAGTACCTGCCAGCTGATTTCGGTCGAGGACGTGGACCAGCACTGGGACCGTTTGCACAACGCCGACGCGATCATCTTCGGTGCGCCGACCTACATGGGCAGCGCCTCGGCACGCTTCAAGGGGTTCATGGAAGCCACGGCGGCGTTCTACCTGACCCAACCCTGGCGCGACAAACTCGCGGCGGGTTTCACCAATTCCGGCTGCCTGTGTGGCGACAAACTCAACACCTTGCTGCAGATGGCAGTGTTCGCCGCGCAGCATTCGATGATCTGGGTCGGCCTCGACCTGCTGCCGGCACGCTCCGGCACCGGCGTGTTCGACGGGCAACTCAATCGCCTCGGCAGTTCGCTGGGCGCCATGGCGCAGTCGAATGTCGAACAGTCCCCCGAATTCGCACCGCCCCCGGAAGATCGCTGCACCGCCGCGCACCTGGGTGAACGCGTGGCGCGGCTGGCTGAACGCCTGAGCCACTCACCGGTTTGAATCACCCCCAACCCTCCTGAGGAAACATCGCATGAGCACGTTCACCACCCGAGACGGCACCGAGATTTATTACAAGGATTGGGGCACCGGCCAGCCCATCGTCTTCAGCCACGGTTGGCCGCTGAACGCCGACAGCTGGGAATCGCAGATGATCTTCCTCGCCTCCAAAGGCTACCGGGTGATCGCCCACGACCGTCGCGGCCATGGCCGTTCCAGTCAGCCGTGGACCGGCAACGACATGGACACCTACGCCGATGACCTGGCGCAGTTGATCGAACGGCTCGACCTGAAAGACGCCGTGCTGTTCGGTTTCTCCACCGGCGGTGGTGAAGTGGCGCGCTACATCGGTCGCCACGGCACTGGCCGCGTGGCCAAGGCCGGGCTGATTTCAGCGGTGCCGCCCCTGATGCTCAAGACCGAAGCCAACCCTGGTGGCCTGCCGATCGAGGTGTTCGACGGTATTCGTCAGGCGTCCCTGGTCGACCGTTCGCAGCTGTACATCGACCTCGCCAGCGGTCCGTTCTTCGGCTTCAACAAACCGGACGCCAAACCGTCGCAAGGCATGATCGACTGGTTCTGGATGCAAGGCATGACCTCCGGCCACAAGAACGCTTATGACTGCATCAAGGCGTTTTCCGAAACCGACTTCACCGAAGACCTGAAGAAATTCGACATCCCCACGCTGGTGGTGCATGGCGACGCGGACCAGGTGGTGCCGATCGAGGCCGCCGGCATTGCTTCGGCAAAACTGGTCAAGGGGTCTACGCTGAAGGTCTACCCCGGCGCGCCCCATGGCTTGACTGATACCCACAAGGATCAGCTCAACGCTGATTTGCTGGCGTTCCTCAAGGGTTGATGTGCCCACGGCGCGGGCGTAGATCCGCGCCGTTCTCGCTCCTGATGAGCCGAATCCTTCGAGAACCTGACCATGAAAAAGCTGACCAACGCCACCGGGGCACCGGTGGCCGACAACTTCAATATCCAGACCGCCGGCCCCCGTGGACCGGCGCTCTTGCAAGACATCTGGTTGCTGGAAAAACTCGCCCACTTCGACCGCGAACTGATCCCGGAACGGCGCATGCACGCCAAGGGTGCGGGCGCCTATGGCACCTTCACCGTCACCCATGACATCACTCGTTATACAAAAGCCAGCATCTTCAGCTCGGTGGGCAAGGAAACGCCGCTGTTCGTGCGTTTTTCCTCGGTGGCCGGCGAACGCGGCGCGGCGGATGCCGAGCGTGATATCCGTGGCTTCGCGGTGAAGTTCTACACCGACGAAGGCAACTGGGACATTGTCGGCAACAACACGCCGGTGTTTTTCTTCCGCGACCCGCTGCGTTTCTCCGACCTCAACCATGTGGTCAAACGCGACCCGCGCACCGGCCTGCGCAACGCCACCAGCAATTGGGACTTCTGGACCCTGCTGCCCGAGGCGCTGCACCAGGTGACCATCGTGATGAGCGATCGCGGGATTCCCACCAGTTTCCGTCACATGCACGGCTTCGGCAGTCACACCTTCAGCCTGATCGACCGCGACAACAAACGGGTGTGGGTGAAGTTTCATTTTGTCTGCCAGCAAGGCATCGAAAACCTCTCGGACGCCGAGGCCGAAGCAGTGGTCGGCAAGGACCGCGAAAGCAATCTGCGCGACCTTTACGAAGTCATCGAGCAGGGCAACTTCCCGCGCTGGAAGTTGTGCATTCAGGTGATGGAGGAAGAACAGGCGCTCAACTATCGGCACAACCCGTTCGACTTGACCAAGGTCTGGCCGCACGCTGAATTCCCGCTGATTGAAGTGGGCGTCATGGAGCTCAATCGCAACGCCGAAAACCACTTTGCCGAAATCGAACAGGCAGCGTTTTCGCCGGCCAACGTGGTGCCGGGCGTGAGTTTTTCACCGGACCGCATGCTCCAGGCGCGGCTGTTTTCCTATGGTGATGCCCAGCGTTATCGCCTCGGCGTGAACTTCAACCACATCCCGGTCAACGCGCCGCGCTGCCCGGCGCACAGCTACCACCGCGACGGCGCCATGCGCACCGACGGCAACCTCGGCGGTACCGCCAGTTACTTCCCGAACAGTGTCGGTGAATGGCAGGACTCGCCGGAACTGGCCGAGCCGCCGCTGCCGCTGGAAGGCTTTGCCCAGCATTATGATCATCGGTTGGAAGAGGATCATTACGAACAGCCGGGTAACCTGTTTCGACTGCTCGATCCGGCGCGCAAGCAGTTGCTGTTCGACAACACCGCACGTGCGATGAACGGCGTACCGCAGGCAATCCGCCAGCGTCATATCGACAACTGCACCAAGGCCGATCCTGCGTATGGATTTGGCGTGGCCGAGGCGTTGGAGCGGTTGGTGCCGTTAGGGTAAAAGGCAGCAGGCTTGCCGGCGATGGCGCCCACGAAATCGCCATCGCCGGCAAGCCGGGCTCCTACAGGTTTTGCGTCATTCCCAAATCCCCGAACACCCCACAATCCTTGTAGGAGCCGGCTTGCTGGCGATGGCGTCCGTAAAATCGCCATCGCCGGCAAGCCGACTCCTACAGGTTTTGTGTCGATCCTCAATCCCCGAACACCCCCAAAATCCTTGTAGGAGCCGGCTTGCCGGCGATGGCGCCCACGAAATCGCCATCGCCAGCAAGCCGGGCTCCTACAAGGATGTGCGTGGAAGCGCGCGCACGGCTCGGCAGCGCCAGGCGAATGGGTTGATGCCTTCGCTGCGGGTGAAGATGTGGCAGAAGTGCGCCTGATCGCAGAAACCGCATTCGAGGCTGATTTGCGTGAGGCTCAGGTCGGTGTTCTGGATCAGTTGCTTGGCCCGGGCGATGCGTTGGTGGCGAATCCAGTCTTGCGGCGAGAGGCCGGTGCTGCATTTGAATGCGCGGGAGAAATGACTGCGCGAGAGGGCGCAGGCGCGTGCCAGTTCGGTCACTTCGACGGTTTCACCGAGGCGTTCGAGGATCAGTTGCTTGACCAGGCTTTCGCGCCACGGGGTCAGGCCGCCGGTGGTTTTCTTTCGCGTTTCAGTGGCAGTCGCGCGAGCGACGTTTTGCTGAGAATGAGCCATGACAAATGTCCGTTTCGGTGAGCTTCATTCTTGGTCGCGGGGCTCTGGCAGGCGAGTTAAACGTTGTTAATTTCGCCGATGCGCAGTGGTGGCCAACAACGCTGACTCAGCACATGGCTGCAATTTTTGCAGTGCCGGGCGAGGCATGATCGACGTCTTGTGGCGGGCCTGTGCATGGCCGCTCTTCTGACTTGATCAAGGGTGACGGCATGAAACATTCTCTGGTTGGCGCGTTGGGCCTCGCTGTGGCGTTGGCGTCCGGAATCTCCTCGGCTCAGGCACCGGCACAGGTCGGCACCCAGGTGCCGGGCTACTTCCGCCTGGCGCTGGGCGACTTTGAGGTGACGGCGCTGTTCGACGGCTACAACGACCTGTCGCCCAAACTGCTCCAGGGCCTGACCCAAAGCCAGATCCGCGCACTGCTGGCCCGCCGCTCGATTGAAACGCCGGGGGTGCAGACTGCGTTCAACGCCTTCCTGATCAACACCGGCAAGCAATTGATCCTGGTGGATACCGGCGCCGGTCAATGCATCGGTGCGACGGCGGGCATGCTCTCGGACAACATGAAAGCCGCCGGCTACGAGCCTTCGCAGGTCGACACGATTCTGCTGACCCACCTGCACCTGGACCATGTGTGCGGATTGGTCGACGGCCAGCAGAAACCGGTTTTTGCCAACGCCACGGTCTACGCCGCGAAGGCCGAAGCCGATTACTGGCTTGATCCTCAGGCGCTGGCCAAAGCTCCCGAGGGCGCCAAGCCGTATTTCAAAATTGCCCAGGACTCCACCGCACCGTACGTCGCGGCGGGACGTTTCAAGACGTTCGACGCCGGTCAGTCGCCTGTGCCGGGGGTCGAGGCCACGCTGGAAGCCGGGCACACGCCGGGCAGCACGACGTACCGCTTCACCTCTCAAGGGCAGAGCATTTTGTTCATGGGCGATCTGGTGCATAACCTCGCGGTGCAGTTCTTGCACCCGGAAGTCTCGATCGGCTTTGACGTCAACAGTCAGCAAGCGATCAAAAGCCGCGCCAAGGTGTTCAGCGATGCAGCCGCCGGTAAAACCTGGGTGACGGCAGCGCATTTGCCGTTTCCAGGCATTGGCCATATCGCCGCAGAGGGCAAGCATTTCCAATGGGTACCGGTCGAATACGGTCCTTATAAACGTGCGGCGAAAGTGCCGCTGATCGAGTAAAGTCCGACGCATTCACAAGGGAGCCGTGCCTATGAACCGTAACGATCTGCGCCGCGTCGACATGAACCTGTTGGTGATTTTCGAGGCCTTGATGTTCGAGAGGAACCTGACCCGGGTGGCTGAAAAATTGTTCATGGGCCAACCGGCGGTGAGTGCGGCGCTGGGGCGGTTACGGGATCTGTTTGACGATCCGTTGCTGTTGCGTAATGGCCGCGGCATGGAGCCGACAACGCGGGCGCTGGCGATTCTCAAGGAATTGCAGCCGGCGATGGATGTGATTTCCGGGGCGGTCAGCCGGGCGAAGGAATTTGATCCGGCGAGCAGCTGCGATGTGTTCCGCATTGGTTTGTCGGACGACGCCGAATTCGGTTTGTTTCCGCCGTTGTTGCGGCAACTGCAGGAAGAGGCGCCGGGGATTGTTGTGGTGGTGCGGCGTGCGAACTATTTGCTGATGCCGGCTTTGCTGGCTTCGGGAGAGATCTCTGTGGGGGTGAGTTACACCACGGATTTGCCCGCGAATGCGAAGTGCAAGAAATTGCGCGACATCCCCTGCAAGGTGCTGCGTGGGGACAAGCGACCTGGGCTGCTGACGCTCGACGAATACTGCGAGCGACCGCATGCGATGGTGTCGTTTTCCGGTGATCTGAGCGGCAATATCGATCTGGATCTGGCCAAGGTTGGCCGCAGTCGTCGGGTGGTGTTGGGTGTTCCGCAGTTCAGTGGGTTGCGGGCGTTGCTCGCGGGCACTGAAATGATCGCAACCGTACCGGATTATGCGGCGTGTGCGTTGGTTGAAGGGTGTGCTTTGCGGGCTGAGGATCCACCGTTTCCCATTGATGCTGCGCAGCTTTCGATGGCTTGGAGTGGGGTGCATGACAATGATCCGGCGGAGCGCTGGTTGCGGTCGCGGATCAGTGAGTTTATGTCCAGGCCTTTGCCTGTATCGGGTTGAACGTGGCGGCCTTTGGGCCGACCATTTTGTTTCGGGTGTACATATCCATTTTTGTGGTAACGGCTGCTGGTGGTTTCGCCCTTACGGCGACTCACTTTTGCAGACGCCCAAAAGTAAGCAAAACGCTTCGCCCCAGCGTCCGGCCCCTCGCTAAGGCTCGGCGTTCCCTCGCTCCGGTCCTGCTCCGTGGGCCCGCCGCCATCGGCCATCCCTGGCCGGGGGCGGCTAGCCCGGCATCCATGCCGGGCTGCCCACTGCGCAGAACCTCCACTCGGCCTCCCGAAGGGGCGGGCAGATCAAAATCAAAAGCTGAAGGCGAGCTAACGCACGGCCTGATGAGTGGTGAAAAGCGGGTGCGTTGCTTGGCTCTTCGTAGGAGCGATGCTTGCTCGCGAAGGCGGCCTGACAGCCGACCCTTCACCCACGAATGTCCCCAATTCCCTGTAGGAGCCGGCTTGCCGGCGATGGCGTCCGGTCAGTCACGCATTCATTGCCTGACCACCGCCATCGCC
>NZ_JAHBDD010000067.1:0-12458 GCF_019956155.1 Pseudomonas sp. BF-RE-22 | reverse complement strand
CGGGGATTGGGTGGAGTCGTGCACGGCGCTGATCGAACATTGGGATGGTTCGATCGAGTTGTACCGGTTGGCGGATGCCCAGGCGCGGGAGGCGGAGTTGAAGGCCATCAAAATCGCGGAGCCCGCGTAGGCCGGTCAGACGCCTTCGCGGGCAAGCCTCGCTCCTACAGGGCCAGCGCCGCATTTGTAGGAGCGAGGCTTGCCCGCGAAGGGGCCAGGCCTGACACCGCCGATCTGTCAGGCCGGCGCGTGTTCTTGCATCGCCGCCCTGTAAATCGAGTTCTTCGGATGAGCAAACAACCGCTCCATCATCGGCTCGAAGAAGCTCAGCGGTAACGTTTCATACTCGGGATCAAACGCCGCCGCATCATACTTTGCGCAAAACTCGATGGTCGCCTGATACTGCGGATGCCCGCTGAATTGCTCGCGTAAATGCCGGTCCATCCCCAAGTGATGGAAAAAGTAGTACCCCTGGAAAATCCCGTGTTTCTCCACCATCCACACATTCTCGGCGCTGACAAATGGCTTGAGGATCGCCGCCGCGATGTCCGGGTGGTTGTAGGAGCCCAACGTGTCACCGATGTCGTGAAGCAGGGCGCACACCACGTACTCTTCGTCGCGGCCATCGCGCCAGGCGCGGCTGGCGGTTTGCAGGGAGTGGGTCAGACGATCCACCGGGAACCCGCCAAAATCACCCTCCAGCAGTTTCAGGTGCGCCATGATCCGTTGTGGTAATTGCCTCGCGTAGGCACTGAAGTCGGCGGCGATGATCGCCCAGTCTTCCTGCGTGCCGTCCTGCATGTGGGTGAAGCGGGCATTGGCATTCATCGGCTAGTCTCTCTTTGCTTTTCTATAGCGGCTGCGCCTAGAACGGTACGCGGCCCAGAATCATGTCGCGAAACATCACAAAATCGCCGAGCAGGCTGTAAAACGGATGTTGAAAGGTTGCAGGACGATTCTTTTCAAAGAAGAAATGCCCGACCCAGGCGAAGCTGTAGCCCGCCAGCGGAATGGCCAGCAGCATCGACCAGGCACCTTTGCCGATGGTCAGCGCCAGAATGCAAATAACCAGCGTCGTGCCAATGAAGTGCAATCGTCGGCAGGTACTGTTGCTGTGTTCGCTGAGGTAATACGGGTAAAACTCAGCGAAGCTGTTGAAACGTCTGATGTTTTCCACGACTGCGATCTCTGTGGTTATTGTTCTGACTGCAAGTTGTTCTGCGGGTAGCTTATTTGAGTCTAGAGTGATCATTGGCATCAGCCAGTGACAATGGGCGCCACTTTAGTATCCTTCGGAAATTGGCCGTAGCATGCGGCTCATCATGTAAGTAAACGCCATGAGCGAACGAACGACTTCTGCAAGCTGGGCGATGGGGATTGTCAAAGCACTGGAGATGGACGGCCTGGATTGCCGGGTTCTGTTCAAGCAGCTGGGGCTCGACTACGCGTCACTGGACGATCCTGATGCGCGCTTCCCGCAAGATTCCATGACACGCCTGTGGCAGCGCGCGGTCGAGCTGTCCGGTAATCCGGCGATTGGCCTGAACATGGGCAAGGTCGTGCGACCGGCGTCATTCCACGTGGCTGGGTACGCCTTGATGTCCAGTCAGACCCTGGCCGAAGGCTTCCAGCGTTTGGTGCGTTATCAGCGGATCATCGCCGAAAGTGCCGACCTGAGTTTCCGTCTGCTGGATGAAGGGTATGCCCTGATTCTGACGGTCCACGGTGACCATCTGCCGCCGACCCGACAAAGTGCCGAAGCCTCGCTGGCCTGCGCGCTGGCGCTGTGCGGCTGGCTGACCGGGCGCACCCTGCAACCGCGCAAGGTGTTGGTGCAGGGCGAACAGCCCGTCGATCTCGAACCGTATAAACAAGCCTTCCATGCGCCGCTGGTGTTCAACGCACCTTATGACGCGCTGATTTTCGAGCGCGCCGACATGGAAGCTCCGCTGCCAACCGCCAATGAGGCCATGGCGCTGCTGCATGACCGCTTTGCCGGGGAATACCTGGCGCGCTTTTCCGAAAGCCGCGTGACCCACAAGGCCCGTCAGGTGTTGTGCCGTTTACTGCCCCAGGGCGAACCCAAGCGCGATACCGTGGCGCAGACGCTGCACTTGTCGCAACGGACGTTGCAGCGGCGCTTGCAGGAAGAGGGCACGAGTTTTCAGACGCTGCTCGATGACACCCGACGCGAACTGGCCGAGCAGTATCTGGCGCAACCGAGCATGACCCTGCTGGAAATTGCCTACCTGTTGGGGTTCGCCGATCCGAGCAATTTCTTCCGCGCCTTCCGACGCTGGTTCGATGCCACCCCCGGCGAGTACCGGGTGCGGCTGATGGATGCGCCGAACCAGGTCAGTGACGCCAGAACGCCGGAATACACAGAACAAACACCGTAATGATCTCCAGTCGGCCGAGCAGCATGCCGAACGACAGAATCCACTTGGCGGCATCCGGAAGGGTGGCGAAGTTGCCCGCCGGGCCAATGGTTTCGCCCAGCCCCGGGCCGACCCCGGAAACGGTACTGGCGGCGCCGGTCAGCGCGGTCATCCAGTCGACGCCGAGCAGCGACAGCAGCAGGGCGATCACACAGATGGTAATGGTGAAGAAGAACGAAAAGGTCAGGATCGAACGCACGATCTCTTCATCGAGGCGATGGCCGTTGTACTTCTGCTTGATCACCGCGCGCGGATGAATCAACTGGTTAAGGTTGGCCTTGAGCAGAATGTAGGCGACCTGGAAACGGAAAATCTTGATCCCGCCTGCAGTCGATCCCGAGCAACCGCCGACAAAGCCCAGATAAAAGAACAGCATCAGCGAGAAATTGCCCCACAGGCTGTAGTCCCCGAGTGCGAAACCGGTGGTGGTCACCACCGACGTCACGTTCAGCGCCACATGCCGTAGCGCGTCCAGCCAATGCAACTGAGTGGTCCACCAGTACCAGGTGGTGAGCACCAGCCACGTCACCAACAACATGCCGAGCAAACCTTGAACCTGTTCATCCTTGATCAGCGCCTTGCGGTTGCCACGCAACGTTGCCACGTACAGGGTGAACGGCAGGCTGCCGAGAATCATGATGACAATCGCCACCCAGTGCACCGCCGGTTGCGTCCATTTGGCCAGTGACTGGTCGGACGTGGAGAAACCGCCGGTGGAAATCGCCGACATCGCGTGGTTGATCGCATCGAACGGGCTCATCCCGGCCCACCAGAACGCCAGGCTGCCGAAAATGGTGATGCCGACGTAGGCTGCTACGATCAAACGCGCCACCATGTGCGAACGGGGCATGACTTTTTCGGAACGGTCCGACGACTCGGTCTGAAACAGCCGCATGCCACCGATACGCAGCAACGGCAGAATCGCGACGGCCATGCCGATAAAGCCGATGCCACCGATCCAGTGCAGCAACGAGCGCCACATCAGGATGCCGGGGGACATGTCATCGAGGTGATTGAGCACCGTTGAACCGGTGGCCGTAATCCCGGACATGCTTTCGAAGAATGAGTCGGTGTAGCTGATGTGCTGGGTCAGCAGGAATGGCAGCGCCGCGAAGATGCACACCACCAGCCAGCTGCTGACGGTCAGCAGGTACATGTCCCGCGGGCGCAAGTGCACGTGCTCGGGGCGGCCGGGGATCACCAGCGCCAGGCCGGCGACAAAGGTGATCATGCTGGCCCAGAGGAACGACGGCAGATCGCCGGTGCGATCGAAAATCAACAGGGTGGCCATGGGCACGACCATGGCGATCGCCAGCGTGATCAGGAAGAGGCCGATGATGAAACCAATGAGACGTAAGGTCGGCAACGCCATGAAGTCCGCTCGGGCTGAAAGTAGGAAGGGCGCCATTCTACCCGTGGGGCAGGGCATGTAAACCGGCATCCCCGTGGCACTTGCAGCTAGAATAGCCGGACATTTTTTTCAGGAGGTGGCCGATGCAGGCTCTCGACGCTTTG
This sequence comes from Pseudomonas sp. BF-RE-22, assembly GCF_019956155.1. Lineage (NCBI taxonomy): Bacteria > Pseudomonadati > Pseudomonadota > Gammaproteobacteria > Pseudomonadales > Pseudomonadaceae > Pseudomonas > Pseudomonas sp. BF-RE-22. Next base: position 8,505 of record NZ_JAHBDD010000067.1, on the reverse strand, counting down.
CTCAACCGTGTTTCCGTTCCACGACTGATCGACCCGGCCCCTACCGCCGAGCAGCGCGAAGTGCTGTTTAACGCCGCGATGCGTGCGCCGGACCACGGCCATTTGCAGCCTTGGCGCTTCCTGACAGTCGAAGGTGCAGCGCGCGAGCAGATGGGCGAGTTGCTGGCCGAAGCCGCGAAACTGCAGGACAGCGAAGCGTCCGAAGCGGTGCTGGACAAGGCCCGCAATGGTCCGCTGCGCGCACCGTTGGTGGTCGTGGTGATCGCGCGGTTGCAGGATCACGTCAAGTATCCGAAGTCCGAGCAGTTGCTGGCGGCCGGCTGCGCGGCGCACGGGATTCTGCTGGCAGCCTATGCGCAAGGGATCGGCGCGGTCTGGCGCACCGGTGAGCTGGCGTATTCGGCGCATGTGGCCAAAGGGTTGGGGTTGGCTGAAGGGGAAGAGGTGATTGCTTTCCTGTACCTGGGCACGCCGCTGAAAGAACCGCGCGTTGCAGAGAAAGTCGATCTGGCTGAATTTGTCAGCGCCTGGCCTTCAAAACCCTAAGATCAAATGCTTCGCGGGCAAGCCTCGCTCCTACAGGTTTATGTCAGTCACGATGCTGTGGCACGGCACCTAACCCTGTAGGAGCGAGGCTTGCCCGCGAAGCTTTTAGGGTTGGACGACGGCTCCGGGTACTAAAGGTAATTCCAGGCTGGCAATGAACCCGCCATCCGGATGATTGGCCAACACCAGACTCCCGCCATGCCGCTCCGCCGCCCGGCGTGCAATGGCCAATCCCAAACCATGCCCCGCTGCCGTCTGCCCCGGCGCCCGATAAAACGGCTCACCCAACTGGCTCAAATGCTCGGCGTCGACCCCCGGCCCATGGTCACGCACGCTCACCACAATCCGCTCACCCTGACGCACTGCCTGCATTTCAATCGATTGCCCCACCGGGTTGAAGCGCTGGGCGTTGCGCAGCAGATTGTCCACGGCGCGCTCGATCATCGTCGGCCAGCCTTTGAGATTCAGTTGCGGTTCTGCGTCGAGACGAACGTTCTGCTCCGGCGAACCCAGTTGCGCATCCTTTTGCAGCGAGTTGAGCAGCGCATTCAGATCAACGTCTTCTGCGCTGGCGTTGTCGGCATCGACCCGTGCCAGTACCAGGATCTCGCTGATCAGCGCTTCGAGGCGGTCGCACTCGCGGGTCAGGCGTGGCCAGAGTTTTTCCCGTTCTTCTGGGTTGGCCCGTTCGGCCAGTGCCAGCGCAATGCGCAACCGGGCAAGCGGTGAGCGCAACTCGTGGGACACATCGCGCAGCAATTGGCGCTGACTGCCGATCAGGCTTTGCAGCCGTGAGCCCATGCGGTTGAAATCGTTGGCGAGTACGCCGAACTCATCGCGACGGTTGGCCAGTTTCACCAGGCTGTTCTGCTGATAGGTGGTTTGCCCCAGATCATGCACCGCGCCGCGCAAGCGGCTTAGCGGTCGGGTGATGGACAGGGTCACGAACAGGCTGAACAGGGTCAGCACCACGAGCGCGATGCCCAGCGCACTCAGTGGCCAGAGCAGGCTTTCGCGGTGCCATGAGTCCAGCTCCGGGTGCGGAATACGATAAATCAGCAGGTAGGTGTCGCCGGTTTTTTCACTGGTGTACTCGGCGGTCAGACGCCGCCACGGCAGGCGTCGGTCATCGTTGTTCTGCCGTGCTTCGAAGGCGGCGGCGCGGCGCGGAAAGGTACCGCGAACGAGCGGGTCGCCGCTTTCGTTGAGCACCTGAACGTCGATGTGATACTGGCGTTTGCGCTGTTCGAGAATGTCCTGGGCGGCTTCTTCGCCCTGGGCTTCGTAGGTTTGCGTCCATTCTTCGGGCAAGGTGTTGAGGCCCGGGTGGCGACTGAGAATCCACGCGTCCTGGTTGAGCATGTGCCCGAGCAGAATGGACAGCCCTGCCACCAGAGCGATGGCCAGCCAGAAGCTGGCCAGGATACGCCAGAACAATGAGCGCACAGAAAATCCTCAAGCTGACTGAATTCCATGTGGGAGCGAGACCGGCTTGCCGGCGATGGCGGCGTCACATTCAACAGTTGTGTTGACTGACACATCGCTATCGCCGGCAAGCCGGTCTCGCTCCCACATTGAACAGGGTGGCATCAGACCCAACGGTGTACAGCCGTTGGGTCCGGGGTCAGCGCATTATTGCGCTTTTTGCGGTTGTTGCGCTTTCCAGGCCTTGAACTCGGCCCATTCGGCGCGGCGCTCAGCCTGTTTTTTCTGGATCTCGTCGAATTGCTTCTGTTGATCCGGTTTCAGCAGGGCGCGCACATCGGCCTCGGCTTTCTTGTGGTTGGCGGCCATTTCATCTTTCATGGCTTTCTGGTCCGCCGGCGAGAGTTTTTCCAGGTACTTGTCGACCACTTGCTTACGCTCGTGCATCTGCTCGCCCATGATCTTGCGGATCTGCTCGCGCTGTTCGCGGCTCAGGTCCAGTTGGCTGTACGGGCCTTTGCCGTGCATGCCGTGCATCTGACCGCCGTGGCGCGAGCCGTCCATCGAACCCCCCATCGGGCCGGCGCCTTCAGGCATGGCCATGGCAACGGTTGGCAGGGCGGCAGCGAACATCAGAGCGATAAGAGTCTTGCGCATGGTGAATCTCCTTGTCTCGTTCCCGGTACGTTCCGGATGAGTACAGATTACGCAGATCAAGGTCAGCGGCGGTCAGCGGAGCGTAAAGCTTGGGTAAAGACGGTTTGGCATCCACCTGACAAACCCCGGCGCCGTATTGACCTGACACCACACCGACCCTGTAGGAGCCGGCTTGCTGGCGATAGCGGAGTGTCAGTCAGCAGAGTCTCCGCCTGATCCACCGCTATCGCCAGCAAGCCGGCTCCTACAGGGGAGTGCGAGGTTTCAGAGGCTGTAGTAATAGCCACGGCTGCGCAGGGCGACGATGCGCGGGCGGCCGTCGGGGTGGGGACCGATCTTTTTGCGCAGGTTGCTGACGTGCATGTCCAGGCTGCGGTCGTACAGGGTGAGCTTGCGACCGAGGGCGATCTGCGCCAGTTCCTGTTTGTCCAGCGGCTCGCCCGGCTGCTTGAGCAAGGCTTCGAGCAAGCGGCTTTCGGAGACGGTGAGGGTGAATTCCTGTTCATCGATGCTGACCACGCCGCGCACCGGGCTGAAACACAGATCGCCCAGTTCAAGCTGGCTGGACACCGCCGCCGGATGACTGCGGCGCAAGACGGCGCGCAGGCGGGCGGTCAGTTCCCGTGGGTCGCACGGCTTGGCCAGGTAATCGTCGGCGCCGAGTTCCAGGCCCAGGATGCGGTCCAGAGGTTCGCCGCGGGCCGAGAGCATCAGCACCGGCAATTCCGGATGGTCGCTGCGCAATTGCTTGAGCAGTTCCAGGCCGCTGCCGTCCGGCAGCATCACATCCAGCACCACTGCCGCCGGGGACGTTTCAGCCAGCGCGCGACGAGCACTCTGGCCGTCGTGGCAAGCCCGGACATGAAAGCCTTCCTGGCTCAGCCAACTGACCAGAAGCTCACACAGCTCCTGATCGTCATCAATTAATAACAGCTCGCTCATGACTCACTCAATTTAGCCATTGTCGACGTTTTCGACTTGCACCACTGGCGAAGATACCGCAGAGCAGGGCCAATAGCGCAACTCCTGCACCGATCACGAACCATTGCTGCTGGTCTGTCAAAAAGCGCGGCAGCGGACTGCTGGCCTGGGCTTCCTTGAGTTGCAGCTTCAGACGCTGATTCTCCTGGCGCAACCGGCTCAGCTGAGGGCTTTCGCGTTCGGCATCTGCACTTTGCAGTTGTTTGCTCAATTCTTCTCGTTGCTGTTCGCTCACCTTCAAGCGTTGCTGCAACTCGCTGATCTGGCTCCCGGCGCTCAAGGACAGAGGCGTCGAACTACCACCGGCGGCACTTTCTTCACCGTGGGCGGGCGCCACGATCGACAACGTGACCAACATCAGACACAACGGACCTTTGCGCATCGGAGCTCCTGAATCCAATCGATTATTGGGCAGGTTGTCGGCAGGCAAACGAGAATAATGAGCGATTGAGAGCGCGATGAACCGACAAGGTTCATCGCGAGGGAGAGATTTACGGCAGGACTTGCTTGAACGGCTTGACCAAAACGTTGGCGTAGACGCCTGCAGCGATGTACGGGTCGGCGTCGGCCCAGGCCTGGGCGGCGCTCAGGGAATCGAATTCGGCGACGATCAGGCTGCCGGTGAAACCCGCAGCGCCCGGGTCATTGCTGTCGACCGCCGGGTGCGGGCCGGCCAATACGATACGACCTTCACCTTTGAGCACTTGCAGGCGCTCAAGGTGTGCAGGCCGTGCGGCCAGGCGGGCTTCCAGGGAATTGGCGACGTCTGTGGCAATGATTGCGTAAAGCATGTCAGTCCTCGGTTTTTGGCGTGGTGGTATCGGCGTCGTGCAAGTGGCGGGACAGGTAAATACCCTGAGCGACCAGGAACAACAGCGTCATGCCCAGGCTGCCGAAGACTTTGAAGTCGACCCAGTATTCCTGAAACGTGAACGCGACAAACAGGTTGGCGGCACCGCAGAACAGGAAAAATGCGATCCAGGCGATGTTCAGGCGAGTCCAGACCTGGTCCGGCAGGGTCAGTGCGTGGCCCATGATGCGCTTGATCAGCAGCTGGTCACCGATGAAGTGGCTGCCGATGAACGCCAGGGCAAACAGCCAGTTGACCACCGGGGCTTTCCATTTCAGGAAGGTCTCGCTGTGGAACGCCAGTGTCAGGCTACCGAAGACCAGGCACGCGATGAGCGTCAGCCATTGGCTTTTTTCCAGCTTGCGCTGCTTGATGAAGAGCGTGCCGTACACCACCAGGGAGCTGATGATCAGCATTGCCGTGGCGCTGTAAATACCGCCTACAGTCACTGGATGACCGGCGATGTCGACGACCCGTGGATCGATTTTGAATACGATGAAAAACAGCAGGAGCGGGATGAAATCGATGAATTGTTTCACAGTGGCAGCCAGAAGCAGGATGTGGCGGCATAATAACAAACATATGGGCGCGCGATAGCGCCGGCTGATTTGAGGTTACACATCCCTGTGAATGTTGATTTGCACTGCCATAGCACGGCCTCCGATGGCGCCCTGGCGCCTGCGGTTCTGGTTGCGCGTGCGTTCGAGAAAGGCGTGCGAGTCCTGGCCTTGACCGATCACGATACCCTTGAAGGCCTCGATGAGGCCCGTAGCGCCGCAACGGCGCTGGGGATGCAACTGGTCAACGGCGTCGAGTTGTCCTGCACCTGGGGCGGCGCAACCATTCATGTACTGGGCTACGGATTTGATGTCAATGCCGCGCCGTTGGTCGATGCCATCGCCAAGTTGCACGATGGCCGTTGGCTACGTTCCGAAGAAATAAGCCGCAAACTGGCGTTGAAGGGCATGCCGGGTGCGCTGGAGGGCGCCCGGGCGATTCAACAGGAACTGGGCGACAGCGGCAACGCGCCGGCCCGCCCGCACTTCGCTGACTGGATGGTGCGTGAAGGTTTCGTCAAGGATCGCGCCGAAGCGTTCCGCAAATGGCTGGGCGCCGGCAAGCTGGGGGACGTCAAGCAACACTGGCCGACCCTGGAAGAAACCGTCGAAACCCTGCGCGCCGCAAAAGCCTGGGTGAGCCTGGCACATCCCTGGCACTACGATTTCACTCGCAGCAAGCGTCGCCGCCTGATTTCTGACTATATTCAAGCTGGGGGCCACGCTATCGAAGTGGTCAATGGCCATCAGCCCGCCGAGCAAGTGGGCAGCCTGGCGATTCTCGCCCGCGAGTTCGGTCTGCTGGTCAGCGCTGGCAGTGATTTTCATGGCCCTGGAGGCTGGTCCGAGATCGGTGAATACCGCCCGCTCCCGGAGGATCTGCCACCACTGTGGTGTCGATTCAAACATGACCCAATTATTGCCGCCGTCTGAACAGGTAGAGAATGTGAGTCAATTTTTCCAGATACATCCGGAAAACCCGCAAGCGCGCCTGATCAAACAGGCTGTCGAGATCATCCGCAACGGCGGGGTGGTGATTTATCCCACAGACTCTTCCTACGCCATTGGTTGCCAGATCGGCGACAAGAATGCCGTGGAGCGCGTGCGCCGGTTGCGTCAACTGGACGAGAAGCACAACTTCGCGCTGATTTGCTGCGACCTGTCGCAACTCGGGCTGTTCGCCAAGATCGACACCGGCACCTTCCGCGTGCTCAAGGCGCACCTGCCGGGGCCTTACACCTTCATTCTCAACGCCACCCGTGAAGTCCCGCGCCTGTTGTTGCACCCGAAAAAACGCACCATCGGCCTGCGTGTGCCAAGCCATCCGATTGCCCTGGCGCTGCTGGAAGAACTCGGCGAACCGCTGATGAGCGTGACGCTGATCATGCCGGGCGACACCGACCCGCTGAGCGATCCTTACGAAATGCGCCAATTGCTCGAGCATCAAGTGGACCTGATCATCGACGGCGGTTTCGGCGGGATCAAGGCGTCCACGGTGATCAACCTCGCCGATGGCGAGCCGGAAGTGATCCGCGTCGGTTGCGGCGACCCGACGCCGTTCATGGCCGAGGCGTAAATGTCTGCAGTAGAACCCGTTATCGACAGTCAGGCCGGCGCCCAGCAAGAACTGCCGTTCGCCATGGTCTATGGCCAGGCGGTGCTGGAAATGCCGCTGGACCTGTACATTCCGCCGGATGCGCTCGAGGTTTTTCTCGAAGCCTTCGAAGGCCCCCTCGACCTGCTGCTGTACCTGATCCGCAAACAGAACATCAACATCCTCGACATCCCGGTGGCGGAAATCACCCGCCAGTACATGGGCTATGTCGAATTGATGCAGTCGGTGCGCCTGGAACTGGCCGCCGAGTACCTGGTGATGGCCGCGATGCTGGCCGAAATCAAATCGCGGATGCTGTTACCGCGCGCCGAAACCATCGAAGACGAAGAAGACGACCCGCGCGCCGAACTGATCCGTCGCTTGCAGGAATACGAGCGCTTCAAGGCAGCCGCCGAAGGCATCGATGGCCTGAGCCGCGTCGGTCGTGACGTGGTGGTGCCCAAGCTGGATGCCCCGGAAGCACGGGCGCGCAAGCTGTTGCCGGATGTGAGTCTGTCCGAGTTGTTGATGTCCATGGCCGAGGTGCTGCGCCGTGGCGACATGTTCGAAAGCCACCAGGTCAGCCGCGAGGCGCTGTCCACGCGCGAGCGCATGAGCGACGTGCTGGAGCGGCTCAAAGGGGGCGGTTTCGTGCCCTTTGTCGAGCTGTTCACCGCTGAAGAAGGACGCCTGGGGGTAGTGGTGACCTTTATGGCGATCCTCGAACTGGTCAAGGAATCCTTGGTCGAGCTGGTGCAGAATGAGCCGTTCGCGGCGATCCACGTGCGAGCCCGAGCCGAATAACGAGTTGAATCATGAACCTGACTGAACCCCGCGAGCTGGCGCCATTGCTTGAAGCCTTTCTGTTGGCCTCGGGAAAACCGCAATCGCTTGAACGCCTGTTCGAACTCTTTGAGGAGGGCGAGCGGCCAGAGCCGCCGGTCTTCAAGAAAGCCCTGACGATCCTGGCCAAGTCCTGCGAGGGCCGTGCGTTCGAGCTGAAGGAAGTCGCCTCCGGCTATCGCCTGCAGATCCGCGAAAAATTCTCGCCATGGGTCGGGCGTTTGTGGGAAGAGCGCCCGCAGCGGTATTCCCGCGCCATGCTCGAAACCATGGCCCTGATTGCCTATCGCCAGCCGATCACCCGGGGCGAGATCGAAGACGTGCGGGGCGTGGCGGTCAACAGTCACATCGTCAAGACGTTGCTGGAACGGGAGTGGATTCGCATCGTCGGTTATCGCGACGTGCCCGGTAAACCGGCGATGTTTGCGACGACGAAGGCGTTTCTCGATCATTTCAACCTGAAGAATCTTGACGATCTGCCGCCGCTCGCGGAACTGCGCGAGCTGGAGCCTGACCCGGTGCTCGACTTCGACGATGCGCCCGTGCCAGCCGGTTTGCAGGAACTGGCGGACGCCAGCGCCGAGCCGGAAGAGCCGAAGGAAGAAACCAGCTTCCATACGTTGTTGCTGGAGCTGGACACCATGGAGGAGGGGCTCAAGACCGACTTCGATGACATTTTGCGTGATGGCGAGATGAGCGTGACCGAAGAGGTTTTGGCGCAGCCGGAAGCGGTCATTGAGGCTGAGCTTCAAGTCGAACCAGAAGCCACCGTCGAAGAAGAACGGGAAGATGATGTGCTCGGTGTGGCTGAGGCGCGCGAAAAGCTCCTGGCCGCCGTCGCCGCGCTCGAACAGCCGAAACCCGAGCCCGAGCCCGAGTTGTCCGACGAAGAAGCCGAAGCCCGGGCCCTCGCCGAAGCCATCGAAGCCGAACGCCGCGAGTTCGAAGACTGACCCAAATCTCGTAGACGATGAGACCCTTGTAGGAGCCGGCTTGCTGGCGATAGCGGTGGGTCAGTCAATAAATGTACTGGCTGACCCACCGCCATCGCC